>CAVKCP010000009.1:0-45579 GCA_963654815.1 Lachnospiraceae bacterium | reverse complement strand
ACTACCGCACCAAGGAGACCGCTTCAAAGGGCTTCCGCGGATGGTTGCAGCCTGTATCGGGACAGTCAACAGAAGGAATAGAAGTTGAAATCAACGGCGTGGTGGAGAAGGTTAGCGGCAACACCAGCGGCATTGACGCAATAGATGCCGACACCAAGGCCATCAACGGCAACGTGTATAACCTCAACGGCCAGATCGTGCGCCGCAACGCCGCATCGCTCGACGGACTCGCACACGGAGTGTATGTGGTGAACGGCAAGAAAGTGGTAGTGAAATAACATCATACAACCGAAAACTCAACAAAGCAGATTATGAAAAAGACTTATATTCAGCCTAACGCACAGATGGTGGTTGCCGGCATGGACGACCTGATGGTAATAGCTTCAAGCATTCAGAACATCGAGGGCGACACGCAGCACGGCATTGACGAAAACGGCGAAGACGGTTTCGAGGCCGGCGGCAACAAGAACGACAACTCGTGGGACTTGTGGGACTAACCCTCCACGCGCCCCTATGCAGTGAGGGTGATCTCACGCATCCTCCACGCAACAACGACACACGGGCGGCACGCGCCGCCCGCGTAAAAAGAGAAAAATTTATTTCCAAATAATTATATTAAGGTATATCCACCGGCAGTCAGTGATGATAGGCGGTGGATTTTTTTTGTTTTTATAGACGCCCTGTGAAAAACAACCCCAATGTTTTATTTTGATATTGGTGTCCAGTAAAATTTTGGTCTAACATGGTAAAACCTTGAATGGATGTTCTTTATAAGGTTTTGGAAAATGCGGGGCTTACTATTGTTTTTGCCTGGCTTTCTCTATTCATTGCCCCTGAAAGGGGCGCATATTATAGGATAGGGACTTGCCCCTATCTATCAAGGCATCACCGTCTTTTGCCCCTGTAGGGGGCGCATATTTCAATTTCACAATGAATTATGCGCCCCCTACAGGGGCAAATTTAGTAAAATTCACAAAACGCAGGGGCAAGCCCCTGCGCTATAATCTGTCGTCCCTACGGGACTTGCTGGTTGCAAAGCTTTTACCGGACACCAATAATTTTAACCACGAATGTTCCGAATTTTCACGAATTGCGCTATTGCGGGTCATTCGTCAGATTACTTCCCGTTGGTCAGTGGGTCTTCGACAAATCTAGTTAAATTTGTGGTTCATCACCAACTGCATATTGCGTTTTATTGGTGTCCAGTAAAAGCCGCAAGCGTCAGGTCCTCGAAGAGGGCCAATGTGCATAACCGCTGGTGGAGCGAGCATAGCGAGCGGAACCTGCGGATAAACGCCTTCTGCAAAGGTCGTCCTCGAAGAGGGCGAACAATCGCAAAATAAATGTCTTATGAGAATGTTCGCCCTCTTCGAGGACGCTGGCGGGAAAGCCGCGTTAAATCCGCAGGTTCCCTTCGGTCACCAGCGGTTATGCATATTCACCCCCTCCGGGGATGACAAGAAGCATGCTTGAAACTTTGCTGGTTTATCTGCAACCCGTCCATGTCGTGCCCATGCCGCGTGCCCATAACCTTAATTAGAATTAAAGAAAGAATAAAAAACTGCATTGATGCGTGCAAATCGGTTTTTTATTGCTAAATTTGCATGCAATAAATTTTTAAGTTACATATGTCATCATTTGTTGCAGATAAAATTGTAATGGACGGTCTTACCTTCGACGACGTCCTTCTCGTTCCCGCTTATTCGGAAGTGCTGCCAAAGACAGTAGAGTTGAAAACCCGTTTCTCGCGCCACATCAGCCTTAATGTGCCGTTTGTCACCGCCGCTATGGACACAGTTACAGAGTCGGCCATGGCAATAGCCATTGCGCGTGAGGGAGGTATCGGCGTGATACACAAAAACATGTCGATAGAAGAGCAGGCCCGTCAGGTGGCGATAGTGAAGCGCGCCGAGAACGGAATGATTTACGACCCCGTGACCATTCGTCGTGGAAAGACAGTGAAGGACGCACTCGACATCATGGCCGAGTATCACATTGGAGGCATTCCCGTGGTTGACGACAACCGTCACCTCGTGGGCATCGTCACCAACCGCGACCTGCGTTTCGAACGCCATCTCGACAAGCTCATCGACGAGGTGATGACAAAGGAAAATCTCGTTACCACACACATACAGACCGACCTGGCCGCCGCAGCCGAGATTTTGCAGACAAACAAGATTGAGAAGCTGCCCGTGGTTGACAAGGACGGATGCCTCGTGGGTCTTATAACCTATAAGGACATAACAAAGGCCAAGGACAAACCCATGGCCTGCAAGGACGAAAAGGGCCGCCTGCGCGTGGCCGCCGGTGTGGGCGTGACGGTTGACACACTCGACCGCATGTCGGCACTCGTTGAGGCCGGAGCCGATGCCATCGTGATTGACACCGCACACGGACACTCAAAATATGTGATTGAAAAGCTCGTTGAGGCCAAGGCTGCATTCCCCGGCGTTGACATCGTGGTGGGCAACGTGGCCACAGGAGCCGCCGCCAAGATGCTCGTAGAGGCAGGAGCCGACGCCATAAAGGTGGGCATTGGCCCGGGATCGATATGCACCACCCGCGTGGTGGCAGGCGTGGGCGTGCCCCAGCTGAGTGCCGTCTACGACGTTTACAGTGCACTTCAAGGCACCGACGTGCCCCTCATAGCCGACGGCGGACTGCGCTACTCGGGCGACATCGTGAAGGCAATCGCTGCCGGTGGAAGCTGCGTGATGATTGGTTCGCTCGTGGCAGGAACCGAGGAAAGCCCCGGCGACACCATCATCTTCAACGGCCGTAAGTTTAAGAGCTACCGTGGAATGGGATCGCTCGAAGCTATGGAGAACGGTTCGAAAGACCGCTATTTCCAGGCCGGCACCAAGGACGTGAAGAAACTCGTGCCCGAGGGCATCGCAGGCCGCGTGCCTTACAAGGGCACCGTGCAGGAAGTGATCTACCAGCTCATAGGCGGACTGCGTTCGGGCATGGGCTACTGCGGAGCAGGAACGATTGAGGATATGCACAATGCCAAGTTTGTGCGCATCACCAACGCCGGAGTGCTCGAGAGCCACCCGCACGACATCACAATCACGAGCGAGGCTCCCAACTACTCGCGCCCGATGTAATGCCGGCGCAGACAAAGTTTGCAGTTTTACACATTATTATATATGCGCCCCACAACGGGGCGCATAACCAACCACACTGACAGGCCCGGTGCATACTGGGCCTTTGTCGGCCACATGGAACAAAACAAAAAACAGGCACACCAATGAGAACAAGAATGCTGGCGGCGGCAGCGTCGCTGCTCGTGAGTATGGCCGCCCTCGCACAGAGCGACCCCGTGATAATGAAGATAAACGGAACGCCCGTGACACGATCGGAGTTTGAATATTCATACAACAAGAACAACTCCGAAACCGTTGTCGACAAGAAGAGCGTAAAGGAATATGTAGATTTGTTTGTCAACTACAAGCTGAAGGTGCTCGCCGCCGAGGCTGCCGGCATCGACACCACGAAGGCATTCCGCAAGGAATTCACCATATACCGCGACCAGCAGGTGCGCCCGACATTCATCAACGACCTCGATCTTGAGAACAAGGCACTCGAGGTGTATGCCCAGACAAAGGAACGCATCGACGCCAACGGCGGACTGGTGCGCCCGGCACACATCCTCGTCATGCTCAAACAAAAGGCCACGCAGGCACAGCAGGACTCGGCAAAGCTGCGCGCCGACTCTATTTACGCAGCTCTGCTGAAGGGTGCCGACTTTGCCGAACTGGCTCGCCGATGCTCCGACGACAAGGTGAGCGGACAGCGCGGAGGCGACATCTCGTGGATACAGAAAGGACAGACATTCAAGGAGTTTGAGGATAAGGTGTTTGCCATGAAGAAAGGCGAAATGAGCAAACCGTTTCTCTCGCCCGTGGGCTATCACATTGTGCTGCTCAAAGACAAGAGCATGTTCTTCCCCTACGACTCGGTGCACGCCGACATTCTGCGCTTCGTGGGACAGCAGAACATGCGCGACCGCATAGTGAACGACAAGCTCGCCGAAATGGCCAAGAACGCAACGCCGCCGTGTACACCCGAGGATATAGTGAACCGCCGCACCGAGGAACTCACCGCCAAGGACTCCGACCTGCGCAACCTCATTCGCGAATATCACGACGGACTGCTGCTCTATGAAATAAGCAACCGCACCGTGTGGGACAAGGCCGCCAAGGACGATGCCGCCCTCGCAGCCTATTTCAAGAAAAACAAGAAGAAATACCGTTGGGACGAGCCCCGCTTCAAGGGCATCGCCTATAACACCAAGGACGAGGCCGACGTGCAGGCCGTGAAGACGACGCTGAAAAACGTGCCGTTCAAAGACTGGGCCGACAAGCTGCGCACCTCGTTCAACGACAGCACCGTGCGCATAAAAGTGGTGAAGGGCATGTTCAAGAAAGGCGACAACGCACTTGTCGATCGCGACGTGTTCAAGAAAGACACCAACGTGGCCGAGGTGAAAGGCTATCCGTTTGAGGCTACCTACGGCGAACTGCTGAAAGCACCGAAGACCTATGAGGACGTGCGCGAACTGGTGGTGGCCGACTACCAGGAGCAACTCGAAAAGGAGTGGGTGGCACAGCTGCGCAAGCAATACACAGTGGAGGTTGACCCCGCCGTGCTGGAAACGGTGAACAAACACTGATTGCCGCAGGCAAAGAAACAACGAAGACATAGAGAAATGCCCACGGCGTGAGCTGCGCGGCGCAATATATAATGGTGGGTTCTATAAATTCCCACCGCAAAACAAGAATTAATATAAAGGGTTGCGCTTTGTCATAAAGCCAATTTATAGAACCCACCTAATATGAGAAAAGAGAACAAAATGTTTGTCGGGGCACTCGCCGTGCTGATGCTTTTCGGCATCGGCGCAAGAGCGGGCAAGGGCACGGCGCACCCGCTTGCCGCCCAAACCGACTCTGTTGAAAATGCAAAAGACGAGCCCGTGACACCCGACAACAGTGTTGTTGACGAGGTGATATGGGTTGTGGGCGACGAGCCTATACTCAAATCGGACGTGGAGATAATGCGCCTGCAGGGCGAGGCCGAGGGAATAACATGGCGCGGCGACCCCGACTGCTCGATACCCGAGCAGATAGCCGTGCAGAAACTCTTCCTGCACCAGGCCGAAATCGACTCCATACAGGTGTCGGAGTCGGAGATAGCACAGGGCATCGACATGCAGATAAACCGTTGGGTGGCCCAGGCCGGTTCGCGCGAAAAACTTGAGGAATACAAGAAAATGTCGGTGAACCAGCTGCGTCAGTCGCTTCACGACGACTTCAAGAACAACCAGCTCATTCAGCAGATGAAGGAGAAACTCGTGGCCGACATCACAGTAACGCCGTCTGACGTGCGCAAATATTTCAGAAACATGCCCGAAGACAGCATTCCCTATGTGCCCACCGAGGTGGAAGTGGAAATAATAACCAAGCAGCCCAAAATATCGCAGGAAGAAATTAACCGCGTGAAAAATGAGCTGCGCGAATACACCGATCGCGTGAACAACGGCGAGACATCGTTTGCCACATTGGCACGTCTCTACTCCGAAGACCCGGGTTCGGCACGTCAGGGCGGCGAAATGGACTACACAGGGCGCGGAATGCTCGACCCGGCATTTGCCGCTGTGGCCTTCAACCTCACCGACCCGAAGAAAATATCGAAGATTGTGGAGTCGGAATACGGCTTCCACATCATACAGCTCATCGACAAGCGCGGCGACAAGATAAAGGTGCGCCACATTCTGCGCATTCCGCGAGTGTCGCAGGAAGCTACCGACAGCATGAGAGTGCGCCTCGACTCGGTGGCGTGCGATATCCGCGACGGCAAAATACCGTTTGAACAGGCGGCTTCTTACATGTCTGACGACAAGGACACACGCAACAACCACGGTCTTATGTCGTATAACTCCGAGGAAGGACGCACATCGCGTTTCAAGATGAAAGACCTGCCCACCGAGGTGGCTCGCGAGGTGGAGAAGATGAAAGTGGGCGACGTGTCGGACGCTTTCAGCATGATAAACGAGAAAGGCAAGACCGTGTGTGCCATAATAAAGCTCAAGAGCCGCACCGAAGCCCACCGCGCAACAATCACCGAAGACTATCAGGTGTTGAAAAACGTGGTGCTGGCCAAGCAGCGCGAGGAGTATCTGCACAACTGGGTGGTGAACAAGATAAAGAACACCTATGTGCGCATGAAAGACCGTTACAAGAACTGCGACTTCGAGTATGAAGGGTGGGTAAAGTGACATCGACAACGTGAAAATGCCATTTACAGCAAAGACACAATATCGGCATAGGGCAGCCCTGGCGGCGGCTCTGTGCCTTTTTGGGCTTATCGTGCTTGCCGCTACGGCTGCGCCGCAGCGCAGAAAACCACGGCCCAAGACCGACGAGAGGGTGTATCTCATACACTCCGACGAACTGAAGTATGACCGGTATAGCAGCCGTCCCGATGCTCAGATAGTGAAAGGCAAGGTGCATTTCTCGCACGCCGGGGCGCAGCTGTGGTGCGACAGTGCCTATTTCTTCCAGGATGCCAACTCGGTGGAGGCTTTTGGTCATGTGCGCTTCAAGCAGGGCGACACCCTGTCGCTCACCTGCGACCGTGCCGACTATGACGGAAGTGTGCAGATGATGCACGCCCGACACAACGTGGTGTTGCGCCACATGCAGCAGACCCTCTACACCGATTCGCTCGACTACGACCGCATCTACAGCAACGCCTATTTCTTTGAAGGGGGAAAACTCATCGACGGCAAAGACCGTCTCGTGTCTGACTGGGGCGAGTATAACACCGTAACAAGGCAGGCTTCGTTCTACTATAATGTGCAGATGCAAAGCGACAAAAACCATGTGAGCACCGACACGCTGCACTACGACACGCGCACTTCGGTGGCACATGTCACAGGCCCGTCGAAAATAACGTCGAAGGGGAGCGTGATAAACACCTCGGATGCCTATCTTGACAGCCGCACCGACCGTTCGCGCATGTTCGGGCGATCAACCATCGTGGACAAGGAAAAGACGATAACAGGCGACAGTCTCTATCACGACAACCGCACAGGACACAACGAGGGCTTCGGAAACGTAGTGTATGTTGACACACTCAACAAGAACGCGCTCGCCTGCGGACATCTCGTCTACGACGAAACCACAGGCTATGGGTTTGCTACGCGCCGGGCTGTGATGCGCGACTTCTCGCAGAAAGACACGCTCTACATGCATGCCGACACGATGAAAATCTACACGTTCAACATCAATACCGACTCGGTTTACCGCAAGGTGCATGCCTTCCGCAAGGTGAGGGCGTTCCGCACCGATGTGCAGGCAGTGTGCGACTCAATGGTGTTCAACTCGCAGGACTCGTGCATGACGATGTATCACGACCCGATAGTGTGGAACGGTCAGCGGCAGTTGCTCGGCGAGGTGATAAAAGTGTATATGAACGACAGCACTGTGCGCCGTGCCGAAATAATAGGACAGGCTCTCTCGGTGGAACGGCTCGACAACCGCGACCACTACAACCAGGTGTCGTCGAAACGCATGGATGCTTTCTTCACCGACGGTGTGCTGCGCCGCACAGAGGCTTCGGGCAATGTTATCTCGGTGTATTACAACACGGAGGGCAGCGACTCTACGCTCTCGGAACACAATTATCTGGAAACCGACACGATGCGCATGTTTCTTACGGCAGAAAGACAACTCGAGAAAATATGGACTTCGAAGGCATCGGGCACTCTGTCGCCAATGACGCAGATTCCGGCCGACAAACTTAAGCTCAAGGCTTTCGCGTGGTTCGACTACATACGGCCCGTAGACAAAGACGATATATTCCTTTGGCGAGGCAAGGGCAAGGACGGTGAACTGAAGAAACTGCAACGGCGCGAAGCTCCACTGCCCTCGTTTGACACAGGACGCTGACCGCAGACATGGCAATGTTTTATTTCGGCAACCGCAAGCCACGTGGCTTCCACCATAATTATATATATAACGACGAGCGCAGAATGCTGCTTGACGAACTGTACGGGCGTTCGGGCGACAGACAACGCCACCCAGAACAGAAACAGGGCGTGAAGCCGCAGATGCAGCCGACTCGGTTGCGGCGCAGTAGACACGGCGCGGCAGGCACTCTTCTGCGCGCCACGGTGCCCGTGGCATTGCTGATGGCCTTCGCCGTATTGTTGTTGATCGCTTTAACAATGTGCTGACATGAGTGATATAATTCAACTGCTTCCCGACTCGGTGGCCAACCAGATTGCCGCCGGTGAGGTGATACAACGCCCCGCAAGCGTTGTAAAGGAACTTGTGGAGAATGCCATCGATGCCGGGGCTACCACGGTGAATGTCGTCTGTATGGACTCGGGGCGCACTTCGATACAGGTTGTTGACAACGGAAAAGGTATGTCGGAAACCGATGCACGCCTGTCTTTTGAACGGCACGCCACATCGAAGATACGCAAGGCTGCCGACCTTTTCGCGCTGCACACCATGGGATTTCGCGGCGAGGCACTAGCTTCGATAGCCGCAGTGGCGCAGGTGACGCTCAAAACAAGGCTCTCCGACGAAGAGGTGGGCACGCAACTGCGCATAGAAGGGTCGCAGTTTGTGGCGCAAGACCCGTGTTCGTGTCCCGTGGGCAGCAATTTCATGGTGGAGAATCTCTTCTACAATGTGCCCGTAAGACGCAAGTTTCTCAAGTCGAACACCACCGAACTCAACAATATCGTCACCGCTTTTGAGCGCATAGCACTTGTCAATCCCGACGTGTCGTTCACTCTTAGCAACAACGACACCGAGTTGTACAACCTCAAGGCTGCAGGTCTGCGCCAGCGCATCGTGGATGTGTTCGGCAAGAAAATCAACCAGACGTTGTTGCCGGTGGATGTAGATACGTCGATGTGCAAGATTTCTGGTTTCGTTGGCAAACCCGAATGTGCGCGCCGGAAAGGCGTCAGGCAATTCTTCTTTGTCAACGGACGCTATATGAAGCACCCCTATTTCAACAAAGCAGTGGTGACGGCCTATGAGCGCATAATACCCGAGGGCGAGCAGGTGCCTTATTTCCTGTATTTTACAGTAAAGCCCGAGGACATCGACGTGAACATTCATCCGACAAAAACCGAGATAAAGTTTGAAAACGAACAGACCGTGTGGCAACTTCTTCTTGCTGCCGTGCGCGAAACAATAGGTAAGTTCAACGACGTCACCTCCATAGAGTTCGACACCGAAGGACGGCCCGACATTCCGGTTTTCAGTCAGAACGACGACGTGGCCATGCCCAAGGTGCAGTATAATCCCGGCTACAATCCCTTTGCCGAATCGTCGGCTGCTCCGCACAGGCAGTCTGCTCCACGGCAGTGGGAACAGTTGTATGAGGGCTTGCGCACTCCGGCAGCACAGGCAGCACCGCTTTTCCCCGACGGCAATGACGACGGGGACGGCTTGATTGAAACACCTTCGGCATATCCTTTTGCCGTTGCTTCGCCCGACATAGCCGAAGACAAGTCGCCTGCACATTATCAATATAAAGGTAAATATGTAATGACGGCGGTGAAGTCGGGACTGATGATTATCGACCAAAACCGGGCGCACACTCGCATATTGTATGAACAATATATGGAAAAGATGCGCGAACGCCGTGCCGACTCGCAGAAAATGCTCTTTCCCGAAGTGGTGCATCTCTCGCCGGCCGACGATGCCGTGTTGCGCAAGATAATGCCCGAGATGGAAGCGGCAGGCTTCGAACTCACCGATCTCGGGGCAGGTTCGTATTCGGTGAACTCCGTACCGGCGGGGCTTGAAGGGTTGTCATACACCGATCTCGTACAGCAGCTCGTAGAGTCGGCGGCCGAATGCTCGTGCAATGTGGCCGACGAGGTGAACCATTCGCTTGCTCTCGGACTTGCCCGCAGTGCGGCTGTGCCCTATGGTGAGGTGCTCGACAACGCCGCAATGGAGAATATCGTTAACGGGTTGTTCGCCTGCTCCAACTTCAACTACACCCCCGACGGCAAGAAAATATTGAGTATATTAAAGCAAACAGAAATAGAACATTTGCTCGCCTAATTGCAAAAGAATATGCAGAAAGAACATAAATTAACAGTCTGCATACAATAAAAAACAGACCTTGAAACAATATTTTTCGTGAAAAAGTAGTTACGTTTGTTTTTTATTCGTACCTTTGTAGCCGATTAGGGGGCAATCCCTACAATTGAATTTTTTTGATTGTTAAATAAATAAAGGTTATGAAAAAGTTATTAATTGTTTTGGCAATGGCCGGCTTGTCAATGGGCGCAATGGCCCAGGAGGCTGACCCGACACTCAAACACAGTGTTGCCACAAATTCATTCTGGAGCAACTGGTTCATCCAGGTAGGTGCTGATTGGAATGCATGGTATTCTGGTGAAGAGCACGGACAGGGACTTAGCAGAAGCCCGTTCAAGAAATTCCGCTCTAACCCGGGCGCTGCAATCGCTATCGGTAAGTGGTTTACTCCGGGCATCGGTCTGCGCACCAAGCTGCAGGGCGTATGGGGCAAGCAGGTTACCGACTCTGACAACAAGGGTAACGGCAACAAGTACTGGACTCTCAACGAGCACGTTCTCTTCAACCTCAGCAACATGCTGTGCGGATACAACCCCAACCGCGTTTGGAACTTCGTTCCCTTCGTAGGTGCTGGCATCACACGTTCTTGCTCTTATGACCGTTACGGAATGGGCCTGAGCGCTGGTATCTTGAACCAGTTCTATGTAAGCCGCAAGGTTGCTATCAACTTCGAGCTCGGATGGAACCGCTACGAGGGCGACCACGACGGTTACGACAAGGGCTTCGACCACCGCGGATGGGACAGCCACGACAACCAGCTCTATGCAGAACTTGGCTTGACCTTCAACCTCGGCAAGGCTACTTGGAACAAAGTTCCCGATGTTGACGCTATCAAGGCTCTCGCTCAGAGCCAGATCGACGCTCTCAACGCTCAGCTCAACGACGCTAACGCAGAGAACGCTCGCTTGAAGAACCTCCTCGCAAACCAGAAAGAAGCTCCCAAGGCTGTTAAGGAATTCGTGAATACTCCGGTGTCTGTATTCTTCAACATCGACAAGTATAACATCGCTTCTAAGAAAGACCTCGTTAACGTTAAGGGCATCGCCGAGTACGCTAAGGAGAACAACGCAAACCTCCTCGTTACAGGTTATGCTGACAGCGCAACAGGTAAGGCTGACCACAACCAGTGGCTGTCTGAGAAGCGTGCTGAGACCGTTGCTAACGAACTCGTTAACATGGGTGTAAGCCGCGACCAGATCACAACCGAGGGCAAGGGTGGTGTGAACGACCTTTCACCCATCTCTTACAACCGTCGTGCTACTGTTCAGGTTAAGGACTAATCCGATACTGATATAACAGCATAAAACAATACGGGGTGCAACCTTTTGGGGTTGCACCCTTTTTCTTTTATATGCAGGGTGAAATGGGCGGTAAACGGGCTTGGAAAACAACTGTACGCGCACAATCACGGCTTTGGTGCAAGTTTTCGAAAACTTTGCGCACGATGTCGAATTAAATTAGTAATTTTGTAGCAAATTATAATTTCTTTATTATGAAGCTTGATTTGCTGACGGCAATATCACCTATCGACGGCCGTTACAGAGGAAAAACAGAATCTTTGGCAGACTATTTCTCGGAATACGCACTCATACGCTATCGTGTGCGTGTCGAGATTGAGTATTTCATAACGCTCTGCGAGTTGCCGCTCCCGCAGTTGGCATCGTTCAACCACGACCTGTTCGATGCGTTGCGCGACATCTACCGCAATTTCAACGAGGAAAGCGCACAGCGCGTGAAGGACATCGAGAAGGTGACGAACCACGATGTGAAGGCTGTGGAATATTTCATAAAAGAGGAATTCGACAAGCTCGGTGGTTTGGATCAGTACAAGGAATTCATCCATTTCGGGCTTACTTCTCAGGATATAAACAACACAAGCGTGCCGCTTTCTATTAAAGAGGCAATGAATGATGTGTATGTGCCCCTCGTCGAGGAACTCGTGGCACAGCTGCAAACCTATGCCGACGAATGGAAAGACGTGCCCATGCTCGCCAAAACCCACGGACAGCCGGCTTCGCCCACACGGCTAGGAAAAGAAATCATGGTGTTTGTCTATCGTCTCACCGAGCAGCTCAACCAGCTCAAGGCATGCAAGATGACTGCCAAGTTCGGTGGTGCTACGGGCAACTACAATGCTCATCATGTGGCCTATCCTCAGTATGATTGGAAAGCCTTCGGCAACCGTTTTGTGAGCGAGAAACTCGGTCTTGAACGCGAACAATACACCACTCAGATAAGCAACTACGACTGTTTAGGCGGTCTGTTCGACGCTGTGCGCCGCATAAATACGATTATAATCGACCTTGACCGCGATTTCTGGATGTATATTTCCATGGAATATTTCAAGCAGAAGATAAAGGCCGGTGAAGTGGGATCGAGTGCAATGCCCCACAAAGTGAACCCGATTGACTTCGAAAACAGCGAGGGTAACCTCGGCATTGCCAATGCCGTGTTGCAGTTCCTCGCGCAGAAACTGCCTGTGAGCCGCCTACAGCGCGACCTCACCGACTCTACTGTGCTGCGCAATGTGGGTGTGCCTCTCGGTCACGGAGTGATAGCTATGGAAAGCACACTGAAAGGTTTGCGCAAACTGATACTCAACGAAGAGAAGATTGCTGCCGACCTTGACAATACATGGGCCGTAGTGGCCGAGGCCATACAGACTATTCTGCGACGCGAGGCTTACCCGCATCCCTACGAGGCACTCAAAGCCCTCACGCGTACAAACACTAAAATGACCGAAGAAACGATACACGAGTTTGTGCGTCAACTCAATGTGAGCGACGAAGTAAAGGCCGAACTTATGGCCATAACGCCGCACAACTATACGGGCATGTAGCATGCAAGGCCGCTGCTGAGCCCATGCTTGGCGGCGGCAAGGCACAAACCAAACAAGACGGAAACGATATGGCCGGGACACAGATGCCCGGAAACAGCAGAATATACACATTTTACAAAGCATACTATTATTAACCAAGCCGTGAGGCTACAACAAACAAGATTATGGATTCAGAGTTGGAAAACAAAAATCAGGAGCAGACAGCAGCGGATCAAACTACCGGCAAGAGCGAGAGCTATGGCCGTTCCGCAGGAAATTATCAGAGAGAATACCGCAGTGTGACCGGTCGTCCGCAGCGGCCGCGCATCCATACACAGCGCGCCTACAACGCCGACCGCACAACAAGCGACAACAGTGAGGGTGCATTCCGTCCCGAAGGCTTCGGGGCAGGATTGCAGAACAATGCCTCAAACTACCAGCCCCGTCAGCAAGGAGGCTATCGTCCGCGCTATAATGCCGACGGTCAGCAGGGTGGTTATCAGCCCCGTCAGCAGGGAGGCTATCGTCCGCGCTACAACGCCGACGGTCAGCAGGGCGGCTATCAGCCCCGTCAACAGGGCGGCTATCGTCCGCGTTACAATGCCGATGGTCAGCAGGGTGGTTACCAGCCCCGTCAGCAAGGAGGCTACCGTCCGCGTTACAACGGTGGCGAAGAAGGTCAGCAGGGCGGCTATCAGCCCCGTCAGCAAGGCGGTTATCGTCCGCGTTACAACGCCGAAGGCCAGCAGGGTGGCTATCAGCCCCGTCAGCAGGGCGGCTACCAGCGTCAGGGCGGCTATCAGCGTCAGGGTGGATTCCAGCAGCGTGGCTACAACAACCACGGCGGTTTCCAGCAGCAGCGCGGCGCATTCCGTCCCCGTACTGCCGACTACGACCCCAATGCAAAGTACAGCTTGAAGAAGCGCATAGAATATAAAGAGGAGCATATCGATCCGAACGAGCCTATCCGTCTTAACAAGTTCCTTGCCAATGCAGGAGTATGCAGCCGCCGCGAAGCCGACGAATTCATACAGGCAGGCGTGGTTATGGTCAACGGAGCAGTCGTTACTGAGCTTGGCACAAAAGTGCTGCGCAGTGATGAGGTGAAATTCCACGACCAGCCCGTGAATTTGGAAAAGAAAGTTTATGTGCTGCTCAATAAGCCCAAGGACTGCGTTACAACCAGCGACGACCCGCAACAGCGCAAGACTGTCATGGATCTCGTGAAGAATGCCTGTCCTGAGCGCATATATCCCGTGGGACGTCTCGACCGCAATACAACGGGTGTGCTGCTTCTCACCAACGACGGCGACCTCGCCTCGAAGCTCACACATCCCAAGTTCTTGAAAAAGAAGGTGTATCATGTATATCTCGACAAGAACGTCACCGCCCACGACTTGCAGCAGATAGCCGATGGCATAGAGCTGGAAGATGGCGAAGTGCATGCAGATGCCATTGAATATGCAAGCGACACCGACAAGAGCCAGGTGGGTATCGAGATACACAGCGGCAAAAACCGCATCGTGCGCCGTATATTCGAGCACCTCGGCTACCGCGTGGTGAAACTCGACCGCGTGCAGTTTGCCGGTCTCACCAAGAAGAACCTGCGCCGTGGCGACTGGCGTTTCCTTACCGAGAAGGAAGTGGAGATGCTGCGCATGGGTGCATTTGAATAAAACAAAGAATTGTTTACTGTGAGACGCGGAGCGCATGTTCCGCGTTTCACGTTAATATACCGACAGAAATAACGACATTAACAATGGAAACAATAAAACGTACAAAAGTTGTCGATTTGCTCAAACGCACCGATTTCGGCAGCACAGTATGCGTGAAAGGTTGGGTGCGTACCCACCGCAGCAGCAAGTCAGTCGATTTCGTCGCACTTAACGACGGTTCAACGATAAAAAACGTACAGTTGGTGCTTGATGCCTCGAAATTCGATGCCGAGACCCTCAAACAGATTACCACCGGTGCATGCATCGGTGCTACAGGTATTCTCGTGGAGAGCCAGGGCAAGGGACAGACATCTGAAATACAGTGCGAGTCGCTCGAAATCTACGGTCTGTGCGGCAGCGACTATCCCATGCAGAAGAAAGGGCAGTCGTTCGAATATATGCGCCTGTATGCCCATCTGCGCCTGCGCACAAACGTATTCGGGGCTGTGATGCGCATACGTCACAACATGGCAATGGCCATACACACCTATTTCCACGAGCACGGATATTTCTATTTCAACACTCCGCTCATCACCGCAAGCGACTGCGAAGGAGCAGGACAGATGTTCCAGGTGACGACAAAGAACCTCTACAACCTGAAGAAGGACGACGAAGGAAAGATTGACTACTCCGACGATTTCTTCGGCAAGCAGACTTCGCTCACCGTGAGCGGACAGCTCGAAGGCGAGCTAGGAGCCACGGCTCTTGGCGCAATCTACACCTTCGGCCCTACGTTCCGTGCCGAGAACTCCAACACTCCGCGCCATCTTGCCGAGTTCTGGATGGTTGAGCCGGAAGTGGCTTTCCTCGACCTTGCAGGTCTTATGGAACTTGAAGAGGACTTTATAAAGTATTGCATACGTTGGGCTTTGGACAACTGTAAGGACGATATCGAACATCTCAACCAATGGATTGACAAGGGTCTGGTGGATCGTCTGCAGGGCATTCTCAACTCCGATTTCGTGCATCTGCCCTACACCGAGGGCATACGCATTTTGCAGGAGGCCGTAAAGAACGGCAAGAAGTTCGAGTTCCCGTGCGAATGGGGCGACGATCTCGCTTCCGAGCATGAACGTTACCTCGTTGAAGAGCATTTCAAACGCCCGGTGATAATGACCAACTACCCGAAGGCAATCAAGGCTTTCTATATGAAAATCGACGAAGGCGAGTCGGGCTACGGCGGCAAGAGCGGCCAGACGGTGCAGGGCACCGACGTGCTGTTCCCGCAGATTGGCGAGATAATCGGAGGTTCGGTGCGTGAGGAAAGCTACGACAAACTCATGAACGAGATTGAGGAGCGCAACATCCCGATGAAGGACATGACATGGTATCTCGACACCCGCAAGTATGGATCGTGCCCTCACGCAGGTTTTGGCCTCGGTTTCGAGCGTCTCATCCTCTTCGTAACCGGAATGCAGAACATACGCGACGTCATTCCGTTCCCGCGCACTCCGAAGTCGGCAGAATTCTAAAAACATCTGACTTAGCGGCAGAAATGAAAGCGTAAAAGCTTTCATAGCCGAAAAATATAAAACGGCAAGAAATGCAGCTTTATGCATTCCTTGCCGTTTTTTTGTATGCTTGGCATGAGCATTACTCCGGTTGTCGGATTCAATTAAGGTGGGTTCTATAAATTCTACGCATTGTTAAATTTGTATTTTAGACTGGCTGCTCTTTGTGTCTTTTTGTTTTTATCCGGCATCTTTAACTTTCTTCTTCAGTCGCATAGCCCGCTATGCTCCTTCAGAAAGCAAGTAAAATCTGCTCGGCTAAAATCCAAAAATCCATCAAAGGCAATTTATAGAACCCGCCTTAAAAAATAATTATTGTCCGGTAATAACTTTTCAAAAGGAAAGTCCCGTAGGAACGACAGGTTATAGGATAGGTGCAAGCCCCAATCCTATAATATGCGCCCCTTTCAGTGGCAATGAATTGCAAATCACGGCAATTTGTTTCTTGCCGCCAGTTTGCAGAGCAGGCTATTGTTTATCTTCCCATTCCTGCCATTCGCGCATGGCTTGCTGCCAGTCGGTCTGTTGTCCTTGCTCTATGGCTTGGCGTTGTTGTTCGGCTTCATCGCGTGCCCGGTCGCGTGCTCGCTTGGCTTTCATGTCGGCTATGGTTGCTTCGTCAAGTATCTGTATGGCACCACGGGCAATGGCAGCCTGCAACTCTTCTTCGCCAAAGGCGTGGCCGGGCTCGTTGAAGTCGGATATGTTAAACTCGTAGTCTGTTCTCAGGTCGTGCCTGATCATCTTCTGTCGGGCACGGTTTACTGAGTTTTTCAGCTTCAGCAGTTTGGCTATCTTTGTAATTTCTGTCTACGAAAATTTGTTTCTTCCCATTTCTCTTGGCTTACTTATTTATGGTTGCAGTTCCGTCACTTTGAGTTTCTCGGTAGGGCGCACCATACGGAATGCGCGCGTGCATCATGCGCAACACACGCGTAGGGCATATGGAATAGATAGGCAGTGAGCGTCAGGCGAGGTGCAATCCGTCATCGGCAATGGTGATGAGACGGCGTTTGTAGAGGTCGCCCACGGCGCGTTTGAATGTCTTTTTGCTCACATGGAAGCGGTATTTTATGTCTTCGGCATCGCTTTTGTCGCCCAGGTCGCAGTAGCCGCCGTTGTCTTTGAGATATTGCAGTAGATCTTCTGAGAAGTCGAGTGTCTGCTGTCGGCCCGTGGGTTGGAGCGTAACGTCAACCTTTCCGTCGGGGCGCACGGTGTTGATATAGCCTTTGGTGCGGTCGCCGGTGTGTATGTAGCGGAACACCTGGTCTTCATAAACCAGTCCGGGGTAGCAGTTGTCGATAATCACCTTGAACCCCATTTCGGTTTTTTGCCACACCAGCAGGTCAACCTCCTGTCCGTGCTTGAACATAGGGGCGCGATCGTCGAAATAGCGTTCAATCTTTGCCGAAGCCATGATGCGGTAGCTGTCTTCGTCGAGGTGCACGTGCACTATGTAGCTTTCACCTATCTGCATGCGCTTTTTCTGCTCGCGGAAGGGGCAGAAGAGGTCTTTCATAAGTCCCCATTTCAGGAATGCCCCGTATTCGTTCACCCATGCCACTTCGAGATAGGCGAAGTCGCCCACCTTGGCGAGCGGGCGTTCGGTGGTGGCCACGGGGCGTTCCTCGTTGTCGAGATATATGAATGTCTCGATTTGGTCGCCGGGCTTTGTGCCTTCGGGCACATAACGTTTGGGCATGAGTATCTCGCCCTCGTCGCCCCCGTCGAGGTAGATGCCGAAGTCAACCTCCTTAACCACGGTGAGCGTGTTGTAGTCTCCTAACTTTATCATTGCTGTTGCGTGTTTTTCTGTAACGTGTCTGCCTGAGTGTTGTCGTCGCGTGTATGTTCGCCGCAGAGCAGTCCGTCGCGCATGATTATAGTGCGGTCGGTTATGGCGGCGAGCTGCTCGTCGTGGGTGACGATTACGAATGTCTGGCCGAATTTGTCGCGCAGGTCGAAGAAGAGTTTGTGCAGTTCGGCCTTGTTCTTGGTGTCGAGGCTTCCGCTCGGTTCATCGGCGAATATCACGTCGGGGTTGTTCACGAGTGCGCGCGCCACTGCCACGCGCTGTTTCTCGCCTCCCGACAGTTGCGCGGGCTTGTGCGATGCGCGGTCGGCCAGCCCCATGAATTCGAGCAACTCCATGGCGCGGCGGTGGGCATCGCGCTTCTTTGTCCCGCCTATGTAGGCTGGAATCATCACGTTTTCGAGTGCCGTGAATTCGGGCAGGAGCTGGTGAAACTGGAACACGAAGCCTATCTTGCGGTTGCGGAACTCGCTTATCTGCTTGCCGCTGAGTGCCCGTATGTCGGTGGATCCGATGGTTATCGATCCGCTGTCGGGCTTGTCGAGTGTGCCCATGATTTGCAGCAGAGTGGTTTTTCCGGCTCCGCTCGGTCCCACGATGCTCACCACTTCGCCGCGTGCAATGTGCAGGTCGATGCCTTTGAGCACCTGTAGCGATCCGAAGCTTTTTGTAATGCCTTTTATGTCAATCATTTTCTTCTTGTGTGTGTTATGCCGTTGCCCTGTGGGAAGCGTTTCCGCAGGCGCGCGTCAGTCTTTTTTCTTCTTTATCTTGCCTATGAGTTTGCCTATTGCCTCGTAGGCGCTTCTGTCCTCGGTGTGCTGCGGCTGGGCGAATGTCATCTCGTCCATCGGGTCGCCGTGCTGGTCGGGGAAGATTATTATGATGTTCTTTCCCGAGAAATATTGCGTCATCTCGTCGGGCAGATGTTCGAGGGCGTTCTTGTATGACACCGTTCCCTTGCGTGCCGTCACCACTACAAACAGGTGGTCGGCAGCGATGTTGGCCGCCACTTGCGGCATTTCGGCCCAGTGGTGCATGGTGGAGTAGGAGGCGCGCACGTTGGCGTGGCGTGTGCCGAGGTAGCTCTCGATGAGCGGCAGCACGTCGTCGCGGCCGTGGAATTCGGTTTTGCACTCAAGGTTTTCGGCAAGGCGTGCCAGGCGTTCGAGCCATCGGTAGAAGCCCGGTTCAAACTGCGCGCGCGAGGGCACGGCCACATGTATGCGCCTTATGGTGGTGAGCGGCTGCGTGAGCCGGGCCATTATTATCTGGTTGTTGAGGCCGTTGAAGAGGCTTTGGTGGAATTCGCCCCAGAATTTCGCCGACACTTCGCGGTGCATGTGCATTCCGATGAGGATTTCGGTGCAGCGGTATTCCTTGAAGGCATGGCGTATGCCGTTGGCTATGTTTGCCGCCACGCGCACCTGTGTCTGCATTGTCATGTCGGCGGCGGCGGCATATTGCGCCACCTGTTCAAGCAGGCGTGCGCCCTGTTCCTGGTTGCGCGGCATGTCAACATCGTCGTAGACCACGTTCAATCCCACGAGTCCGGTGGTGTTCTTGGGGTTGCGCATCATCATGGCGAGGTTGACAAGGCGGTTGGCATATTCGGGATATTTCATCGGTATGAGCACCTTCTCGCTTTCAGAGGGGGTGTCGTCGGCGGGCATTTCCTTGTCGCGCAGCGTTATCTGTTGCGCGGCTCGTTCGGTGACAATGGTCGAGATGATGCAGGTGAAGAGTATCATTATCACCACACCGTTGAGCATGTCGTCGTCTACGAGGCACGTTCCGTCGGGCAGGTGCAGCCGCATTCCCACCATTACCATGGCTATCGCGCCGGCGGCGTGTGCCGAGGTGAGGCCGAACATCATGTTGCCCGACGACAGGGGGAGGCGGAAAAGGCGGGCGGCAACATAGGCGGCCACGGCCTTGCCTATTGTGCCGAAGGCGGTGATGGCCACCACCACGGCCACTATGGCACCGCCGCCGAACAGCAGGCGCACGTTGATGAGCATGCCTACGCCAATGAGGAAATAGGGGATGAAGAGCGCGTTGCCGATGAACTCGATGCGGTTCATCAGCGGCGACACGTGGGGAATGTAGCGGTTGAGTATCAGTCCGGAGAGAAATGCGCCGAAGATGCCTTCAAGACCAACCGCCTCGCTAAGCGCGGCACTCATGAAAAGCATTGACATGACGAAGATGAACTGCATGACGGCATCGCTGTAGCGGCGCAGAAACCACCGCGTGAGCCGGGGCACTATTGTTGCCATGGCTGCGCAGTAGACCGCGAACTTGGCAGCGAACAGCAGCCAGAAGCCAGGACCGGTGCTGCCCTCGTGGGCCGCCACAATAGCGGCGAGCGTGACAAGGGCCATGAGCAGCGACAACATGGACGACCCCACGCTGAGCGTAACGCTGGGTTTGCGCTGCAAACCGTAGCGGCCGACAATGGGGTAGGCTATGAGCGTGTTGGATGCCATGATGCAGCCGAGGAGGAGCGATGCCTGGATGGAATAGCCGAGAAGATGCAGGCTGGCCGTGAAGGCGAGGATGAAGGGGGCGGCGAAGGTGAGAATGCCGAAGCCGACAAGCCGCTTGCCGTTGCGCTTTATGCCTTCCATGTCCATCTCGAGCGACGCGAGAAACATGATGTAATACAGTCCTACCTTGCCGAACAGTTCGAAGGAGTCGTCGCGGGCGAGTATGTTGAAGCCGTATTTGCCTATCGCCACGCCTGCCAGCACCATGCCTATGATGTGCGGAATGCGCAGTTTGCCCATAATGATGGGGGCAAACAGGATGATGAGAAGCACCACGAAGAATATCAGTGTGGGGTCGGTTATGGGGAAATAGCTGGCTATATGGTTCATGTGGCGGCTCTCTTTTGGATGCGGAATTGTTGCAGGCGGGTGCAGGCGGCACTTGCCGTTGACACCCGTATGCAGTTGTATTTTGCAAAGTTAGTGAAAATATCGGCAAAAAGCATGCCGTGAAACGAAAAAACGGAACTTCGCGCAACGCTTCGGAGCGTGTTTGCGAAGTTCCGTGTGTATTCTTCTGCCGGCGTGTGCCGACGTGTGGTTATAATGTGGCGACTATTTCTTCAGGTCGCCCACTTTCTCGAGATATTCTGCAATCTGCACTGCATTGAGTGCGGCACCTTTGCGTATCTGGTCGCCGCTGAGCCAGAATGTGAGGCCGCAGTCGTCGGCAAGGTCTTTGCGCACGCGCCCTACATACACATCGTCTTTGCCTGCCGTTTCGAGCGGCATGGGGTAGACGAGGTTGGCGGGGTCGTCTTTCAGCGTGCATCCGGGTGCTTCGGCTATTGCTTTCTGTGCCTCCTCAACGCTAATGGGACGCTCGGTTTCAATCCAAACGCTCTCTGAGTGGGAACGGAGCGAGCTCACGCGCACGCACATTGCCGAGCAGCGCACGTCGCTGTGGAGTATCTTGCGCGTTTCGTTGAACATCTTCATCTCTTCCTTGGTGTAGCCGTTGTCGGTGAAAACGTCGATTTGCGGAATGACGTTGTAGGCCAACTGGTGGGGGAATTTGCTCACCGTGACGGGCTTGCCGCTCACCAGTTCTTCGTATTCCTGCTGCAGTTCGGCCATGGCGGCGGCTCCTGCGCCGCTCGCGCTCTGGTAGCTTGCTATGTGGATGCGCTTTATGTGGCTCAGCTTTTCAAGGGGCTTGAGCACAACCACCATCATTATTGTGGTGCAGTTGGGGTTGGCAATGATGCCGCGCGGACGGTTGAGGGCATCCTCGGGGTTGCACTCGGGCACCACGAGGGGCACATCGTCGCACATGCGGAACGCGCTCGAGTTGTCAATCATAACCGCGCCGTGCTTGGTGATTGTCTCGGCGAATTCCTTTGATGTTCCGCCTCCGGCCGACACAAACGCCACGTCGATGTCCTTGAAGTCGTCGTTGTGCTGCAGTAGCTTCACTTCGTAGTCTTTGCCCTTGAAATTGTATGTCGTGCCGGCTGACCGTTGTGAACCGAACAGCACAAGATTGTCAATCGGGAAATTCCTCTCTGCGAGTATGCGGAGGAACTCCTGTCCCACAGCGCCGCTCGCGCCCACTATTGCTACGTTCATATGTTTGTTGTTTTAATCATTGTTATGTTTCCGCTTTTGTCGTGCATCGCCCCTATGCTCTGTGCGTCAGTGGCGCATGTGCAATGAAGATGTTGACAAATGCGGTGCAAAGTTACAAAATTTCTATTAAAGTGTACGGGTCTGCAAGGTAAAAGTTGAAATGTGGGCGCATTGGGTGTTGACTGTGAATGAAAACGCGGTCGGCAGCATCGGCATTGTGCTATTGGCGGAAAAACGTGTCTAGCATTGTGGCGGCAGAATGTCTCGGTCGGTTCAGCTCGTCTCGGATGTTTTCCGGGCAGAATGTTTTGGCGCTGTAAGAAAACAAAAACGGGATGCCTGACAATAACGTCTGGCATCCCGTCGGGTTATGTAAACAAATGTCGTTTTATTTCAGATTTACAATCTGCTGGCCTGTTTCGTCCTCAGGACGTATTTCAAGCAGCTTCTCGGCATTGGCCTTTGCCTCGGCAATCTTGTCGTTCTGAATGTAGTGTACGGCAAGGTATTGGTAGGCAGTGGCGAGTTTCTTCAGCTCCGATGCGCTCTTGTCGGCCTTGCCTGCAACGAGTTCGATGTATTTCTCGTAGTAGGGCTTTGCCAAACCGGTCTTCATGTCTGGGTTCATCTGGTAGTGGATGAGCGCACGCTGGTAAACGGCGTAGTCAACTGCATACGAGAACTTGCTCTCAACTTCGGCATATACATCGTCGGCAGCTTTCAGAGCGGCCTGCTTCTTTGCACCTTCTGCGCCTTCAATTTCTGAATAGTATATGTCGGCAAGTGCGCGGTAGTCGTTGGCAGTAGCCTTGTCGCCGAGGTCGGCAAGATATTGCTTGTAGCTTGCCACGGCATTGGCGAAGTCTTTGTTCTTCTCGTAAGCCTCAGACACGAGCTTGTTCACGTCGTTGCGTGTCGGGTCTACCTCTTTCACTTTCTTGTAGGCTGCGATGGCTTCTTCGGTGCGTCCGAGGTTGGAGAGTACGTCGCCGTAGTAGAGGTAGTCGCTTGCTATGAATTTTGTAGTGTCTGTCTTGTTGAACAACTTGTTGGCATAGGTCTCGGCATTGGCGTAGTCTTTCTGCTTGTCGTAGCAGTAGAATGCCAAGCGGTTGAACGCGCTGTACTGCGGATAGGTGTTGCTTCCTGTGGTGGCGAGCTTCAGAGCCTTGTCATACTGCTCGAGAACGTAGGCCGTTGAAGCGTAGTCGAAGAGGATATAGTTTTCGAGTTTCGTCACGTCCTGCACCTTGTCATACCATGTCATGGCAGTCTTCAGCTTGTTGTTGTTTGAATACATGTAGCCGGCGGCAGCATCAACGGGATAGTCGGGCTTTACCTGACGCAGCTTCTCAAGCATAGCTACGGCACCGTCGGGGTCTACTTTCTGATAGACACGGGCATACTTAATGTAGCCAATGGGGTTCTGCTTGTCGAAATCGGTGGCCTGCTCATACCATGATGCGGCCTGACCTCCGTCGTCCTGGGCTGCTGCAATGTCGCCTTGCAAGAGGTAGCCGTCGGCCACATCCTTGCCCACTTTGCAGGCCATGTCGGCATAAAGCTTAGCCTGCTCGATGTTCTTGGCATCGAGGAAAGCACGTCCCAGACCGGCAAGTGCCTGTGCGTTCTTCTTGTTTACTTTGGTGAATTCCTTTACCGCGTTCTTTGTCGCGTTCACGTCACCGTTGTTTTCTATAATCACTTTGCTTATGGCTTCAACCTGCGACTTCACGTCCTGAGCCATGGTGGGAGCATAAAAGCTGAGTGCCAATACTCCCGCTACAAGATATTTTGTTGCTTTCATAGTCTAATCCTTTCCTTTTTGATGTTACAATTCTTCTTGACCTGTTTGTTTGGAATGTTTCTTTCCCTTTTGATGTATTTGTGGGGAAATGGTTTAATCGCTTGATTGCTATTCGCTGCTCACATTGACATCGCGTATGGTTATCTCGCCTTTCACCGGGAGCAGGCCCGATTTAAGCACCATAAGTTGTCCGCGCGGGGATTCTATAAAGTGGGCGAAGCCCCAGGGCAGACCGCGTTTGGGGTCGTTGAGCAGGGCATATATCGTCCTTACAAACGGATAGCGGCCGTCAAGGAGATATACTTGATATGGTTTCCAACTGTTCATCGGTGTGGCTTTCTGCATTTTGCTTACCGACATGACAGTTATGTTCTTTTTCCAAGTAGTGTTGGTAGAATCGCGGCGGTCGTTGAGCCAGTTGCTACCAATGATGCCTATTGAGTTAGGCGTGCGCTCGACGTATTCTATCACGTCTTTGCTGTCTTTCGCAGCGAATATGTTGGGGCTGTTGATTGGCTTTCCGCCGAGTATCGAGTCGACGCAGAATTTCACCGCACTCGATTTGGGATTGTCGAAGCAAACCCATATTTCGCCGAGTCGCGAGCCTTTGTTTATCTCGCTCCATTTGTTCACCTTGCCGCTGAGGATGCGGCGTACATCGTCGACCGTGATGCAGGTGTCGGCATTCTTGTTGTTGCAGATGAGCGCCATGCCGTCGTATGCGAGCGGAATGGCTTCGGGCAACTGGTCGGAATTTTTGAGAAAGTCGCGCTCTTTCGTTGTGTAGTTGCGGCAAGTAATTGTGAGGTAGACCTTGTTTTTGAGCAACATGTTCACGCCGTCCACTTCGTTGCCGTAAATCGGGTTGAGCTTTGCATCGGGACATTGTGCCTCGAACACTTCTATCAACTCGTCGATGATGGGACTAAAACTTTCGTCAGAGGCAAAACTAATCACCCCTGACGAATTTGTATCTGTGCGGCCATCCTTCCGCTTCTGCTCTCCGCATGAGGCAAAAAGGATGGCTGCCAGTGTTAATCCTACGAAAAATATGTAAGATAGGTTCTTCTTCATTTAGTAACTCTTGGTATTACTGTAATCTGAATGTTACGGGCACCTGGTATTTAACACGCACTGCCGAACCGTTCTGCTTACCCGGTTTCCAGTGTGGCATGCTCTTTACCACGCGCACTGCCTCACGGTCGAGTGACGGGTCAACCGAACGCATCACGTTGACATCGGTGATTGAACCGTCTTTCTCAACAACGAAGCCTACAACAACACGTCCCTGCACACCGTTTTCGGCTGCTACTGCCGGGTAGTGGATGTTGTCTCTCAGATACTGCATAAGGGCTGCATCGCCGCCAGGATACATAGGCATCTGCTCAACAACGGTGAAGATCTTTGTCTCTTCCTCGTGCTTGGGAGGTTCCGGAGCCTTGATTTCCTCTTTGGCTTCCAATACCTTTCCGCCCACTTCGTCGTTACCTTCCACGTTGAAAGCACCGATTGCCTTGTTGTCCTTGTTCACTTCGTCGAGCTTGATTTCGTCCTCTTCCTTCACCTCGTTGTCCTTCTTGATGACAGGAGCGGTGAATTTCACAGAACTCTTCACTTTCTCGACTACCTTTTCGGGCTCTTGCTTGATGATTTCTTTCTTCTCTACCTTTGCTTCCTTCTTCTTCTGCTCAAGTGCTGAAAGCTCGACAGCCTGAGTATTCTCTACTGTCTTGTTGGCTTCCACCATGCGCTGAAGTTGGAGACCGAGGAAAAGAAGCACTGCAGCTAAGGCTACTATAATAATTGACCAGACGTTACGCTTGGTAGTACCCTTGCGCAGTTTGTATGCGCCGTATGCTTGGTTTCTGCCTTCGAAGACGAGGTCAGTCCACTCATTGGATACCAAATCTAATTTTGCCATTGTATGTCCTTTCTTTAATTATTAGTCATTGATAATCACTTAATGCCTCTCTTTGCCAGCAGAGCGGCATCGTCGGGATTAATTTTGTCAATGACATAAGTACCAATACTGCATATAGTCATCTCGTCCAAAGCGTCCACCATGTTCTTGTAAGAAGCTGTGTCGGTGCACTTGATGATGATTGTCATCGTGGGCACCTTTCCGCCTTCGAGTTCACCCCTCTTAATCTTGCTCAGCTCGTTGTCGTATACGCTGTCAGGATAGGCAGCCGGGTTGGCGAGCTTCTTCTGGTCGAGCTTGATCTTTGCTGTCATGATGTCGGCAACGGGAGTTGAACCGTCTTCGGTGACGTGCTTGATGAGCACTTCACGGATACCGTTCTTGCCCCATGTTGTTTCTTTCAGGCAGCTGGGATCGGAATAGTTGGGGATTCCGTCAACGTGGTAGATCTTGTCATTTCCGCACACATAGATTGTGATTGTCTGTGACGCTTTGGCCGCATTGCGGTCCTTGTCAGAGATGTTCTTGTCGTTGCTCGGCATGGTCAAATTCATCGTCTGTGGCTTGGCCAGAGATGTACAGAGCATGAAGAACGTGATAAGAAGCATCATCATGTCCACCATAGGCGTGAAGTCCACGCGGGTGTTCATCTTTTTCTGTCTGCTTGCTTTTTTCTTTGCCATGTCTTAATCCTCCGAATTTGATTTAAGTGCCGTGATGAGGAAGTAGCGGTTCTCGCTCATATCCTGCAACTCAGACATCATCTTCTTAATTACCTTGTAGGGAGTGCCGGCATCTGCCTTGATAGCAATCTTCATGTCAGAACCGTTGTTGTCGCGTGCCATCTGCACCCAGTCCTGAAATTCGCTTTGCTTTCCGTTGACACTATCGGTAGGGATACCTTTAGTTGCCTGGTACTCGTTCATCTTGTCGCCCAATTCCAAGCAGCTTGTCAAGTCTTGCATTGACACACCGATGGAGGCGGCGCCACGGCCATTCTCGAGCTGTTTCTTTGTGAGCTGCACGCCATATTGTGAAGCCATTCCAGAAATCAGGTCTTCCATCTTCTTCGGGGTATCCATCCCCACGAAGATGCGGCCTTCCTTGTCGCAGAGTAATGTCAGGACATTGTTCTCCGGCACCTTTATCTCGGATACCGAGCCAGGGGTGACAACCTTCACTGCCTCGTTCTTCACGAATGTTGATGTCAACATGAAGAAGGTGAGCAGGAGGACCATCACGTCTGACATAGGAGTCATGTCTATCCAGACATCCGCTTTCTTAACTTTTACTTTACCCATAATGATAAACGTTTTAAAGGGTTAGTAAAATTAAGCCTCGTCTGCGTGATTTGCTTCGTATGTCTGAGCAATAGTGTAACCTACTTCGTCAAGCGCGTATGTCAGCTTATCGATCTTGTTAGAATAGTAGTTGTAAGAAACCACAGCGAACCAAGATGTCAAGATACCTGATGCGGTGTTTACAAGTGCCTCAGAAATACCTTCAGAGAGCTGGAGTGAGTCACCACCACCACCAGAAGCCAGAGCGGCGAACGAACGGATCATACCAACCACAGTTCCGAAGAGGGCGGTAAGAGTACCGAGGGTAACGATAGTAGCGAGGATAGGCATATTCATCTGCAGAGTAGGCATCTCGAGCTGTGTAGCCTCTTCGTGTGCCTGCTGGATCTTAGCCACCTTCTGTGCGCGCTTGAGGTTGGGAAGAGTTTCCATTTCCTTGTAAGCCTTGATAGAAGCGCCTACCACGTTGGCAACACAACCTTTCTGCTTGTCGCAGATTTCCTGTGCCTTTGCCATGTCACCTGCGTTGATGGCAGCCTTAACGTTAACGACGAACTTTGTGAGCGAGCTCTTGCCGAATGCGTTGCGGAGAGCGAAGAAACGCTCGATAGAGAGTGCGATAACGGTGAAGAGCAATGTGATGATCACCGGAACGACGATACCACCTTTGTACACTGTACCGAGAAGGCTTCCGTCTTTCACTGCGTTTGCAGGATCGCCGCCTACGAAGTTGTCGGGATTACCCAACACGAATTTGTAGAAACATACTGCAAGAATGAAACATGCAACGATGATCCAAATTGCATCTCTAACTCCCTGGAATCCGGAAGATTTCTTCTTCGGACTCACTTTAGCTTGTGTAGTTGCCATAATTTTTTAAGAATTTAATAAGTTATTAATAATTTAAGTAGTATTTCCGTGATTTAATGTCAATCCAAGGTTGTTTGTTAGTGCTGTTTGCGATTTGTGGGGTGATTTGTCAAATAGACTTGGCAAAGATAGCAAATCTTGACTAATAAATATATGGATTAACAAGCTTTAACACGACGCCTTTATTTAAGCTTGCCGAGTGCGTCTTTTATGCGGCGCATTGCCTCGCGAATGTTGTCGTCGCTTGTGGCATAGCTCATGCGGAAGCATTCGGGATCGCCGAATGCATCGCCGCCCACTGTGGCCACATGGGCTTTCTCAAGCAGGTACATGGCGAGGTCGGTTGAGGTGTTTACGGTTGTCGTGCCGTCGCTCTTGCCGTAGAAGCTGCTGCATTTCGGGAACAGGTAGAACGCGCCCTGGGGCTCGTTCACTTCCAAACCATCTATTTCGCGTGCGAGCTGCACAATGAGGTCGCGTCGGCGTTCGAATGCCTTGCGCATTGTTTCAACGCATTCCTGCGATGTGGTGTAGGCTGCTTCGGCGGCTTTCTGGCTCACCGAGCACGGGCCGCTTGTGTATTGTCCCTGCAGTTTGTTGCATCCTTTCACAATCCATTCGGGTGCTGCGATGAAGCCGATGCGCCATCCGGTCATGGCATAGGCTTTCGACACGCCGTTGACGATGATAGATCGTTCTTTCATGCCGTCGAACTGTGCGATGCTTTCGTGCTTGCCTATATAGTTAATGTGTTCGTATATCTCGTCGGCGAGCACATAAAGGCCTTCGTGACGCTTTATCACCTCGGCCAGTCCTTCGAGTTCTTCTTTTGAATACACGCTTCCCGTGGGGTTGCTGGGCGAGCAGAGTATGAGCATGCGGGTGTTGGGCGTGATTGCAGCTTCGAGCTGTTCGGGGGTGATTTTGAAGTTCTGCTCGAATCCGGCGTTGACTATCACCGGCGTGCCTCCGGCGAGTTTCACCATTTGCGGGTAGCTCACCCAGTAGGGGGCGGGTATTATCACTTCTTCACCTTCGTTCACCAGGGCCATTACGGTGTTGCAAACGCTTTGCTTTGCGCCGTTCGACACGAGGATTTCGCTTGTAGAATAATCAAGACCGTTCTCGTTTTTCAGTTTGGCCGATATGGCCTTGCGCAGGTCGGCGTAGCCTGGTACGGGCGAATAGCGCGAGTAGTTGTCGTCGATGGCCTTCTTGGCTGCTTCCTTGATGTGTTCCGGGGTGTTGAAATCGGGCTCTCCCACGCTGAGGTTAATCACGTCGATACCTTGCGCTTTCATTTCTCCGCTTTTCTGCGACATGGCCAAAGTGGCCGATGGAGCGAGGCGGTTAAGCCGGTTTGATAATTGTGCCATAGTTGTGATTGTCGTTATATATGTTTTGCAAAATTAAAAAATAAAATCGTTTTAAGGCACGAAATGCTTTCTATTTTCGCGCGTTTTGCCTAAAATAAACTTTTTTTTAATGTCTTTTTATAGTGTATTGCAAATGCAGAAAACCGCCGCACTGAGCGCGCTTTTCGTTGTCTTGCGTTCAGCGCGGCGGTTTGCCGTGCGGTTGCTGTTGGCTTGCGGCAGCCTTTATTTCAGGTGCAGCGTGTGGCCCATGCGGTCGCGCTTTGTCTTAAGGTAGCGCTCGTTGTATTTGTTGGGCACGGTTTCAATTGCCACATTCTCCACTATTTCAAGTCCGTAGGCTTCGAGTCCCACGCGTTTTGTGGGGTTGTTTGTGAGCAGGCGCATCTTGTGTATGCCGAGGTGGCGCAGCATCTGAGCCCCGCAGCCGTAGTCGCGCTCGTCGGGTTTGAAGCCCAGGTGCACGTTGGCATCTACTGTGTCGTAGCCCTCCTCTTGCAGTTTGTAGGCTTCAATCTTGTTCATCAGTCCTATGCCGCGTCCTTCCTGCTGCATGTATATGAGCACTCCCTTGCCTTCTTTCTCAATCATTTCCATGGCCTTGTGCAGTTGTTGGCCGCAGTCGCAGCGTTTGCTGCCCAGGATGTCGCCTGTGGCGCACGACGAATGCACGCGCACGAGCACTGCCTCGTCGTCGTTCCACTCGCCCTTTACGAGTGCCATGTGTTCCATGCCGTTGCTTTGCTGGCGGAAGGGTATGAGGCGGAAGTGTCCGTATTCGGTGGGCATGTCAACCTCTTCGCCCACTTCTATTATCGATTCTTTTCTGAGTCGGTAGGCTATGAGGTCTTTTATCGTGATGATGCGTATGCCCCATTCTTCGGCCATCTGCATGAGTTCAGGCATGCGTGCCATGGTGCCGTCCTCGTTCATTATCTCCATGAGTGCGCCGGCGGGGTAGAGTCCGGCGAGTCGGCAAAGGTCGATTGCTGCTTCGGTGTGTCCGCAGCGGCGCAGCACGCCGTTGTCCTGTGCGTAGAGGGGGTTTATGTGTCCCGGCCTTCCGAATGTCTGCGGTGTTGAGGCAGGGTCGGCCAGAGCCTTTATTGTGGCTGCGCGGTCGTGTGCCGACACTCCTGTTGAGCAGCCTTCGAGCTTGTCAACGGTTATGGTGAACGGCGTGCCGAGCATTGATGTGTTGTCGCTCACCTGGTGGGGCAGGTCAAGTTCCTCGCACCTCGACAGTGTTATGGGTGCGCACAGCACTCCGCGTGCGTTCTTGAGCATGAAATTCACTTTTTCGGGCGTTATCTTCTCGGCGGCGATGATAAGGTCGCCTTCGTTTTCGCGGTCTTCATCGTCCACCACGATAACGAATTTTCCGTCTTTGAAATCTTTCACGGCATCGTCGATGCTGCTGAGTTTGAAATCTCCCATATATTTGTCGTTTTTATTGGTTTTGTTTTCTTTTTCAGTCCTGCGCAGGGCAGGGCAGATGTTTGGTTGTATATATAATAATGTGTAGAATGCCGTGCCGTGGCCGCGTTATGCGTTTTCCCTTTCGTCTATGCGTGCTATTATGGTGTCGCTGGCTGCCTTTATGGCGCGCAGGTCGCGCAGCAGTCTTATTCTGAACCGCCACATTCTAAAGTAGAGCACAAGCCCCACCGGCACTGCAATGGCTGCCGCGATGTTGAGCCATTTGCGCTCAAACGGGCGCGTGTGGGCCTTCACCGCGAGAATGGGGTATTGGTTGAGCGCGCCGAGTATGGTGCGGTCGCGCGTGTTGGCGAGGTCGTCAATCACCTCTTCCAGTTCGTTGCCTATGCGTTCAATCTCGTGGTCGGGTTCATACTTGAAGAACACCTTAGCCCAGTTGGGCGCGGTTTTCAGCCGGTGCAGCCTTGAATATTCGGCCACATCGCGGCTTATGGCTTCGAGGCGGGCGCGGTCGAGTGCGTAGTCGGGGTCGTTTATTATCACTTCCTTGCGTGTCACGCTGCGTTTCACCCTCAGTCCGAGCAGACGCCGCAGCAGTTCGCGGTAGAGGTCGATGTTGAACACCATGGAGTCGTTGCTTGCCTTCACCGTGAAGAACACCGCCATGGGTATGAGTATGGCCGGGGCGAGACCCTTTCCGAACCATATTGTCCACATTCCGCCGCGTGCCATGCGGTAGCCTGAGTTGTCGAGTATGTAGTAGACGATGAACACGAGCACCGATATGAGCACAGGCATTCCGAGTCCGCCCTTGCGGATGATTGCCCCGAGCGGTGCTCCGATGAAGAAGAATATCAGGCACGACAGGGCGAGCGTGATTTTTCCTATCGCTTCTATCTTGTGCTGGCGTATGAGCTTGTCGCCGTCGGTGGTTATCATGCTCTTGAAGCTGAGGTCGTTGAGCCTCGACTGCACCTTGCTGTTGGCCTGCATTATCACCGTGCGCCGCTGTTCGGCGTTGAGTGAGGCGTAGGCCGAGTCGGTGTCGTAGGTCTTGCTGGCCAGGCCCAGTTTCACGGCGCGCAGCGAGTCGGTGCGCGACAGTGTCGGCGTGCGGTAGAATATGGCTTGGTCGTCGCGGTAGTAGGTGCGCCCGATGCTGTCGTATTGTTCGCAAATCGAGTCCATGTCGTTGCGTATCTGTGCGAAACTCTTGCCGCGCGCGTCGTTGGATATGGATGTAGCATCGGCCATGTTGAAGTCGCCGTCGTAGTCGAGCACGATGCGTTTGCCCACGAACGACTCGCGGCGGTAGGGCACCGACGCGCTGTTGGCAAGTTCTTGCGACTGCATGTTCTCAAACCACTCGCCGCTCCACAGCGACATGAGCAGGTGTTTCTTGTCGGCTGTGGCCTGCAGCATGCCCGAGTCGGCGAGTATTATGGCCTGGTCTTCGTAGCTGCCCGTCATGCGGTAGATCATGATGCCGTAGAGCTTGCCCGTCTTCAGGTCTTTTTTCTGCACATATATGTTGCTGTTGGGAATGCCGTCGTAGAATATCCCTTCGGGAATTTCGAGTTCGGGGCTTTTCTGCTTCATCGAGATGAGCATCTGTGCTATCTTTCTGTTGGCTTCAGGCCCGATGCTGTTCTGAAAATAGAGCGAGGTGATGCATATTGCTACCGAGATGACTATGAGCGGGCGGAATGCCTGCATGAGCGAAATTCCGGCTGCCTTTATGGCTGTGAGCTCGCTGCTTTCGCCCAGGTTGCCGAATGTTATGAGCGACGACAACAGTATGGCGAGCGGCAGGGCCTGCGGCACAAGCATCAGCCCCATGTGCCAGAAGAATTCGGCGAGCACATCCATCGAGAGACCCTTGCCTATGAGTTCGTCGATATACCGCCACAGAAACTGCATCATCAGCACAAACTGGCAGATGAAGAACGTTCCCACGAACAGCAGGCCGAATTGTTTTGCTATGAAAATGTCTAACTTCTTTATCCGAAACATGTTGCGGTGCGGCCTTGTGAAAAGCGGCCTAATGGTGTGCAAATTTAGTATAAATATTTCAGATATTGTTTGTTTGGGTTGTTTTTTTAAAACTGTGTGCGGGCGCGTGTCGGCACGGCTGCGCGGCGACGGCTGCTGCGTAGGTGGCGGCGCGTTATGCTTCGTTAGCGTTGTGCAAGGTTTGTTAACGCGCGATTTTGCCCACATTCCGTTCCGGCGAAAAGTCGTGGGTGAATAATCGAAAATATAATATAAATTGATAACTGATTGACTGTTAGTCAATCAGTTCTTTTTGAATGATTAAATTGAGGCGTAATGCGTTGCCTTTTGGTGTCTGAAATGCTGCAAACAAGGCTTGTTTGCAACATGAAATAGGCTTGCTGCACTGTTGGGCAAGCCTTGTTTGCCATGCAAGGAAGCCTTGTTTGTGGCATGGGCAAGGCTTTCTTTGGTTTTGTCGTGGTGTTGGATGCGTTTCAGACAGGCGTTTTTGCGCTTGCGGAGTTCTGTTTTGCGGGTTGCAGCCGGAGTTTTTTGAAGTCCTGTTTTGGTGAATTTCTGTTAAAAACATTGGCCGCATTCGGTCGCTACACTCGGCTGTGTGGCCGTGCGTAAATCGGGTTTTGCGGTAGTGCGGCGGCTCGGTCCGGTGCCGTGCGGAATGCTTTTGCTTACAGTCCGCTTGTTTGGTGCAGCTTCTTGAAGTTCTTGTTCCAGGTGTTGTGCAGCCATTCCGTGTCGTCGTCATCGGCGAAATCGGTGATGAAGAGCGTGAAATTGTTGGTGAGCGTGTTGCGCTCCATGCGCAGCTCAACGTAGGTGTCATCGTCTTCATCGGTCCAGTGGAAGCTGAAGCGTTTCTGTTTCACGCTCTCGCGCACTTCTGCCATGCGCATTTCGTGGTGTCTCCACAGGTCGCCCCACTCAAAGGTCATTTCGCCGTCTTTCATGCTTACGTTGTCGGCAATCCATTTTGCCAGTCCTTCGGCGGTTCCGATGAGTTGCCACACGATGTTGGCCGAGGTCGATTGCAGGTCGTGCACTATCTCGATCTTTTGTTTTCCCATGTTTCCAAAGAGTTTTTTCATGTTGCAGCAATAGCCGCCATGCCCCGTTTGCGGTGCTTGCTGCACATTATATATAGGCAGCGTGCCGGGCATAGGGCTATTTGACAAATGCAAAAATAATGCTTTTTGACGAATTTCGATATTTTTTCTGCGAATAATTTTGGAGTTTAACGAAAATGTATTACCTTTGCACCCGCAAATGAGCCATGGCGGGATAGCTCAGCTGGTTAGAGCGCATGATTCATAATCATGAGGTCCCCAGTTCAATCCTGGGTCCCGCTACATTCATTAAACGATGAAGGCTGAGGAATATTCCTCGGCCTTTTTTCGTGTATATGCGTGCCGCGTGCGATTCAAATATGTTGCCGCCGGCCATTCTAGGGTGAGGATTTGCCGCCGTTTTCAGATTGCTTTGCACTGGGCGTTGCTGCTTCCCGGGCCGCATGCGGCATGCCTTTTGAGGCCTTAATTCGGCAAAAGGAAAAGCGACCCCATTTTTTTTTGCTTTTTGCCCACTTATTCACCGCTTTTTCGCTAACTTTGCAGTTCAAAAAGATTAATACATAAAATATGGCTGGAACAAAACAAATCAAGACCGCTCTCATCTCGGTTTTCCACAAAGACGGGCTCGACGCATTGCTCGCAAAGCTCAATGCCGAAGGCGTGAAATTCCTTTCAACAGGCGGAACACAGGCTTTCATCGAGTCGCTCGGCTACGAGTGCCAGTCGGTTGAAAGCGTAACCACCTATCCGTCGATACTCGGCGGACGCGTGAAGACACTGCACCCCAAGGTGTTCGGAGGCATTCTCGCACGCCGCGACAACGAAGGCGACCGCGCACAGATGGCCGAATACGAGATACCCGAGATTGACCTTGTCGTGGTTGACCTCTATCCGTTTGAGCAGACCGTGGCAAGCGGAGCATCCGACGAAGACATAATAGAGAAGATAGACATAGGCGGAATATCGCTCATCCGCGCCGGAGCAAAGAACTTCAACGACGTGGTGATAGTTCCGAGCAAGGCTGAATACGGCGTGCTTCTCGACATTCTCAACGAGAAGGGCGCACAGACCGACCTCGCCGACCGCAAGATGTTTGCCGAAAGGGCATTCGGGGTGAGCAGCCACTACGACACCGCAATTCACGAGTGGTTCGCAAAATAATTTAACGCCATCAACGCCAAACGGCCGCGACAGGCATCCCGTGCGGCGCGGCGACGCGCCTGCGGCTGACGCATCGGCGGCAGACAATAAAAGAACAACATTTACTAAAAGACATTTATGGGATTTTTTTCTTTCGTTCAGGAGATTGCAATGGACCTCGGAACGGCCAACACCATCATCATCAGCGACGACAAAATCGTTGTTGACCAGCCTTCGGTGGTGGCCCTCGACCGTCGCACCGACAAGATGATAGCAGTCGGCGAAAAGGCGAAAATGATGTATGAGAAGACTCATGACAACATACGCACCATCCGTCCTCTGCGCGACGGCGTGATAGCCGACTTCACCGCGTGCGAACAGATGATGCGCGGACTCATTAAAATGGTGCACACCCGCAGCCGTTTGTTCTCGCCTTCGCTCCGAATGGTTATCGGAGTGCCGTCGGGAAGCACCGAGGTTGAACTGCGTGCAGTGCGCGATAGCGCCGAACATGCCGACGGACGCGACGTCTACCTCATCTTCGAACCCATGGCAGCAGCCATAGGCATCGGCATCGACGTGGAAGCTCCCGAGGGCAACATGATTGTCGACATAGGCGGAGGAAGCACCGAAATCGCGGTGATTTCGCTCGGAGGCATCGTGTCTAACAACTCCATACGCACCGCAGGCGACGACCTCACCGCCGACATCCAGGAATACATGAGCCGCCAGCACAACGTGAAGGTGAGCGAGCGCATGGCAGAACGCATAAAGATACATGTGGGGTCGGCACTCACCGAGCTCGGCGATGCCGCACCAGAGGATTTCGTCGTGCACGGACCTAACCGCATCACGGCCCTGCCAATGGAGGTTCCCGTGTGCTACCAGGAAATAGCCCACTGCCTCGACAAGACCGTGGCGAAGATAGAGAACGCCGTGCTCTCGGCTCTCGAGAATACTCCTCCCGAGCTGTATGCCGACATCGTGAAGAACGGTATCTACCTCAGCGGCGGCGGAGCATTGCTGCGCGGACTCGACAAGCGCCTCACCGACAAGATAAACATCCCCTTCCACATAGCCGAAGACCCGCTGCACAGCGTGGCAATAGGAGCCGGGGTGGCTCTTAAAAACATCGACCGCTTCTCGTTCCTGATGCGATGAACAAGCCGGGAAAGCATTCCCGAAACAGAAACGGAGCAAGGAAGTAAGAGGGTAGGAAAGTAAACCCACGGGCAGCATGCAGCTGTCACGCCGTTGTCGGTGCGGTGCATTGAGCGCCGCCGGGCGCGTGGTTTTACTTTTTTGCTCTTTTGCCTTTTTACTTTTATACACTATGCGCAACTTATTGGATTTTCTGGCACGCAACAACCACTGGTTCGTGTTCGTCCTGCTCGAGGTATTCAGCTTCATACTGCTGTTCAAATACAACAGCTACCAGAGCAGCGTGTGGTTCACATCGGCCAATGCCGTGTCGGGAAAAGTCTACGAATGGGACTCGGCAGTGGAGCAGTTCTTCTCGCTCGTCGATGTCAACCGCAGGCTCACCGAGCGCAACGTCTACCTCGAAAGGCAGGTGGCCGTGCTCTCAGAGCAGGTGGCCAAGGCCACAAAAGACACCACACTCGTGGAGAAACTGCAGCAGGATGTGATGAAAGGCTATGAAACCATTCCGGCAAAGGTAGTCGGCAGCTCGCTCGACAAGCTCAACAACTTCATCACAATCGACAAGGGCGCAGCCGACGGAGTGCGCAAAGACATGGGAGTGGTGTGCGGCACAGGCGTCGTAGGCATCGTCTATCTCGTCTCGCAGCACTATTCGGTGCTCATACCCGTGCTCAGTTCGGTGTCGAACATAAGCTGCACCATAAGCGGACGCGGCTATTTCGGCTACCTGCACTGGAACGGAGGATCGACAGAAGAGGCCTACATCGACGACATCCCGCGCCATGCCCACTTCAAACTGGGCGACCTCATCGTCACGAGCGGCTACTCGTCGGTGTTTCCGCCGGGTGTCATCGTCGGACGCGTGAAGCATGTCTACAACTCGGCCAACGGCATGTCTTACAGACTTAAGATAAGCCTTTCAACCGATTTCGGCCGTTTGCGCGACGTATGCGTAATCAACGACAGCGAGATGGAAAAGAAACTTGAAATCCTGCATGCCGCAGAAGACTCGCTGAAGGCACGCGAATGACACGCCCGTCACCTTATATCACAGGAAAAAGCACGCCGACGGCATGCCGGCTGCAAGCAAGAGAAAGAAAACAGAGCAGATGAGTTTGAAATTCGTAAGAAACATTTTGGCGTTTGTCATACTGCTTCTGGTGCAGTCGTTGGTGCTCAACCATATCCACCTTTTCGACTGCGCTACGCCGTTGCTGTATGTCAGTTTTGTCCTGCCCACCCCGCGCGACCAGCAGCGTTGGGCCACGCTCGTGTGGTGCTTCGCACTCGGTCTGGCCGTCGACATGTTCTCCAACACGCCGGGCGTGGCAGCCGCCTCGATGACACTTGTAGGACTTCTGCAGCCCTACTTGCTTGCCCTCTTCCTCCCGCGTGACTGCCCCGACGACCTCGTACCCTCGTTCGCCACGCTCGGCACGGCCAAGTATGTGGCCTACGCGTCGGTAATCATTGTAGTATATTGCCTCCTTTTCTTCACCATCGAGGCCTTCAATTTCTACCACTGGCTGCAATGGCTCCAGTGTGTATGCGGTTGTGCCGTGCTCACGGTGCTTCTCACGCTCGTAATAGAAAACCTCAGGAAACGCTGATGAGTGATTACAATCTCGAAAAAAGGCGTTATGTGATTGGCGGCGTAGCCGTGGCCATTGTCATGGTATATGTCATCAGGCTTTTCACCTTGCAGCTCATGAGCGACGACTACAAGAAAAACGCCGACAGCAACGCCTTCCTAAAAAAAATAGAATACCCGTCACGCGGGGTCATCACCGACCGCCACGGCAAACTTCTCGTCTACAACCAGCCGGCCTACGACATCATGGTGGTGATGAACGAGGAAAGCGGAAGGCTCGACACCACCGATTTCTGCCAGAGTCTGGGCATAACCAAGGAGTTCTTCATAAAGCGTATGAACGATATAAAGGACTACTCGAAGAACCCCGGCTACTCGCGCTACACGCAACAGCTGTTCATGAGCCAGCTGTCAAACGAAGAATTCAGCATTTTCCAGGAAAAGATATTCCGCTTTCCGGGCTTCTATGTGCAGCGGCGAAGCATCCGCCAGTATCAATATCCCTACGCGGCGCATATCCTTGGCGACGTGGCCGAGGTGTCGCCTGCCGATATTGAAGACGACGACTACTATCAGCCGGGCGACTATATAGGTAAGCTCGGCGTGGAGAAAGCCTACGAAAAGCAGCTAAGGGGAGAGAAAGGCGTGCAGATTCTGCTGCGCGATGCGCGCGGAAGAATACAGGGTAAATACCAGGAAGGCAAGTACGACCGCCGCCCAGTGGCTGGAAAAGATCTTACACTGAGCATCGATCTCAAGTTGCAGGCACTCGGTGAGCGGCTCCTCGAAGGCAAGATCGGAAGCATTGTGGCCATTGAACCGTCTACAGGTGAGGTGCTCTGCATGGTGTCTTCGCCCAGCTACGACCCGCGAATAATGGTTGGTCGCCTTCGCGGCAAGAACCACAAGCTGCTCTCGCACGACGCGTGGAAACCGCTGCTAAACCGTAGTATAATGGGTATGTACCCTCCGGGATCCACGTTCAAGACCTCGCAGGCACTCACCTACATGACCGAAGGCATCATAAGTCCGGGCACTTCGTTCCCCTGCCACCACGGGTTCTACTGCCGTGGACTGCATGTGGGCTGCCATTCTCATGCGTCGCCCATATCGCTTGTCAATGCTATAAGCACCTCATGCAACGGATATTTCTGCTGGGGATTATACTATATGATGGGCAACCGCCGCAAGTACAAGACCGTAAACGATGCTATGGACACATGGCGCGACTACATGGTGAGCATGGGATTCGGCTACAAGCTAGGCATAGACCTGCCTGGCGAGAAGCGAGGCATGATACCCAATGCCGACTATTACGACCGCAACTACCGTGGATCGTGGAACGGACTCACTATAATAAGTATCTCGATAGGGCAGGGCGAGGTCACGCTCACGCCGTTGCAGATAGCCAATCTAGGAGCCACCATAGCCAACCGAGGCTACTACTACGCCCCGCATGTTGTGCGCAAGGTGCAGGGCGAACCTCTCGACACCGCCTACCGACATCCGCACTACACCAAGGCGGCACGCCGAGCCTACGACTATGTGGTGGCAGGCATGCGTTCGTCGGCTCTGAAGGGAACGTGCAAGATGCTCGGACGATATGATTTCGAGCCTTGTGGAAAGACCGGTACGGCGCAGAACCACGGCCGCGACCACTCGGTGTTCATGGGCTTTGCACCGATGAACAACCCCAAGATAGCCATCGCCGTGTATGTGGAGAACGGCGGATGGGGAGCCGACTACGGCGTGCCCATAGGCGGACTGATGATGGAACAGTATCTGCACGGCAAGCTGTCGCCGTCGAGTGAGGCACAGGCCACCGAGATGCAGAAGCGCCGTCTGGGCTACGGTCCGCGTTTCCCGGGACAGGAATCGCGCAAGAAGCAGGGAACAGGCCGTGCCGCAACGCGCAAGAATGCAGCGTCGGCAACCGCTGCTGCTGGTGCAGACGAAGCCGCAAAAGGTGCGGCGAAGGCTACCGCCGAGGCAAAATGACGGCTTCCCGACAGTAAAAAAAAGAAGATGCCGCAACGCCGCCGTGGCATCGGCGGCTGCAAAAAGCAATTTGACACAGTATGATAAGGCAAACAGACAGAAAGCAAAGCGTTTGGCGTTCGGTAGACTGGATAACCATATTGCTCTACCTCGCGCTTATGATTTTCGGATGGGTGAGCATCTGCGGGGCCAGCTTCACCTACGGCGAGAACGACATCTTCGCCCTCGGCACACGTTCGGGAATGCAGATTGTGTGGATAGGCACGTCCATTTGCCTCGGCTTTGTGATACTCATGACCGACACACGCTTCTTTGATACCTTCTCTTACATAATCTACGGCATCTTGCTGTTGCTGCTGTTTGCCACGATATTCAATCCCCACGACATCAAAGGTTCGCACTCATGGATAGTGATAGGCCCGTTGCGTTTGCAGCCGGCCGAGTTCGGAAAGTTCGCAACGGCACTTGCCCTTGCCAAGCTTATGAGTGCCTATGGTTTCAACATAGGGCGTTGGCGGCATTTCGCGGCGGCCTGTGCCATAGTGCTCACCCCCATGCTTTTCATCGTAGGACAGCGCGAAACGGGTTCGGCACTTGTCTATCTGTCGTTCTTTCTCGTGCTCTACCGCGAGGGAATGCCCGGTAGCATACTCTTCACGGGTGTGGCAATGGTGGTTTATTTCGTTGTGGGAATAAAGTATGAGAGCACGCTTCTTTGGGACACGCCCACTTCGGTGGGCAAGTTTGTGGTGCTGCTTCTCGTGCAACTGTTCACCGCCGCGCTTGTAGACGTATATTGCAAGCAACGGCGGCAAACCATTGTCATTCTTGCCTACTGCCTTGGCGCGACACTCCTGGCACTTGCCTTTTCTGAGTTTGTCATACCGTTCGACATCGTTTGGGTGCAGCTTGCGGCAAGCCTTGTGCTTGTGGGTTATCTGCTCTACCATGCCTTGCACACTCGCCTGGCACAGTATTATTACATTTTGGCGTTTGTTGTCGGGTCGGTGGCATTCTTCTATTCGGCCGACTATGTGCTCAACAATGTCATGGAACCTCACCAGCGTGTGCGCATCAACGTGCTTTTGGGTCTTGACGAAGACCTTGCCGGAGCCGGATATAATGTGCACCAGAGCGAGATAGCCATTGGTTCGGGCGGACTGAAGGGCAAGGGATTTCTTAACGGAACGCAGACGAAGCTGAAATTCGTGCCCGAACAGGACACCGACTTTATATTCTGCACCGTGGGCGAAGAAGAAGGTTTCGTTGGGTCGGCAGGTGTATTGCTGCTGTTCCTGGCCCTTGTGCTGCGGCTTATAAAGCTCGCCGAACGCCAACCGTTTGTGTTCGGGCGCGTATATGGCTATTGCGTGTTGAGCGTTTTCCTCTTCCATGTATTTATAAATGTAGGCATGGTGCTCGGTCTTACGCCCGTGATAGGCATCCCGCTGCCGTTCTTCAGCTACGGAGGTTCGTCGCTTTGGGGATTCACCCTATTGCTTTTCATCTTCCTGCGCATCGATGCCGGGCGCAACCTTGTGCAGCGTTAGCGGTCGAAGACGCCTTCCGCAGATTTCAGAAAAGCATTCTGCGGCACTATATATTACCTATGCAAAACAGGCATACAATCATCTTTTGCGGTGACTGTATGCCTGTTTTCATTGCTTTCTATTTCTTTTACAAAGTTGTCATTGCTGCTTTTCAAGCGAAATGCCCACATCGCTTATGCCGGGCAATATCTCGCGCTTCATGTCGTGGCGTATGGTGACGTGCAGCGAGTCGCCTTCTTGCAGCATTGTCTCGCCCACATCGAAACGGTATTGGTAGAAGCTTATGCCGTGTCCCGAGGCATTTCCGCGCCGGTCGGTAATCTGGCACCTCACGGTGTCGGCCTTTACCGTGCCCGATGGGTAGATGTGCTGCTCGACAATCAGTGTCAGACTGGTGAACGGATAGCTCTCGCTGGTGCGCAAACCGAGGCGTGTCGTGTATGACCCGGCCTCCTTTACGGGCGGGATGTCAAACGCCAGCGTGTCGTTTTTCTCCCATCCGGCCACTGGAGTGTTGGCATATCTGTCATACACTCTGCGTGTGTTGCACGATGTGGTGAGCGTTGCCGCCGCCATTGCGACGGCAAGTGCGGTGAGTGTTCTCATTTCTTTTGAGTGTCGTTTCCGCCCTCTTGTTTCTTGGGCGCGCCGTCTTGCGGTTTGCGTTTCGGCTTGCGCGGTTTGTCGGCAGGCTTCTGTCGGTTATCGGCCAGTTTCTGTTTGTTGTCGGCAGCGGCCTCTGCCGTTTTTTTGTTTTGGCCTGCGGCGTTGGCGGGGCGGTTGTTGCGGTTCTTGTTTTTCTTCTTTTTCTTGCTCTTGTCAAAGCGGCTTATGTCGGCATCGGCAAGCAAGTCGGCAGGCTTCTTTGCCTCTTTCAGTTGTCCGTCTTCGGTGAGTGTGTCGGGTTTTTCGCCGCGCTTGTTCAGTTCTATTATCTCCTTGGCGCGCTTGGCCGATATTGTTTCGAGGTTGGCGGCGAGCGATTTGTCGGTGGAGTAGGTCACGAGTCCGGCTAGAATGTCGGTTTTGAACAGGTAGTAGTCGCTGTCCTTTGTCTGCAGCACAATGTCGCGTGCCGGCATTTTGCGGCTCGACTCCACATAGTCGTCAACCTCGTAGTTGAGGCAGCATTTCAGTTTTGCGCACATTCCTGCAAGTTTCTGCGGATTGAGCGAGATGTCCTGCAGGCGTGCAGCGTTGGTGCTCACGCTCACAAAGTTCTTCATCCAAGTGGCGCAGCACAGTTCGCGTCCGCACGGTCCGGTGCCGCCTATGCGCCCGGCTTCCTGCCTTGCGCCTATCTGTTTCATCTCTATGCGTGTGTGGAACGTGTCGGCCAGCACCTTGATGAGTTGTCTGAAGTCCACGCGCTCGTCGGCGATGTAGTAGAAAATGGCCTTGTTTCCGTCGCCCTGATATTCCACGTCGCCTATTTTCATTTGCAGTCCCAGCCGTTTGGCTATCTGTCGGCTCTGTATCATGGTTTCGTGTTCGCGGCTTTTTGCCTCGTGATACTTGTCCATGTCAACGGGCTTTGCTATGCGGTAGATGCGCTTTATGTCGTCGGCCGACTTCAGGTTGGCCTTCTTTATTTGCAGTTTCACGAGCCGTCCGGTGAGAGTCACCACGCCGATGTCGTGTCCCGGACTTGCTTCCACGGCCACGATGTCGCCCTTTTTCAGGTCGAGTTTGTTCACATTGTGGTAATATCCCTTGCGCGTGTTCTTGAACTGCACTTCCACGAGGTCGGTGTCGTCGGTGTTTCCGGGCACGTCGTAGAGCCAGTCATAGGTGTTCAGTTGCTTGTCCTGCCGTCCGCATGCGCAGTGGCAGAGCCCCCGGTCGCAGCCGCGGGATATTTTGAATTGCATGTCTTTGAAATCTTTCATATATGATATATCGTTGTCGCCGTGCCGTAGCGTCAGTGTCCGCGTTGTTGTTGCGTGCCGCCCGGCAAAGGCGTAGGTTTCGGTTGTTGTGCCGTGGGTTACGGTTTGCGCCTCACGAGCACTGTCACAGCCAGCGCGATGTCGAAGAAAACAAGTTTGCTGTTGGTGTTCTGTGATATGTCGCGAGTGGCTTTCTCAAATGTTTCGGCCATTTCTATCACGTTGGCCTCATTGATGAACGGGGCGAAGCGGCTTGTGAAATTCTCCTCGTCGGCCGTCATATAGTTGAGTTCGGCTATATGGAAGTTATACATGAAGCTCTCCCTTGTCATCCGGCTGAGGTATGCAAGGAAACGTTTCTGTTTCTCCCGGCCGAATGCTGCCACGCTGTCGGCCCATTTCTTCAGTTCCTTCACGCGCCGTCCGTAGGCCAGTCGCATGAGCATGGTGAAAAGGTCGAAGAACAGCAGCTGCTCGTTGCTTGCCTTCAGAGCCTCGGTTGCGGCCGTCCAGCTGCCTGCTGCTATGCGTGCCAGGCGGTGCGCCGTGTCGGGCTCAATGCCTTGCCGATGGATGAGAGCCTGCTCTATGTCGTCGTCGGATATGCGCTTGAAATCGAATCGCTGTGTGCGGCTGCGTATTGTTTCGAGCAGTTTCTCGGGCTCTTCGCTCACCATTATAAACACGGTGAGCGCAGGCGGCTCCTCAAGCAGTTTGAGCAGTTTGTTGGCACTCGTCAGGTTCATGCGTTCGGGCAGCCATATTATGCTCACCTTGTAGCCACCCTGACTCGACTTCATGCTCAGCTTGCGTGCCAGACTGTCGCTTTCGGCACCCGTTATCACGGCTTGTTGGTTTTCGGCGCGCATTGCCGCCATCCACTGTTCTAGGGTGAAATAAGTGTCTTGCGAGAGCATTTCGCGCCACTCGCGGGCGTAGTCGTCGCTCTCGGGCTGGTGTTCCTTGCCCATAGAGGCCGACTTTATTGTGGGATACGAGAAGTATAGGTCGGGATGAGCCCAATTCTTCAGCAGCGGACTGTCGGCCAGAAGGCGCGAGGCGAAGGCCAGGGCGAGAGCCATTTTTCCGCAACCTTGCGGGCCGCAGAACAGCATAGCGTGCGGCACCCGTCCGCCTTCTGCGAGCTGGGTGAGCATCTGCTTTGCCTCTTCCTGTCCTATTACTTCTTCAAATTTCATGGTTTGTCGTTGTTGTCGTCGGGGTGTTGCGTGCCGTTGCACGCGTGTTTCACAGCAGTCTGCGTGCCACTTCCTTCACCGACTCCACTGCCGAGACGGTGTAGAAATGTATGTTTCCCACGCCGGCGTCGTAGAGTTGGCGGCACTGTTCGGTTGTCCACTCCACGCCGAGAGCCTTGGCATCGTCGTCGGTCTTGCACTTAACCACCTCCGAAGCGAGCTCCTGCGGAAGGTCGCAGTGGAATGTGCGCGGCACCACGGTGAGCTGGCTGAGCTTGGCAAACGGCTTCAAACCCGGCACAATGGGTATTGTTATGCCTGCGGCGCGTGCTGCCTCGACAAAGGCGAAGTATTTTGCGTTGTCGTAGAAGAGCTGCGTCACGGCATACTCGGCCCCCAAGTCCTGTTTCATCTTGAGATATTCCAAGTCCATCTCCATGTTAGGTGCCTCCTCGTGTTTCTCGGGATAGGCTGCCACGCCGTAGTGGAAACGCGGCCCGGGATGCTTTATGGGAGTGCCGTCGTCGAAGAAACCCTCGTTGAAGCGGTTCACCTGCTCAATCAGTTCGGTGGTGTGTGCGTGTCCGCCGGGTGTCGGCACGAACACGCGGTCGTCCTTGGCCTTGTCGCCGCGCAGCAGCAACACGTTCTCAATGCCGAGAAACTGCAGGTCGATAAGCTCATACTCTATGCTCTCTCGCGTTGCGCCGCTGCAGATGACATGCGGTATCACGGGCAAGCCGAACCTGTTTTGTATGGCGGCCGCTATGGCCACTGTGCCCGGACGGCGGCGTATGCGCAGCCGCTCATATTGTCCGTTGTCGAGCTCGCGGTAGATATATTCGCTGTGGTGTGTCGTTATGTTGACGTAGGTGGGGTCGTATTCTTTAAGCTCCCCAATGGTCTTGAACAGGCGTTCCGTGCCGGTGCCTTTCAGCGGCGGAAGCACCTCGAACGAAAACCGGCGGTTGCCTTTGGAGTTGCTTATCAGTTCTGATATGCTCATCGAGTGTCTTTTCCTTTTCTTTTCAGGCGTGTTCTATAAATTCCACGCATTGTTAAATTTGCATTTCAGGCAGATCGCTCTTTGTGTCTTTTTGTTTTTATCCGACATCTTTTCCTTTCTTCTTTAGTCG
>CAVKCP010000008.1:0-47204 GCA_963654815.1 Lachnospiraceae bacterium | reverse complement strand
AGGGGCAAGCCCCTGCGCTATAATCTGTCGTCCCTACGGGACTTGCCAGTTGCAGAGTTTTTACCGGACACCAATAAAAGAAAAAAAGGAGAAAAACCTCCATTTGGTTTTTCTCCTATTCTGTTTCGGCCTTGTGCCTGAGCTTCAAGGCTATTTTTGTTGTGACGGCTTATCGCTGTTTCGTCGGCAAGAAACGGGTCTTGTCCCGCTGTGTTCTTGTCGCACCACGGCGACTTGCAAGCCGTGTCAGCTGAGTTTTGTTTCCGACTCTTCCGACTTTTTCGATACGGTCTTGCGTGTAGATGTGCGTTTGCGCTTCGGCTTTTCCTCCACTGTTTCGGGTGCAGCAGTTTCCACGCCGGCGAGTTCCGGGTCGATCATGATGCGTCCGCAATACTCGCACACGATGATTTTCTTGTGCATCTTTATGTCGAGCTGGCGCTGTGGCGGAATCTTGTTGAAGCAACCTCCGCAGGCATCGCGCTGCACATATACTATTCCGAGGCCGTTGCGTGCGTTCTTGCGTATGCGCTTGAAGCTGGCGAGCAGGCGCGGCTCAATGCAAGCCTCAAGTTCTTTCGACTTCACTTTCAGCTTCTCTTCCTCTTCGCGTGTCTCCTGCATAATCTCGTCGAGCTCGCTCTTCTTCTCGTCGAGTGCCGTCTGGCGGTCGGCAATGAGGGCGTTGGTGTGTTCAAGGTCGTGCGATTTCTCGTCAACCTTTATGAGAGCCTCCTTTATCTTCTTGTTGCAAAGCTCTATTTCAAGGCTCTGAAACTCGATTTCCTTTGTGAGCGTGTCATATTCGCGGTTGTTGCGCACCTCGTTGAGCTGCTCCTTGTAGCGTGCCACGCTGGCTTCTGCCTCGGCAATATCATGCTTCTTCTGTGCCACTGCGGTGTTGAATTCCTCGATTTCGGTCTGTATTTTCTCTACACGGATGTGCAGACCTTCAATCTCGTCTTCAAGATCCTGCACCTCGAGGGGCAGTTCGCCGCGCAGTGCGCGCTTCTCGTCGATTGCCGACAGTGTGGTTTGAAGCTGGTAGAGGGCGTTCAGTCTTTCCTCTACTGACAAGTCTGTGGATTCTTTCTTTGCCATATTTAAAAGTAGATTATCGGATTGGTGCATACCGACGTGATGTGACACGGCACGCCGGGACACCGTTCCTCGATTATTGTTTTGAATATTTCGCTGGTGTATTGTTCGCTCTGGTAGTGGCCAATGACGGCTAACTGTATCTGCTGTTCGCGGCCGAAGAACTCGTGGTAGTGCATCTCGCCGGTCACGAAGGCATCGGCTCCGGCGGCAATGGCTTCATCGGTGAGGAATGATCCTGCTCCGCCGCACAGTGCCACGCTCTTTATGGCGCGTCGGAGAAGTTGGTTGCACTGCACGCACTCCACTCCGAACGTTTTCTTGAGCATAATAACGAAATCGTCGGCGGCTACTGGTGTGGCCAACTCGCCGATTACTCCCGATCCGCACTCTATGCCGTCGACGGTTTTCTTGGCTATGAACCGCACGTCGTGCAGACCGAGTTTCTCGGCCATCTTGAAATTCACTCCGCCACGGGCGTTGTCCATGTTGGTGTGCATTGACGCTATTGTCACGCCTGCCTTTATTGCCTTCATCACGGTGCGCTGCACGCAGTCGTCGCCGGTGAGGCGCGCCAGCTTGTGGAATATGAGCGGGTGGTGCGACACTATGAGGTTGCACCCTATGGCGATGGCTTCGTCTACCACCGCTTCGGTAACGTCCAGACACAATAATGCCCCTGACACTTCCGCCTCTGTCAATCCTACTTGCAGGCCGGCATTGTCCCATCCTTCCTGCAAGGGCAGAGGCGCGAATAGTTCAAGGGCTTCAGTCACTTGCTTTATTTTCACGCTTTTCAGCCTTTATGTATAATCTGCAAATTTACTGTTTTTTTGTGGAAAGCTATTGCTTAAAGGCGGTTTGTTATTGTTTTTTAACCTAATTGTCCAAGTCCCATGCGTCGATATCGCATTCGGCCTCCACTTTTCGCTCCACATCGTCGGGCAGCGACGCGAAGAAATCGATGCCCGTTATGCGCTCAACTTCGTCAACCGTGTTGGCATAGTCGCCCTTGGGACGGTTGCCGTCGGTGTTCTTGTAGATGAAACCTATGGCCTTTGGTGTGCCGGTTGTGCACAGCACCACTTTGAAGAAAGCCTCGGGCACCGTTACCTTGTTGCGTCCTATGGTCTTGTGCTTGCCCTTGTAAAGTATGGGGCCGCACACAATGTAGAGTCCGCCATAGTTTTTTGCCCACTTGCGGCAGGCTTTCTCCATTTCGTTCCAGTCGCCCCGGTTGAGGCTGGGGGCTTGCGGACAGATGTTGGTGAAGAGGAACGACTGGCTCATGGCCGTCTTACTCCACTTGTTGTCGCCGGCCGGACACATGTGGCCGCGGTCGTAGCCCGATCGTGAGTAGTCGCTGTCGGTGGCGCGCGGTGAGGGCACATCGGTGTCTTCTTCAAAATCAATGCCTTTGCGGTTGGCGTTGCCCGTGAGTCTGTCGGCGGTGAGATGCCATGCCACCCAGTTGGGCAGGCGCGTTTCTTTGTTGTAGGACACGGTGTAGCCGTCGCGTTGTATAATCTGTTCGGGCGTGCCGTTGAGCGGCGCGGGCAGTTCAAGTGATTTGCTTGCGTCGTCGGTTGTTTCGGCAACGGTTTGTGCGGTTTGATCTTCTTCGGCAGATGATGCCAGGGCAGCCATGCCTTTTGCGGTTGCGTGGCGTAGTGCTGAGCCGTTGCACGAGGTGAGCAATGCTGCGCCAAAGAGCAGTGCAGCTATGGTGTTTGCAGTTGGTGTGTGTGTCATTTTCAGTGGAGTTGTGTTGTAGCGTATTGTGTTGCAAAGGTAGGCAAAATATTCTGCATGTGCCGTGTGGCATCGGTTTATTTTGTATTATTGGTGTCCGGTAAAAACTTTGCAACAGACAAGTCCCGTAGGGACGACAGAATATAGTGCAGGGGCTTGCCCCTGTGTTTATGAATTTCAATTATTTTGCCCCTGAAAGGGGCGCATAATTCATTGTGATATTGAAATATACGCCCCTTTCAGGGGCAAAAGACAGTGGCGCTTTGATAGATAGGGGCAAGCCCCTATCCTATAATCTGCGCCCCTTTCAGGGGCAATGAATAGAAAACTATGCAATAACAAAAGTAAGCCATGTGTTTTTCAAAAACTCATAAAGGCCATTCCTTCAATGCTTTACAATGTTAAACCAATATTTTACCGGACACCAATAATTTTGTATGGGCACTGCAATACAGTCCGGGCAAGCGGTTGTTGCGTTGGCACTGGTATCGGGTTGTGGCGTGCTGCATGCGCGGTGCAAGCGTGCAGCAAATGCGCGAGGTGTGTGCAGCATTTGCAGCAAGTGCGTGCAGCGTGCGCCGCGCCATGCTTTTCGGGTTGTGCTTGTGGCGAAATGATGCTGCTTTGGGGCATGAAAAACGGGGCAGAGCCGTTGTGTTGTGGCTCTGCCCCGTTGGTTGCTATGCTTGCGCCGCATGGGCGCGCGTTGTGGTTGTGCGTTTACTGCTTCTTGCCTATCGACTTTATCCAGCTCAATGGCTTTTTGAGCAACTTGCCTATTGCGCTCGGTTCGCTCTGCTGAATTTGTGCGGCGGGTGCAGCCTGCTGTTTTGCCGGGTTGGCCTCGCCACGCTGGCGGCGGTTGTCGCCACGCTGATTGTTGGGGCGGCGCTTGCGGTTTTGCTGTCGTTGTTCGCCGTTTCCGCCTTTCCCGGGCTTTTGCGGAGCTGCATTTGACTGTGCGGCAGGTGCTGTCTGACGTTCGCTGTTGTCGGTTTGGGGCTTGCGCTTGTGATGGCTGCGGCGTTTTTGGGTTGTTGATGCGGGCTTTTCAGCACTTTCGGGCTTGGCGTTTGCAGCTTCGGTGTTGGCAACGGGCTTATCGGTTGCGGCATTCTGCGGCTTCTCGCGGCGCGGTTTGCGATGGCGTTGCGGCTTCTCGGCGTTGTTCTGACCGTTGGCGGCGGCAGGCGTTTCGGCGTTGGCAGTTGCCTTTGGCTTTTCTTCGCGGTTGTTGTCGCGGCGCGGCTTGCGCTTGCGGTCGTTGCCTTTGTCGCCCCGGCGCGATGCGTTCCGGCCGTTTTTCTGTCGCGGCGAGGTGGCGTTGTAGTCGGGACCTTCGCCTATTCCTTCGGGAAGTGCGTTTTTCTCTACTTCGCGTTCGAGGAATTTCTCGATTTGCTTGAACAGATAAATCTCGTCGTCGCTTACGAATGTCATGGCCACTCCGTCGCGGTCGGCGCGTGCGGTACGGCCTATGCGGTGCACATAGTCCTCGGGGTCGTGCGGCACATCGAAGTTTATCACCATAGCAATGTCGTCGATGTCGATGCCGCGCGCCACGATGTCGGTGGCCACAAGCACGTCGATTTGTCCGCTCTTGAACTTGTAGAGGATTTCGTCGCGCTCTGCCTGCTCAAGGTCGGAGTGCATCTCTCCGCTGTTTATCTTCATTTGTTGCAGGGCATGGTTTATGGCTTTCACCTTTTGTTTCTTGCCCGAGAAGATTATTACACGGTTGAGTCCGCCCTTGCGGAATATGTCGCGCACGATGTTTATCTTCTGTGCCTCGTAGCAGATATATGCGCTCTGCTTTATCTTTTCGGCCGGTTTGCTCACGGCAATCTTCACCTCAACGGGGTTGTTGAGCAGAGTCTTGGCCAGTTCCTCAATTTTGTCGGGCATCGTGGCCGAGAACATTATGGTCTGGCAGGTGTCGGGCAGTCGGCTTGCAATGAGCTTTATGTCCTCTGAGAAACCCATGTCGAGCATTCGGTCGGCTTCGTCGAGCACGAAGAACGACACCCGGCTGAGGTCGGCGTTGCCTATGGTGAGGTGGCTAATGAGGCGTCCGGGCGTTGCAATCACCACGTCGGCGCCCAGCGTGAGGCTGCGCAGTTCCTGGTCGTAGCGGTTTCCGTCGTTGCCGCCATACACGGCCACGCTGCTCACATCGTGCAGATAGTAGCCGAAACCCTGCATGGCCTGGTCGATTTGCTGTGCCAGTTCACGTGTGGGGCTCATTATCACGCAGTTTATGGCATCTTTGGGATAGCCGCCGTCGTCGAGCTTGCTGAGTATGGGCAGGAGATAGGCTGCTGTCTTGCCGGTGCCAGTCTGAGCCACGCCTAGCAGGTCGCGGCCTTCGAGTATGGGCGGTATGCATTTTTCCTGTATGGGTGTGCATTCGTCGAAACGCATGTCGTAGAGAGCGTCGAGCACGTTGTCGTTGAGGTCGAGTTCGTCAAAATACATGTCTTGTTGTCTTTCTTTTTAATCGGGAGCGCAGGCGTGTCGTGCTCCGTGTGTTTCTTGTTTCTCTGTTAATTAATTCGGGGCCTTGCGATAGCAGAACCATGCCACGACGGCGAAGATTACATTCGGAATCCATGCGGCCAGTGCCGGGGGCGTGTTGGCGTTGATGGCGAATGTCGAGGACACCGTCTGAAGCATTATGTAGCCGAAGCTCAGTGCCAGACCTATGCCGAGATACATTCCCATTCCGCCCTTGCGCTTGCGCGATGACAGCGACAGACCGATTGTGGTGAGGATGAACGAGGCGAACGACGAGGCTATGCGCTTGTGGTATTCCACCTGATATTGCACCACATTGCTGCTGCCTCGGTCGATTTGTTTCGAGATGTATGCCTTCAGTTCCGGACTTGTGAATGTCTCCTGCTGGCCTTTGGAGTAGACGAGGTCGGTGGGCTCCATCTGTATCACCGTGTCGCGCCGCATGCCGCTGGTGATGTGTTCGCGCAGTCCGTGCAGTTCGCGCACCTTCCAACTGGATATTGTCCAGTGGTATTTCGACTCGGAGATGGTGTCGTATTGCACCTCCATTGCCGTGAGATGGCTCACGAGTTTCTTGTTCTCCAGTTTGTCGAGCGAGAAGCCATATCCGCGCTTTGTGTCGTTGTCGTAGTGCTGTATGTAGGCTATCACGCCTTTGCCCACTTGCAGCATCACGTTGTCGGCCGATGTGTTTTTCTTCTTGTTCTTGTACATTGTTTCGAAGTTCTGCCTTATTACTGTGCCGTGCGGGATGACGTAGGCACTGAGGTAGAACGACAGGGCGGATATGAGCACGCACGAAATCATGTAGGGGCGCATGAGACGCTTGAACGAAATGCCGGCGGCAAGCATGGAGATAATCTCGGAGTTTGACGCGAGCTTCGTGGTGAAGAATATCACTGCGATGAACACAAACAGCGGACTGAACAGGTTGGCAAAGTAGGGCACGAAGTTGGCGTAGTAGTCAAAGACAATGGCTTTGAGCGGCGCGTGGTATTGTGTGAACTTTGCCAGGTTTTCGTTGATGTCGAAAACAATGGATATGGATATGATCAGGACAATGGAATAGATGTATGTGCCGATGAATTTCCTGATTATATACCAGTCGAGGCGCTTTATGTAACGGCGCGGATTGAGAATGCCCAACAGCCCGAGGATGTGTGCCATGCGGCGCAGCGCGGGCTTGGCCCATGCCGTGTGCCGCCGTGCCGCGCGCACGGCTTTCAGCGGTTTTCTGTATCGTCTTATTCTCTTTCTGTCCATACTTTTGCAAAAGTGTGTCGTTGCCGGGTGTGTCTTTATATGCGGCATCCGAGCCGGTCGATGACACTTGCCTTCCATTTCACGAAATCGCCCTGCTCAATGTGTTGCCGCGCATCGCCCACAAGGCGCAGATAGAATGCGAGGTTGTGTATGCTGGCTATCTGCATGGCAAGCAATTCCTGTGCCTTGAACAGGTGGTGCAGGTAGGCTTTGCTGTGCAGGCGGTCGATGTCGCAGCCGTCGGGGTCGATAGGCGAGAAATCGTTTTCCCACTTCTTGTTGCGCATGTTCATCGTTCCGTTGTAGGTGAAGAGCATTGCATTGCGGCCGTTGCGTGTGGGCATCACGCAGTCGAACATGTCAACGCCGCGCTCAATGGCTTCGAGCAGGTTCTGCGGAGTGCCAACTCCCATGAGGTAGCGGGGCTTGTCTTTGGGCAGGATTTCGTTAACCACTTCAATCATCTCATACATCACCTCGGTGGGTTCGCCCACGGCGAGCCCGCCAATGGCATTGCCGTCGGCCCCTTTGTCGGCAACGTGTTTCGCTGCCTCGCGCCGCAAGTCCTTGAAAGTGCAGCCCTGCACAATTGGGAAAAGGCTCTGCCGATAGCCGTAGAGCGGTTCGGTTTCGTTGAAACGCTTTATGCAGCGGTCGAGCCAACGCTGTGTCAGCCCCAGACTATTCTTTGCATAGGCGTAGTCGCTGTCTCCCGGAGGGCATTCGTCGAGTGCCATCATGATGTCGGCACCTATTATGCGCTCGGTGTCCATGACGTTCTCGGGGGTGAAGAAATGCTTGGAACCGTCGATGTGCGAGCGGAATTCGCATCCTTCCTCGCGCAGTTTGCGTATGCCGGTGAGCGAAAACACCTGAAAACCGCCCGAGTCGGTGAGTATGGGGCGGTCCCATGTGTTGAATTTGTGCAGTCCGCCGGCGGCGCGCAATGTGTCGAGGCCGGGTCGGAGATACAGGTGATAGGTGTTGCCGAGTATGATTTGCGCCTTTACCTGGTCGCGCAGTTCGGCGAAATGCACGCCTTTCACAGAGCCGCATGTGCCCACGGGCATGAAAATAGGGGTCTTAATCTGTCCGTGGTCGGTTGTTATCAGTCCGGTGCGCGCATCTGACGCGTTGTCGGTGTGTTGCAGTTCGAATGTCATTTCTTGTCTTGTTGTTCGGCTTCTTGCTTTTTGGCGTTGTCGTCTTCTACGGTGAGGTTTACGGGATTGTCAACCGTTTCGTCGGTAAGGGCGAAATCCCACACATCCTGCACGTTCTCTACATAGTGGAACGACACACCCTTGCGGTAGATTTCGGGTATCTCGTCGATGTCTTTCTTGTTGTCGCGGCACATCACGATGTCGGTTATTCCGGCGCGTTTTGCAGCGAGTATCTTCTCTTTTATTCCGCCCACGGGCAGCACTTTGCCGCGCAGCGTAATCTCGCCGGTCATTGCCGTGTTCTTGCGCACCTTGCGTTGGGTGAGTGCCGAGGCTATCGACGTGGCTATTGTTATGCCTGCCGACGGGCCGTCTTTGGGTGTTGCGCCTTCGGGAACGTGTATGTGTATGTTCCACTGGTCGAATATGCGGTAGTCAACACCGAGCTTGTCGATGTGCGCCTTGACGTATTCGAGGGCTATGACGGCCGACTCTTTCATCACGTCGCCGAGGTTTCCCGTGAGGGTGAGCTTTCCAGCCTTGCCTTTGCTGAGCGAGGTCTCGATGAAAAGAATCTCTCCTCCCACGCTTGTCCATGCGAGTCCTGTCACCACTCCGGCATAGTTGTTGCCTTGGTAAATGTCACGGTAGAACGGCGGTTTGCCCAAAAGGTCTTCTATCTGGTTGGTGGTTATCTTGCCCAATGTGACATTTTCGCCTGCGGCCTTTGAGTAGGCGAGCTTGCGCAAAGCCTTGTTCACCTGCTTTTCGAGCTGTCGCACTCCGCTTTCGCGTGTATACTGCTCGATGATTTTCTCTATGGCCGCCTTGTTGAACTGCGGTTTTTCGTCTAGTCCTGCAAGACCAGTGTTTTCAAGTTCGCGCGGAATGAGATGGCGTTTTGCTATCTCTATCTTCTCCTCGGTGATGTATCCGCTCACCTCTATAAGCTCCATGCGGTCGAGCAGGGGCCGTGGAATGGTGTTGAGGTCGTTGGCCGTGGCTATGAACAATACCTTAGACAGGTCGTAGTCAACGTCGAGGTAGTTGTCGTGGAAGGCGTTGTTCTGTTCGGGGTCGAGCACTTCGAGCAGGGCCGAGGCCGGGTCGCCGTTGATGTTGTTCTGTGTCACCTTGTCAATCTCGTCGAGGATGAACACGGGGTTTGACGATCCTGCTTTCTGTATGCTTTTTATTATGCGTCCGGGCATTGCGCCGATGTATGTGCGTCGGTGTCCGCGTATCTCCGACTCGTCGTGCAGTCCGCCGAGCGACATGCGCACATACTTGCGCTTCATGGCCGAGGCGATGCTCTTTCCGAGGCTCGTCTTGCCCACTCCGGGAGGGCCGTAAAGACATATTATTGGCGATTTCAGGTCGCCGCGCAGCTTGAGCACGGCCATATATTCAAGGATTCTCTCCTTCACTTTGTCCATGCCGTAGTGGTCGTGGTCGAGTGTGCGCTGTGCGCGCTTAAGGTCGAGGTTGTCTTTGGTGTACTCGCCCCAGGGCAGACTTGTCATTGTTTGCAGGTAGGTGAGCTGTACGCTGTATTCCGGACTTTGGGGGTTGAGTGTGTCGAGCTTGTCAAGTTCTTTCTGGAAAACCTTGGCTGTTTCTTCGGGCCATTTCTTGTCTTTGGCCTTTTTCTCGAGTTCCTTGCGTTCGGGAGATCCTTCGCCGTTGCCCAACTCCTCCTTGATGTTCTTTATTTGCTGCTGAAGGAAATATTCGCGCTGCTGCTCGTCGAGGTCTTCGCGAGTCTTCGACCGTATGTTTTGTTTCAGTTCAAGCAACTGCAACTCCTTGTGCAGAACCTTCAAAGTGCGTATTACGCGCTCTTTGAGCGAGTTGGCCATGAGAAGGTGTATCTTGTCGTCGATTTCAAACGGCATGTTGGTGCAGATGAAATCGACGGCTATCACGTCGTTGGAGATGTTGCTGAGGGCAAACTGCGACTCGTCGGGTATGTCTTCGTTTTGTTTGATATAGTTTGTCGCGGTCTCGCGCAAGTCTTCGAAAGCGGTCTTGAATTCGCGGTCGCCTGCTTCGGGCATAGTCTCGATTATTGTCTTCACGGTGCCCGTCATAAACGGTTTCTCGCTGTTGATGCTGGTGAGGCGGCAACGGCCAAGACCTTGTATTATGGCGGTAACATTGTGTCCGGGGCCCGGCATTTCAAGCACTTTCACCAATTTGGCATACACTCCGTATTTGTGCAGGTCGTTTTCGTGCGGCGACTCCACCTCCTGGTCTTTCTGGCAGAACACCGCGAACACTCCATCGGGAGTGTCTTTCATGCATTCAAGAAGGTTGAGGCTTTGTTTGCGGCCTATGAGTACGGGGGAAATGACGCCCGGAAAGAGCACCATATTGCGTGTGGCAAGAATTGGTATTTCGCCTTCTACGGTGGTGTTGAAAAGTGTTGTGACGTCTCCTTCGTAGTCGGCTATCATATGTATTGATGTATTGGATTTCTTGTTCATACGTTGTTTTATTTCGGACAAACAAATATTGTGCCTATATCTGTGCAAAGGTACGTAAAAGATTTCAGATATATGGAGTTTTAATGTTTTTTGGGAAAATCGCCGTTCGAAATGGCGTTGAACGGTGCAGAATTGTTGCTTGTAGGACGACGGCAAGGAGTGTGTCGTGCCGGGTGGTTTGTTTTATCTTATGTAGAAGTCTTCGGTGAGTTTTCTGTACCATTCCGATCGTTCGCCGTCGTTGGTCTGCAACGTTACTTCCTGTATGTCTATGCTTGTTGACGGATTGTGGGCGAATGCCACAAGTTGCCGTTTCGGTGGTCGGCGTGCGGTGGTCTTTATGGCGCATCGGCGTATGGGCGACAGACCGGAAAAGTAGGCTTCGGCGGTGAAACGTTCAAGGCAGTCGGTGGGAATTATCGCACTGAACGTGCCGTTGGGGGCAAGCAGAGCAGCAACGCAGCCGAAAAGATCGCCGTAGGGTAGGGTGTCGGCGTGCCGTGCGGCGGCTCTTTGCGAGTCGGGATTTTTAAGACTGTCGGTGAAAAATGGGGGATTGGTGACAATACAATCGTATTGGCGTCCTGGTGAGAAGTCTTGCAAGGCGGTGTGCATAACCTTCACACGATGGGCAAATGGGCTCGCTTCTACATTTTCGAGGGCTTGACGGCTCGCATCTTCGTCGATTTCTATAGCTGTAATGTGCGCCTGTTCAAACCGTTGCGCCATCATCAGTGCTATCAGTGCAGTGCCTGTTCCGATGTCGAGGATGTTGTGTCCGCCGTCGGCCCATGCACCAATCAGGACGCCGTCGGTGCCTACCTTCATGGCACATTGGTCTTGCTTGATTGTGAATTGCTTGAATGTAAATTCCGAGTTTGCCATGCTTTGGCGCGTCTTTTGCGTGTGGTTACACCTTATTATATATGTCTATGCTGCGTGCTTGCTGCCATTCAGTGTGGCTTCTCAGTCTTTGCCGGTGAGTTTTTTCTGTATCACTTTGCCAAGTGCCTGTATGTGCTGGCCCTGTTTCGAGATGTCTTCACGCATCACGTTAAGCTCGTTGAACAGTTCAGCAGCGGCATTTTGCAGGGCATTGGGCTTGCGCATGCTACGGTCGGCAAACGGGTTGACAATCATCTTTACCCCTTTCGGTTTCAGTTCAACGCTTATGTCTTCGCCAGTCATCACAGGGTCGCCGTCGTAGTGTATCACTCCAGGGTTGCTGCGGTGTATGTTCAGCTTGCGGCATTTGAATGTTTTAATCTTGGAATTCTTGTCGAGCGTCTTGTTGAACATGTCGATGCTTATCTGCGGAGCTTCAAACACGTCGAAAGGTTCCATTATAATAACGTCCATCAGGCCGTCGCTCATCGATGCCTGTGGGGCGATGTAGGCGTTGTTGCCGTATTGCGAGGCGTTGGCGCACGATATAAGAAAAGCCTTGTATTTTATTGTTCCGTTGTCGTCTTGCAGTATGTAGGTTTCGGGCTTGTATTTCAAACCCTCGCGCAAGATGTTTTCGGCATAGGTAATGGGGCCGCGTTTGCCGGCTTCGGCAAACTTCATGCTCACGAAAGCGTCGAATCCCATGCCGCATGTGCAGAAGAAAGGGTGGTCGTTTATGATGCCGTAGTCGAGGTCGCGTATCTCGCAGGCGTTGATAATGTCGATGGCTTTGCGCACATTCATGGGCAGCAGGAGATGACGAGCCAAACCGTTGCCTGATCCGCAGGGTATTATGCCGAGTGCTGTCTGCGAGTGTACAATAGCGCGCGCCACTTCGTTCACTGTGCCGTCGCCGCCCACTGCCACCACAATGTCAATGCCCTCGTCCTTGGCTTTCGTCGCTATTTCTGAGGCGTGGCCCGCATATTGCGTGACAACGAGTTCGTAGTCGAACTTTTCCTTGTCGATAGTGCTGTCAATCAAGGCTGGAATCTCGGCCTTGCTTGATGTTCCTGAAATGAGGTTGATGATGAAGACGACTCTCTTTTTCATGTTTCCGATTGTGTGTCTATTGGTTGCCGTGCTTTTGCTGTTGTGTGCCGTTGACGTGTCTTGGCGGCTGTTTTGGGCGCATGCAGATTCGCTCTGCATCGGCGCACAATGTCTCCTGTGATGAAATCGTTACAAAATTAGTAAATTATTGTTGTATGCCGACTTTCAGACGGGCAAATTTCGCAAAAAGGTACATTTCTTGGAAAAATGATGCTTATATTGCATCTTTTTTGTAACTTTGCAGCCTGAAATAACAAATTGGGTCAACACCCTATACTAATTTATAATGGGACAATTACAGGAAAGATACAAAAGTTATCGCGAGCCTCAAAAGTATATGGAGGCCGGTGTGTATCCTTATTTTCGTGAAATAACCAGTAAGCAGGGCACAGAAGTTGAAATGGCAGGCCACAAGGTGCTGATGTTCGGTTCGAACGCATACACCGGTCTTACTGGCGACCAACGCATCATCGACGCCGCAAAGGATGCTTTGGACAAATACGGTTCCGGTTGTGCCGGAAGCCGGTTCTTGAACGGAACCCTTGACCTTCATGTACAACTTGAAAAGGAGCTTGCAGAGTTTGTGCACAAGGATGAAACCCTGTGCTTCTCTACCGGTTTCTTCGTTAACTCGGGCGTACTCGCCGTTGTTGTAGGCCGTGGCGACTATATCATCTGCGACGATCGCGACCACGCAAGCATCGTTGACGGACGCCGACTCTCGTTTGCCCGTCAGCTGCACTACAAGCACAACGATATGGAAGACCTTGAGAATATTCTTAAAGGTCTGCCGCACGAGGCTGTGAAGCTCATCGTTGTTGATGGCGTGTTCTCAATGGAAGGCGACCTTGCAAACCTTCCCAAAATCGTGGAGTTGAAGCACAAGTACAACTGCTCGATTATGGTTGACGAGGCACATGGTTTGGGCGTGTTCGGAAAGAACGGCCGTGGCGTGTGCGATTATTTCGGACTTACCGACGAAGTTGACCTCATCATGGGCACATTCTCCAAGTCATTGGCAAGCATCGGCGGCTTTATCGCCGGCGATAAAGACACAATCAACTATCTGCGTCACTCCTGCCGCACCTATATATTCAGCGCTTCAAACACTCCGGCGGCCACGGCTGCAGCCCGCGAGGCTCTGCACATACTGCTGAAAGAGCCTGAACGCATAGAAAACTTGTGGAAGGTGACGAAATATGCATTGCGCCGCTTCCGTGAGGAAGGCTTCGAGATTGGCGAGACAGAAAGTCCGATTATCCCGCTCTATGTGCATGATGTAGAGAAAACATTCCTTGTTACGAAGCTCGCATTTGACAACGGCGTGTTCATTAACCCCGTTATTCCGCCGGCATGTGCTCCGCAGGACACTCTCGTGCGCTTTGCTCTCATGGCAACACACACCGAAGAGCAGGTTGAGCGTGGTGTACAGATTCTGAAGAAAATATTCGTTGAACAGAATATCATAAAATAAAGTAAATCATTGCTTGCACGGGTCGAGATTTATGAGTATCTTTGCACTCGCAAAATCGAAACGTGCTTGCAGCGGGGTGTAGCGCAGTCCGGTAGCGCTCCTGGTTTGGGACCAGGTGGTCGCAGGTTCGAATCCTGTCGCCCCGACACAATGAGATGTCTTTAAAAAAGGCATCTCTTTTTTTGTACCCTTTTTTCTTATGATTCTGTAATGTATTCTTCTCTATGCAACTTGATGCAAGGTGGTTGGGCATACTTGCCTTTGTTTGGCACAAAAATAAAAGAGGGCGTGCCCCTCGGGCATACCCTCTTTCAGCTCTTCTATTGGTGTCGATACTTGTGTGTCGGCATCTGCGGTAGCACCGATACGCGTTATGCGGTGTCTGTCATGCGCCGTTCGCCCAAGCCTTTTCTTGTGGCACATATTTGTAGTGCCGTCATTCTTTGGCTTTGTGATGTTTCACAACATCGCATCTTTTCCTATTGAAGTTTTGAAGCATATCGTCATTCTACATAAAGACAACGGTGGCCTCGCAACTGTAAAGACAAGATGCAAATGCCGTGTGCCGTATGTCTTTGTTGCAAAGTTACATTTTTGCCATAAAAGCGACAGACAGTTTATAGGAAAAAAAGAGCGTTTTATAGGACTTTTTTGATATAAATCAATTCAAAGCAGGCTTTTCATTCGGTTTTCATGCGACCATATTCGTCGAGAGAATAATGCCGTGCCACTGCAAGTGCCACGAGAGTGGCCACAACCGACGTGTTGAGCGATGCCAATGTGACGAGCATCTGGAATGCAATGGCCGTAAACAAATCGGTTCCGCACGACAACATTGCCCACATCATAACTGGTGCTATGCCTACCGCCATGCCTGCCATGTGCACCGTTTCAGGCAGCATGGCTTTGGTGACGGCACGTCGTGCGAGATAGCGCAACGCTTCTGATCGCGTGGCACCGTTGCCGAGCAGGTAGTAGTATAGTTGCCCGTGGTTGCGCAGTCCGGCGTAGTAGGTGGCAAGCGACTTGCCCACGGTGTCGGCGACACATCCTGCAAGCATTGCCATAACTACGGTGAATATCCTTGAAAGACTGCCCGTGCTTACAGAAAGGTTGAAAAAAAACATGAAAAGTCCGTTTGCGACGACCGCTGTGCCCATGCCAGCGAGTGCCGGAAGGTAGTATTGCCGCAACTTTAAATGGGCACGCTTTACTGCCACAACAGTCATAAACGAGATGAAAAGCAGGGCGAAGGCAATGTCGGCTATCAGACTGTCAAGTTTGAACAGACCGAAGAGCATGCCTCCGAGCAGCCCCATTTTTATAAGCATGCGTATTATGGCCATGGCAAGCTGCCGTCCTACACCTATATGCAGGGTGCTTGCCGCATAGAACGGAATGACGAGAAAAATGGCTCCGAGAGCCAGTTGAAATATTGTTATTGTCATGTCAATAGTCGTTTAGGTTTATTGTCTTGTCGCACACTGCCAGCAGATCATTGTCGCGGGTGGCCACAACAGTGGCCGAATGACTGAACGTTGGTGAGCAAAGATAATCCAGTACCACCCTTTTCCCGTCGGCATCCTGCTGGGAGATAGGGTCGTCTATCAGCGCATACGGCCGCCCTGCAAGTCCGGTGAGTGCGAGCCGTATGCGTTGTGCAGTAGCAGCATCGGTCTCGCCGAATGTCTTCGAGTAGCAGTCATGTGGAATGTCGAGTTTGTCCCACTCCTTGAATACTGCTTCCTTGGTGTATATACAGTCGGAGTTGGCGCGTAAGGCAAACACACCCTCCATTAGTTCGCCGATGCGCACGCGTTCGAGTCCTTCGCCCGAAGGCATATACGACATTCTGTTTCTGAACATCTGCGCAGTGTCGGGTAAAACGGGTTCGCCGTCAACGCACACCCAACCGCTGCTCAAAGGTGTGAGTCCGAGCATGGTACGCAGCAGGATTGATTTGCCGCAACCTTCGCTGCCGGTTACTGCCGCCTTTTGGCCTGCTGCGGCCTGGAACGTAACGTTTTTGAACAGAGGCTTGCCGTGCATCGACACAGAGCCGTTGTACATTTCTATCATATAGCTTGAAATGTGATGTGTTATGCAAACTTACACATATTTTTTGAAAGAATCTGCCGTTTAGCAAGCCTATTTTGTTTTGTTGCGGAAATTCCGTGATGTTTCGTTATGGTCTTGTGCCAATGCAGCTATGCGGCAGGTTGACCGGCCGTGTGGCACATAGCGGCTTTCTGGCAAGCCTTCTTCCAATGCACGGCATATAGTGTCAGCATCATTATGCCGGTGACAATCCATGAAATGGGATATACCGTGACAAGATGGCCGAAGCCGGGCCACTGCGGACTCACGGCATACACCCATGCTATGCGCAGCAAGCAAGTGCCGAAAATCGTTATCAATGTGGGTTCAACCGACTTGCCCATGCCGCGCATGGCCGACCCCGACAATTCGTAAGATGCTGCAATCGATTGTGTGGCGAGGGCTATGTGCATGCGTGTCTTGCCGAATGCCACGACAGCACTGTCGGCCGTGAAAAGTCCGAGAAAGAAATTATCCTGCCAAATGAACATCCAGTTGAGCAGGGCGCAGCCGCCGAAGCCCAATGCCATGCATATCCAGAACACCCGTCTCACGCGTTGCATATTGCCAGCTCCGTAGTTTTGGCCGATGAAACTTATTGCTGCGCCATTGAATGCGCTTATTATGAAATAGCTGTAGTATTCGAAATTGAGGGCCGCTGCCGACCCGGCTATCGCACTTGCACCGTAGCCGTTGATGGCCGACTGAAGCAGAACGTTTGACACCGAGAACACCATTCCCTGCAATCCTGCCGGTATGCCTATCTGAAGCATGCGTTTCAGTTCGCGCCACTCCACATGCATGGCATGCAGGTCGAGGCGGAACGGGTATTTCTCGTGTGTGAGAAGCCATATAATGAGGGCTGCGCTCACACCGTTGGCTATGGATGTCGCTATGGCCACACCTGCCACTCCCTTGTGCAAAACGATGACAAACACGAGGTTGAGCACTGTGTTTACCACGCCTGCGACAACGAGAATGTAGAGCGGACGGCGTGTGTCGCCCATACTACGGAGTATTGCCGCGCCGAAATTGAATATCAGGAAAAACGGGATACCGAGGAAATATATGCGCAGATAGACAATGGCCATGTCGAGCACATCGGCTGGAGTGTTCATCAGTTCTAGTATCGGGCGCGACACCGCAACGCCGATACACATGAGCACGAGCCCGCCCACAACGGCCACAAGCCCCACCGTAGACACTGAATCGTGTATGCTTTGGTTGTTGTTCTGCCCTATATGGTTGGATATTATGACGTTGGCACCCATCGATATGCCCAGGAAAAGGTTGATTAGCAGACTTATTACGGGTGCGTTGCTTCCTACTGCCGCCAAGGCTTGGCTACTTGCGAAACGCCCAACTACGGCCACATCGACCGAGTTGAAGAGTTGCTGCAGTATGCTGCTCGCCGCGAGCGGAATGGTGAACATTATTATCTTGCCCAGAAGTGGGCCGTGGAGCATGTCGATACGGTTTCTTGTTTTGTTGTCTTCCATCTTTTTACCTTGTGTGACGGCACATTCCTTATTTGCCCGACATTGCCTGGGCGAGTGTCGTACTTCCTTTCTTTACTATAAGCAAAGTTACTGCTTTTTTACCGTTTTCATTTCTTGTGGATATTGAAAAGAGTGATAGCGGTATGCCGAACAGTAGTTTTTATAAATTTTTTAAGTGCCGTTTCGGGTCGGTCGGTTACAAAAAACAAGTCCTGCCGCCGTGTGGCGACAGGACTTGCAGTAGTTTAATGCCTCGCGCTTATACCAAGCCTCGGCCGTGGCAGTTCTTGAATTTCTTGCCGCTTCCGCACGGACACGGGTCGTTGCGGCCCGGAAGCTTGTCCTTTACTATCGGTTCGCGCGTAGCAGCGTTCTCTCTTGTGTCTTGATTTGCAGCTGCTGCCTGTGCAGGGTCGTCAAGGTCAACCTTCTCTTCGTTGTAATGCTGCTCAACATGCTGCTCGGGAGCTGCCTCGCGCACCTCTTCCTGCTGCATTTCGGGTATTTGTCCGCGTGTGAGGATGCTCGATATGCGGTTGTTCATGTCGTTCACCATCGAGTCGAAGAGTTTCGCACTCTCAAGCTTGAAGATGAGAAGCGGGTCTTTCTGCTCGTAGGATGCGTTTTGCACACTGTGGCGCAGTTCATCGAGCTGGCGCAGATTTTCTTTCCAGCAGTCGTCGATTACATGGAGCATGATGACGCGTTCAAACTGCTTCACCACGTCCTTGCCTTCGGTGCGGTAAGCTTCCTTCAGGTTGCAGGGTATGTTGTAGAGGCGCTTGCCGTCGGTTATGGGCACCATGATGCGCTCATATATCGCTCCTTGTGTCTCTTCCACCTGCTTGATTATCGGGTAGGCCACGCCTTCTATGCGGTCGGTCTTGCGCTTGAATGTTGCCATTGCTTCCTGGAAAGCACGCTCTTCGAGGTCGGCCTTGTTGGCGTTTGCAAACTCTTCTTCGGTGAACGGGCATTCCATAGCAAGGATTTTGAGGAAGTCCTCGCGGCATCCTGTGTAGTCGTTTGTCTCGATGATGTTCACCACACGGTCCCAGATGATGTTGGTGATGTCCATGCCTATACGTTCGCCCATGAGTGCGTGGCGGCGCTTCTCGTAGATTACGGTGCGCTGCTTGTTCATCACGTCGTCGTATTCGAGCAGATGCTTACGTATACCGAAGTTGTTTTCTTCCACTTTCTTCTGTGCGCGCTCTATGCTCTTCGAAATCATCGGGTTCTCGATGCGGTCGTCGTCTTTGAATCCGAGACGGTCCATAAGACTGGCGATACGCTCCGATGCGAACAGACGCATGAGCTTGTCTTCGAGCGAAACATAGAACACCGAGCTTCCAGGGTCGCCCTGACGTCCGGCACGTCCGCGCAACTGGCGGTCAACGCGACGGCTTTCGTGACGTTCTGTACCGATGATTGCGAGTCCGCCTGCGGCCTTCACCTCGGGCGACAGCTTGATGTCGGTTCCACGGCCGGCCATGTTGGTAGCAATGGTCACGGCTCCGAGCATGCGCTCTTCGGTGTGCTTGTTGCCTTCCTCGTCGGTTATCTCTACGCGTCCGAGTGTGCTGCGTCCGGCAAGGGCCACGATTTCAGCCTCTTTCTGGTGCAGCTTGGCGTTGAGCACTTGGTGCGGTATCTTGCGCATTGTGAGCATCTTCGAGATGAGTTCCGATATTTCCACCGATGTAGTACCCACGAGCACGGGGCGGCCAGAATTGCGCATCTCAACTATTTCCTCGATTACTGCGGCATATTTTGCGCGTGCTGTCTTGTAAACGCGGTCGTCCATGTCCTTGCGTATCACGGGGCGGTTGGTGGGAATCTCCACTACGTCGAGCTTGTAGATGTCCCAGAACTCGCCTGCTTCGGTGCTGGCCGTACCGGTCATACCCGACAGTTTGTGATACATACGGAAATAGTTTTGGAGCGTTATGGTAGCGAAAGTCTGTGTGGCAGCTTCTACCTTTACATGCTCCTTGGCTTCCACGGCCTGGTGCAGACCGTCGCTCCAGCGGCGGCCTTCCATTATACGGCCTGTCTGCTCGTCTACAATCTTCACCTCTCCGTCCATCACGACATACTCGTCGTCCTTGTTGAACATCGTGTATGCCTTGAGCAACTGCTGCAATGTGTGCACGCGCTCGCTCTGCACAGCATAGTGGTTGAGCAGGGTGTCTTTCTTGTCGAGACGGGCCTGGTCGTCGAGTTCTTTCTCGTTTTCGAGTGCCGACAGTTCAGAAGTGATGTCGGGCAACACGAAGAGTTCCTTGTCGTTCACCTGTTTGGCGAGCCACTCCGTTCCCTTGTCGGTGAGGTCGCAGCTGTTCAGCTTCTCGTCTACGACGAAATACAACGGCTCCACGCACTCGGGCATGCGGCGGTTGTTGTTCTCCATGTAATACTCTTCCTTCTTGAGCATACCTGCCTTGATACCTTCTTCGGAGAGATATTTGATGAGAGGTTTGTTCTTCGGGAGAGCCTTGTGTGAGCGGTAGAGTGCGAGGAAGCCTTCGTCGAGCAGTTTCTGGTCGTTCTTGGCCTGTCCTTCGCTTATCTTCTGCTTTGCCTCGGCAAGGTATTGTGTTGCGAGTTTGCGCTGTACATCAACCAAACGCTCCACCAGTGGCTGGTATTCCTCAAACATCTGGTCGTCGCCTTTGGCCACAGGACCGGAGATGATGAGAGGTGTTCGTGCGTCGTCGATGAGCACAGAGTCAACCTCATCGACTATGGCGTAGTTGTGGGCACGCTGCACGAGGTCGGCAGGCGAGAGCGACATGTTGTCGCGCAGGTAGTCGAAACCGAACTCGTTGTTTGTTCCGAACGTGATGTCGGCCATGTATGCCTTGCGGCGTTCGGGCGAGTTGGGACGGTGTTTGTCGATACAGTCAACCGAAAGTCCGTTGAACATGTAGAGCGGTCCCATCCATTCCGAGTCGCGTTTTGCAAGATAATCGTTCACTGTCACCACATGCACGCCGTTGCCGGTGAGTGCGTTCAGGAATACAGGCAGTGTGGCCACGAGGGTCTTTCCTTCACCTGTTGCCATTTCGGCAATCTTTCCCTGGTGCAGGGCGATACCTCCGAACACCTGCACGTCGTAGTGCACCATTTCCCATTTCAGGTCGTTTCCGCCGGCAGTCCAGTGGTTGTGGTATATAGCCTTGTCGCCGTCTATGGTTACGAAGTCGTTCTTCGGGTTGGCTGCGAGCTCGCGGTCGAAATCGGTTGCGGTGACTATTGTCTCCTCGTTTTCGGCGAAACGTCGTGCGGTGTCCTTTACGATGCTGAATGCTACGGGCATTATCTCGTTGAGGGCTTTCTCATAAAGGTCGAGAACTTCCTTGTCGAGCTTGTCGATAGCGTTGAATATTGCCTCGCGCTCATCGATTGGAGTCTCTTCAATCTTTGCTTTGAGTTCGGCTATTTTTTGCTTTTGTTCTTTTGCCGAATCCTGCACATACTGTTGGAGTTGCTTGGTGCGGGCACGCAGTTCATCATTGCTCAGAGCCTTGATTTCGGGATATGCAGCCTTTACTTTCTCTACGAGAGGCTGTATGAGTTTCATGTCCCTGGTCGACTTGTTGCCAAACAATGATTGCAGAAATTTGTTTAAATTCATTGTTTATGTTGTTTTTTGTTGTTTCGCAAATTTTATTAACTGGGTGTAAAATTACTAAAAAAAATCCGAACACCCTTGCTTATGTGCCACGAAACTCCTTTTTCGCGTTTTTTTGAGTGTCGTTGGCACGTCTATTGCAGTGGCGCGGCCGAACAGGCGTTGGGGGCTCTTATGCGTATTGCCTTGGCTATTGTCGGCGCAATGCGGTCGACAGTAACCGGGGTGTTGATGCGTCCGGCCTTTATTCCGGCCCCGTAGAGAATGACGGGAAACGGCACAAAGGCTGCGCGTGAATAGTAGTTCTCGTTGTTGTCTTCGTTTATTATGTGCCAGCCGGGCGCGGTCTCTATTATGAGGTCGCCGCTCACCGACGGGTTGTAGGGACTTGTCGTGACGTTGCGCACGCCGGCTGTCTGCACGAGAAGCTCTTTCGAGCGTGTCACGGCATCGCTGAAGCTTATGCGCCGCTGCTCAATGAGCTTGCGGTCGAGATAGATTTGGTTGTGGAAGCTGGCCTCCACATAACGTCCTTGGCCATATATTGCACCCAGATACATGTTGAGCAGGTTGCAGGTGCGGTTTATATAGAATGTGCCCGACGGTATGTGGTAGCGTTCATAGTCAACGGGTTGGTCGGCGGTATAGCCTGTGCTTGTCAGCACAAACATGACATTGTTGCTGCCCACGTTGTCTTCTATGCGTTTTATGAGCGAGGCAATGGTCTTGTCGAGCTTCACATACACTATCTCCATGGCCGTTTGCCAGTTGGCTATGTCGTTGGTCTTGGCCGAGAGTGTCACCGAGAGCATGTCGGTTATGTTGTCGCGGCCCATCGACATGTTTTTCACGCATGCCACTGAGAGGTCGGCCACGGCATCATTGTCGTTTCCGGCACTGCTCGAACTGTTGTAGGCTCTTACAAGACTTTGTGCTGCCTTGGGGTAGTAGGCCGATGTTGTCCATTGTCCGTTTCGCTCGTTTACCCAGAAAGCTCCGTCGGCTGCGTGTCCGGCCGACAACACGGCGGCATCGCGTTCGTGTGCCACACCATAGACAATGGCGGCACCCTTCGTCGCCACTTTCAGTTCGTCGCCCACTGTCGATGTAGCCATTTTCTGCGGTGATGTACCGTTTTTCTCGTCGTCGGTGCAGTAGACGGGGCGCAGTGTAGCCCTGTCGAGCCACTGGTTGCCCACTATATAATTATAATGTGGGGTGGTTCCGGTGGCAATGGAGGCTATCGCCGATGCGCGGTCAACGGGCGAGAACGGGTAGCTTGCTGCTTCGTAGACGCAGCCCTGTTGCAGTAGTTTCTTGAAACCGTCTTGTCCGTAGAGTGGGGCAAACTGCTCTATATAGTCGGTGCGCAACTGGTCAACCGCGATATTCACCACAAGGCGCGGCGCAGGCTGCAGACTTTGTGCTTGCAAGTCCACGCCGGTCAGAACTGACAGTATTATTAATGTCGATAAATATCTATTCATGTGCTTTGGCCGATTGCTTTATTTTGAATAAGTATCTTAACAGCAAAGATAATGCCACAATGTACATTCCCTCTGCATAGGTCTGGAAAATTCCTCCGATTAAGAACAAAACCATGCACACTGTCCATACAGGCAGCCACAATCCACGCCGTCTGTGGCGCAGGCATTTTATCGTGTGTGGCAGGAACAACAGTGTACAGGGATTGAGCAGCAGAATTTGCAGGTTGATGCTTACTGTTGGATGTTCGGAGAAAACCATAGCCAGCAAAATCATTCCGCACAGACCGTCGGCAAGCATGACAATGCAGTCGATGCCCCAGTAGTTCTTGTTTCTTGTTGCCTCAAACACCGTTGCTGCAATAACGATGAGTGCGAATATGATGGCGCATGTGCTTGGCGACAGTGGAAATTCCTTTTCCACTACTTGTGCCGTGGGCTGCACGAGCCATCGCTCGGCCGACACCAGTTGGCGTTTCTGCCCGTTCTTTCCGGTTATCGTGGCCCGGCTGAAATCGTTTTTCAGGTTGTCGGGCAGAAATTGCTGCTCGGTCACGGCGGTAGGCATGTCGGCCTTTACCCCAAGCAACAGGTCGTTGCCGAAGCGTGCCCATGGGTGTTGGGTGTTATACTGGTGGGTAATCTCCCTGAACGACGGGCCGTTGTCGTGCCGTGTCGTATAGGCCACCTTTCCCGCTATGTTGCCTGTGATTATGTCGCGTGCCCTTGTTGTGCAGTTGTCGTAGAAATAGTTGTAGCGGTAAACCCTGTTCTGTAGCTCATAGTTGGCGGCAAGGGCTTTTGCAAGAGCCTCTTTCTCGTCTTGCGTGAGGTTAAGTGTCTGCTGCCACACTCCGCATCCGTAGCTTGAATAGGTGGCCATGAAGGCATCGATGGGTTCTACTCCCATTTCGTAGTCGGTAAGACCGAATACGAAGCGGAGCACGAAGAAAGGCTTAGCAAACGAGAACATGCCGTAGTTCACGGCCACATCGATGCCGCGTGTGTAGTTGGTGTATCTTATTGCGGTGTGGCCATAAAGGCTGTACACATTCTGTCGTGGCCGACATGTGAGCAGACTCACCTCTATTGAGTCGGCATTTTGTGTGGTGTCGTGTTGCTGTTGAGCCGAAAGCGCGTTTGCCGACAACAGGAAAACGGACAGTATAGTGTATCTTAAAATGCAAATGAAATGTTTCACAGTGCAGAAATAACTTGTCACGGTAAAGATCGTGCAATACCGTAGTATGTTTGTTTGCTGGTGCTGCATTGATGTGCCGTTTTGCTTTAGGGCGGTTTCCCGTTGGTTTTGCAGCGTGCATTTATAGCACCGCTTTATCTGTGCAAAGGTATTAAGAATATGTCAACGTGTATATAATATTATGGTTAAAAAACAGTAACGTTTTTATGTGGTTCAAATCTTGCTCAAGTTGTTATTGAACATTACTTATTTTTCGTCACGGTATTTTTGCGGTGTGCATCCCGTGAGGCGCTTGAAATACTTGCAGAAGAAACTCGGTGTTGAAAAGTAGAGCTTGTCGGCAATTTCGGTTATTTGCATATTGGTGTGGCGCAACATTACTTTGGCCTGTGTTATTACTGCCTTGTCAATCCATTCTTTGGCCGTTATGCCGCTTGTCTGGCGCACTACGGTGCCCAGATACCGTTCTGTGAGACATGTCCTGTCGGCATAGAAGGCAAGCTGCCGTTGCTCCTTGCAGTGTTGGTTTACAAGTCGTATGAACCTGTCGAAGATGTCGTTGGCGGCGTGGCGGACTGGTGTGGCCGATTGGTGGCGTGCAAATACGCTGTCGAAATAGAATGCTATCGCAGCCATCATGTGCAGTGTCACTTCGTGGCAGTGGCGTGTGTCCTGCATTGTGTGGCTTGTGTCGGAGGCGTTGTCGGTATTTGCTGACATTCTCTGTGCCGTGACTATTTCGTAAATCATGTGGAACATGTGGTCGAGCAGTGTTTCTTCCTGTTCCGTCACCGCTATGATGCCGTGTTTTTGTTTGCCGTTGAACAGATTTGGCAGCTTGCCCGAAAGGGCGATGTGAAACAGGTCGGAGTGTACACCCATGCCAACGAGAAGAAAATCGTCGCTTATTTCGATAGGTTCTACAATCGTGCCCGGCGTGATGAACACTATGTGTCCGGCTGTGATGGTATATTCCTGCAGGTCGATGCTGCCGCGCATATACCCTCGCTTTATGTAGCCCAGACGATAGTCTTCCAACAGGTAAGGGGTGGGGGTGGCATGGATGAATGGTTGTAGAAACTGGCTCATGTTGACAACAATGCCCAAGCCTTCTTCGAAGAACGAATATTCGGGAAGGTTGTTGCTCTTGCTGAATGTGTCGAAGATGTTTTGCAGTGTAAGCAATTGCGGCTGTTTCATTTTTGTTCTCCTCTATGTTCTGTTTGTAAGAAGTGTTGTGCAAAGATAATGATTGTTTTCTTTGATGTCGTGGCTTGATGTAAAAATCGAACAAAAAGAACATTTCTCGTTGGCTATTGATAACCGAAAGCCCGTCAATAGGGTTTAACTTTGCAAAAAATTAAAGTGGTAAAAATACAAAACGATAATTACATACAAACCTATATATATGCTGAAAAGAAAAATGTTGTTGGTGTCGGCATTGGCACTTTCGTTGTCTGCTTGCCCAGCCTGGCTCCCGGCGCAGACGCTTACACTTGAAGAATGTCGGCAAATGGCACACGACAACTACCCTGCCGTCAGGCAATATGGTATGATTGAGCAGTGCCGCGATTTCACTTTGAACAATGTGGCAAAGAATTGGTTGCCTAAGCTGGGGGCATCGGCAGGGGCTTACGCCTTCACCGACATAATAAAGACCACCCCCGTGACGGCACAAATGGGACTTGACGTGAAAAACTGGATGGCCAATGCGTCGGTTACGGTCACGCAGAACGTGTATGACGGAGGGCAGACAAACGCCCAGAAAAATGTGGCTTCGGCACAGTCTGACGTGGATAGACACCAGCTCGACGTGTCGATGTATGCACTCAACGAGCGCATCGACCAACTCTTTTTCGGCATACTGCTGCTTGACGAACAAATAGAACAAAACAATTTATTGCAGAGCGACCTTGACACGGGCGAACAGACTGTGCGTAGCATGATTGGTGGCGGCATTGCCAACCAGGGCGATCTCGATGCCGTGCTTGTCGAGAAACTTAAAGTGAACCAGCAGAAAGAGGCGCTGATAGCTTCGCGCAAGGCCTATCTCAGAATGTTGGGGGTGTTCTTGGGCAAAGACATTGGCGCAAGCGGAAAACTTGTGAAGCCGTCGTTGCCCATTGTTTCGGCATCGGCAGGCATGTCAATGCCGGGTTGTGCAGTCTCGGATCGTGATGTGCCGTCTGCCGACAATGGCGCAACCGGTTTGCAAGGCATACGATGCCGGCTTCGTCCCGAAATAAAGTATTACGCCTCGCAGAATGCTTTAATCGATGCACAACGCCGACAACTCGATGCCCAGATCCGCCCCACGGTGAGCCTCTTCGGCATGGGAACGGTGCATTCAAAGTTCGGCAGTATGTTCAACAATGCTCTGCTTGCAGGCGGAGTGTCGGTTTCGTGGAACATAGGGGCACTCTACACCCGCAAGAACGACATAAGGAAATTGGACGTGCAGAGAGCCGTTAACGACAACAGGCGCGATGTGTTTATCTTCCAAAACCGTCTGCAAAACGAGGAGACACGCGGAACTGCCGAGGCACTTGAAAGGCAGATACTGCAAGACGACGAGATTGTGCGCCTGCGTGAAAGCATCATGGACAGGGCAAAGAAAAAGGTGCAGCTCGGCACGGAGAGCGTGAGCGAACTGGTGCGCGACATAAATGCCGTGGCACAGGCAAGGGCGCAGAAGGCGTTGCATGAGGTGCAACTGCTGCAGGAAATGTACAGGCAGAAGACTTTGAACAATGATTAAGTTATTTTTTCACCATCACTAAGTAATGTTCAAAAGCAAATTTGCGTGATTTTATAACCCGAACAGAAACAATAAATTTATGGAAAAACAATATTTATTAGGCTTGGCACTGGCTACAATAGCCCTGGTGTCATGCGGCAGCAATGAAAAGAAAACCGACGCGACAGGCATCTTCGAGGCCACCGAGGTAACTGTTTCTGCCGAACAGAACGGTGCACTGCTGCGTCTTGACTTGAACGAGGGCGACAGAATAGAACAGGGTGTGCAAGTGGGACTCATCGATACTGTGCAACTCTATCTTAAGGCGCGGCAGATAGGGGCAACCCGTCTTGTGTATGCGTCGCAACGTCCCGATACCGAGAAGCAGATGGCGGCCACACGGCAGCAACTGGCAAAGGCGCGCGAAGAATATAACCGCTTTGCCGGATTGGTGAAAGAGGGGGCGGCCAACCGCAAGACTCTCGACGATGCAAGAAGTCAGGTGCAGGTGCTTGAACGCCAGCTCGAGGCTTTGCGCTCCTCGCTCAACACCTCGACAAGCAGTCTTAATGCACAGATGGGCACGGCCGACATACAGAAATTGCAGGTGGCCGACCAACTCAGAAAGTGCCATGTGGTTTCGCCCATATCGGGCACGGTGCTCGAAAAATACATGGAACAGGGCGAATTTGCCGTTACAGGCAAGCCAATATTCAAGATTGCCGATACCGACCACATGTTTCTGCGGGCCTACATCACCTCGGCTCAGCTCAAGAGTGTCAAGGTTGGTCAGAGTGTGAAGGTGTTTGCCGATTATGGAGGCAACGAGAAAACCTGCTACGAGGGCAAGGTGACGTGGATTTCACAGAAGTCGGAGTTCACGCCCAAGACTGTGCTCACCGACGACGAGCGTGCCAATCTGGTGTATGCAGTGAAGATTGCCGTGAAAAACGACGGCTATATAAAGATTGGTATGTATGGCGAGGCAAAATTCTGATGCCTTGCAGGTTGAATGATAGTTATGTGTAAGGCAATAATCGCAGAGCATGTCTCCAAGCACTACGGTGGGGTGGAGGCGTTGCATGACGTAGGTTTCTCGGTGGACAAAGGCGAGATATTCGGACTTGTAGGTCCCGATGGGGCGGGCAAGACCTCGCTGTTCCGCATACTTGCCACGCTTGTCCTGCCCGACGGGTGCGTTGCGACGAAGAAAAGAAAGACTGGTAGTGGCAATCATGCCAAAGAATTAGCAGACGGCAAAGGTTGCTCGGTGACTGTTGACGGGTTTGACGCGGTGAGCGACATGGCCGAGATAAGGAAACGCGTAGGTTATATGCCCGGCAAGTTCTCGCTCTACCAAGACCTTTCGGTTGAGGAAAACCTTGAGTTTTTTGCCACGCTCTTCGGTACGACCGTTGAGGCCGAGTATGACAACATAAAGGCAATCTACTCACAGATAGAACCTTTCAAAAACCGAAGGGCAGGGGCTTTGTCGGGCGGAATGAAGCAGAAACTTGCCCTTTCATGTGCGCTGGTGCACAAGCCGAGCATATTGTTGCTCGACGAACCTACCACCGGGGTTGACCCCGTGAGCCGCAAGGAGTTTTGGAATATGCTTGAAACGCTTGCCCAAAGGGGCATGACCATTGTGGTGTCAACGCCGTATATCGACGAGGTGCGCCGCTGCAACCGCATCGCCTTCATGCAGAAAGGCAGCATTATGGGCATAGGCAGTCCGGGCGAAATACTCGAAACGTTTAAAGACGTGTTCTGTCCCGACAGGCAGATGGGGCGTGGAGACGGTAGCGGCAACACCGTTCAGGTTGATGATGCGCAACAGTCCGACCGTGGAAAATCGATAGAAGTGTCGCATCTCGTTAAGGCGTTCGGCACGTTCCGCGCCGTCGATGACATAAGTTTCTCGGTTGAACGGGGCGAAATATTCGGTTTTCTCGGTGCCAACGGTGCGGGCAAGACCACGGCTATGCACATTCTCACTGGACTGACACAGCCCACGGGCGGGAGCGGGCGTGTGGCAGGCTGCGACATCGTGACCGAGCATGAGCTGATAAAGAAGCACATAGGCTACATGAGCCAACGGTTCTCGCTCTACAACGATTTGACCGTGCGTGAGAACATACGCCTGTTTGCCGGGATATACGGCATGGCAGACGCTGAAATAAAACGCAAGACCGAAGATCTGCTTCGCCGTCTGCAGTTTACTGAACACGGCAACGACATCGTTGCCGACTTGCCTTTGGGGTGGAAACAGAAACTTGCCTTCTCGGTAAGCATTTTCCATGAACCCGAGATTGTCTTTCTCGACGAACCCACGGGAGGCGTCGATCCGGCCACGCGCCGACAGTTCTGGCAGCTCATCTACGATGCCGCCAGTCGTGGCATAACGGTGTTTGTAACCACCCACTACATGGACGAGGCCGAGTATTGCGACCGAATATCAATCATGGTAGACGGCAAGATAAAGGCCATGGGCACGCCCGATCAGCTAAAACGCGAATGGCATCAGCCCGACATCGACGGCGTTTTCACCTGTCTGGCACGGCAGGCTACGCGACAATAGTGCCGGCAGGTGGAACTTCGGTCCTAATTTTTTTTTGTTTAGAAAATTACAAATGAACAGGTTTATATCTTTCGTCATAAAGGAAACACGGCACATATTGCGCGACAAACGCACGATGCTCATTCTCTTCGGCATCCCCGTTGTGCAGATGCTACTATTCGGATTTGCCATTTCAACCGATGTGCGCAACGTGCGCACTGTGGCGGTGCTCACCTACAACGGTCTGCCTGCACAGAAAATGGTGGAACGGCTGGGGGCAAACGAGTATTTTAATATATTATATAAGGTGAACACCACGGCAGAGGCCGAAAAGCTAATAAGATGCCAAAAGGCCGACATTGCAGTGGTGTTTGGTTCCGGAGGCAAAAGCGTGCAGGTTATAACCGACGGTGCCGACCCGAGCATGGCACAGATGTATGCCAACTATGCCACGCAGATATTGGCCACTGAAACGGTAAACCACGGCGGCATCGTGCCACAATCAGGTCTTTCGGCCCGACTGCTCTACAACCCACAGCTGCGCAGCAGCTACAATTTTGTGCCGGGCATCATGGGCATAATACTCATGCTGATATGCGCCATGATGACGAGCATAAGCATAGTGCGTGAGAAGGAGAGGGGAACGATGGAGGTGCTTCTGGTGAGTCCGGTGCGCCCGCTGATGATAATCATAGCCAAGGCGGTGCCCTATCTTGTGTTTGCCTTTGTCATTCTCACCAGCATCCTTGTCCTGGCAAAATTCGTACTGAGCGTTCCGCTGGCCGGAAGCCTCTTTTGGATTTATGCGGTTTCGGGCATATACATCATGCTTGCCTTGTCGCTCGGGCTGCTCATCAGCACCGTGGCCAAGACGCAGCTTGTTGCGCTCCTTGCGTCGGCAATGATGCTCATGATGCCGTGCATATTGCTCAGCGGACTGGTTTATCCCATAGAGAGCATGCCCGAAGTACTGCAGTGGGTGTCGGCAGTGGTTCCGCCGCGTTACTACATTTCGGCAATGCGCAAGTTGCTTGTTATGGGTGTGGGCGTGGAAAATGTATTGCCCGAGATAGGTGTGTTGTCGGCCATGGCCGTGGTGCTGCTTTCGGCAGCACTGTTGAACTTTAAAAACCGGTTGGAATAGTTATGCAGTTGAAACATTTGATACGCAAGGAATTTCTGCAGATAAGGCGAAATGTCTTCGTTCTGCGCCTCATCGTGGTGTTTCCCGTGATGATAATGTGTGTAATGCCTTGGGTGATGGATTCTGAAGTGAAGAACATCGTGGTGGATGTAGTTGACAACGACCGCTCGGTACTGTCGTCGCAACTGGTGCACCGCATCGGTGCGAGCGGCTATTTTGTCTTCGGCGGACAGAAAGACAACTATGCCGGGGCCATGGCCGACGTGGAACGATCCAAAGCCGACATGATAATGGAGATACCGCCGAATTTTGAGCGTGACATGAAAAGGGGCGACAGCCCGCAGATTTTTGTGGCCGCCAATGCAGTGAACGGCACCAAGGGCACCATGGGCGTGGCCTATATGGGCAGCATCGTGTCGCAGCACATGGCCGAGGCATCGTTTCGCGGCATGTCGGGCTGTCGGCAGTCGGCCGATACATCGGTTTCGGTGCTATATCTATACAACAAGCATCTTAACTGCAAACTGTTCATGATTCCGTCGCTTATGGCCATTCTCGTCTTGCTGATGTGCGGTTTTCTGCCTGCACTCAACATCGTGGGCGAAAAGGAGTGCGGCACGATAGAAGCCATAAACGTTACCCCCGTGAAAAAGTGGCAGTTTATTCTTGCCAAACTCGTGCCTTGCTGGATTATCGGACTTGTGGTGATGACCGTGTGTTTTGTTCTGGCCTGGGCCATTTACGGCATTACGTCGGCAGGCAGTCTTGGCTTGGTTTATTTGCTGGCCATGCTTCTGGCCTTCACGGTGAGCGGCATTGGGCTGGTAATATCCAACTACAACGACACCATGCAGCAAGCAGTGTTTGTAATGTGGTTTGTGGTGATGTGCCTGTTGCTTCTTAGTGGCCTCTTCACCCCCGTGCGTTCAATGCCCGACTGGGCCTTGCTCACTACCAAAGTCAACCCGATGCACTATTTCATCGATGCCATACGCACTGTCTTTGTGCGTGGCGGCGACTTCTGTAGCATAGCCGGTCAGGTGGCGGCTCTTGTGGCCTTTGCCGTGATTATAGATGTGTGGGCAGTGGCAAGCTACCGTAAGAACAATTGAGTGACGGTGAAAAAATAAATTGGCATGATTTGCGGTTTATATTTTTGAGATGTTTTTGCCTCTTGAAGAGGGAGCATAGCGGGCTATGTGACCGATGAGAGAGGTGAAAACAGCCAAAAAGATGATCCGGATAACCAACCTTACATATATTTTATATGGGTTCAAATCGTACCAAGTTATTTTTTTACCGTCACTGAACAATGCCCGTTTCGGCACCGTGCGGCGCATGCGGCACGCGTGTGCAGCGTCTGCTGTGCGCGTGTGCTGCATATGGTGCATGCCGCAGGGACAAAAAGAAAGTGCGTGTATGCAGGCTTTGTGCCGATGCATACACGCACTTGTTGCCATTAGAGAAGGCAAGTGTTGTGGTGGATTAGTTTATGTCCCAACCCACGGCAGAGGCTCCGAGCACTGCTGCCGAAGAACCTTCAAGACCGCTTACGAGGAATTTTGCCTTGCCCTTGAATATGTTGAGCACGTTTTCTTCGTAGGCTTTCTTTATGGGATTCATAATCAAATCGCCTGCCTTGGTGAGGCCACCGAAGAAGATGAAAGCTTCGGGCGAAGAGAATGCAGCGAAGTTTGCGCAAGCCTCGCCAAGCATTCTGCCTGTGAACTCGTAGATGTCGAGCGCGAGTTTGTCGCCCTTCGATGCTGCGATTGACACGTCGAGCGATGTAATCTTCTCAGGATCGAGTTCGCGCAGGAGCGAAGGCTGGTCGGTAGTGGTGAGGAGTTCGCGTGCAGTGCGTGCCACGCCTGTTGCCGAGCAATAGGCTTCAAGACATCCGTTGCGTCCGCATCCGCACGGACGGCCGTTTTCTTTAACGATGACATGGCCGAGCTCTCCGGCGAAACCGTCGCTTCCGTAGACAAGCTGTCCGTTGACAACGATGCCCGAACCCACGCCGGTGCCGAGTGTGATGACGATGAAATTCTTCATTCCGCGTGCCACGCCGTAGGTCATTTCGCCCACTGCTGCGGCGTTGGCGTCGTTGGTGAGTGCCACGGGAATGCCGAGCTTGTCGGAGAAGAGCTTTGCCAAAGGCACGATGCCACTGTGTCCCCATTCGAGGTTGGGTGCAAATTCAATTGTTCCGTTATAGTAGTTGCCGTTGGGAGCACCAATTCCCATAGCCTTGATCTTTTCGATTCCGCCCACCTGGTCGATGATTACCTGCAGGGCTTCTACGGCTGCGTCAACGTAGTCGTTGACATTGGCATATCCCTGAGTCTTTATGGCTGTGGTTACTTTTATGTCGCCACGGCTGTCAACGATGCCGAACACGGAGTTTGTTCCGCCAAGGTCAAGACCGATAACATACGGTTTCAAAGATTCTTCTGTAGTCATGTTTGCTTGTTTTTATTTGGTAAATTAATTGGTAACGATAGGCGGCCGGTGTGCTTCGGGGCACGCGCAATGCTGAATTTATGCAGTGTTTAAGCGCGTGTCTGGCGTTCCGGCCATTCTCAGACAAAGGTATTAAAAATACCGTAACGCACAAAGTTTTCAATATAAAATTTGCCTATATCGCATAAAATTCGCAATTTTGCACCCGTTATGCAGTTTCCTATTCAGTTAGACATATTGGACTTTGTATTGAAGGGCATCTTGATAGGCATTATGGCATCGGCGCCCATGGGGCCTGTCGGTGTGCTTTGCATACAGCGCACGCTCAACAAGGGCCGTTGGTATGGGTTCATCACGGGCATCGGGGCCGCTGTGAGCGACATAATATATGCCCTGCTCACGGGATTCGGCATGAGTTTTGTGATGAATTTCGTGAACAATGAGCGCAACAGGTTTCTGCTGCAGATAAGCGGGAGCGTGCTTCTGCTCATATTCGGTATATACTGCTACCGCTCAAACCCTACGCGCAAGTTGCACAGGAGCACGCGGCGCAGCAAGGGCACACTTGTGCACAACGGCATTACGGCGTTTTTGGTCACGTTGTCAAACCCGCTCATAATATTCCTTTTCATCTTCCTGTTTGCGCAGTTTGCGTTTGTCGTGCCCAACCGTCCGATAGAGATGGGCATAGGCTATGCGAGCATCGTGGGCGGAGCAGTGTTGTGGTGGTTCGGATTGACATGGCTCATCGACAAGGTGCGCGGCATATTCGACGACAACGGCATATTGATTATCAACAGAATAGTGGGTTGGATAGTGATTATTTTTTCGGTGATAATGCTCGTGGGCACCGTGTTCAACCTTTACAAACTGCCTTACTGACAGGCTCTGCGCCACTCGTGCCGGGACATAGCCGGACTTTGTGGAATACGGCTTCGGCGGCATTCCGCGATGTAAAGCCGGGAGGCACGTTTAGCAACGGGCTGAATGACAGTTCAATATAATATATTTTCAACGCCAAAAGGATGTATATCGCTCAGGAATTAAGAAAGAAAAGCATAGCTGAATATATGCTGTATATGTGGCAGGTTGAAGACATCATCCGTGCCTATGGCTGCCAGTTGTCTAGACTGAAAAAGGAATATATCAGCCGTTTCGACTATACAGATGAACAGAAGGAGGAAATGACCGACTGGTATGGCAACCTGATTACCATGATGAACCAGGAGGGAAAACGCGAAAAAGGACATCTGCAGATAAACACAATATTGGTGCAGGACATGAACGACCTGCACAACAGGTTGTTGCAGAGCGGCAAGTTTCCGTTCTACAACGCCGAATACTATAAGGTGCTGCCGTTTATCGTGGAGCTGCGCAACAAAGGCGACCGCCAGGTGAGCGAGATTGAAACGTGCCTCGATGCACTTTACGGCATGATGTTGCTGCGATTGCAAGGAAAAAAAATAAGTCCTGACACGGAGCATGCGGTGAAGGAAATATCGACTTTCGTGGGCATGCTCAGCGACTATTATATAAAAGACCGTAACGAAGGTCTGAAATTTGAAGACGACTAATTGTATTTCAACGCTATGAACATTTTGGTTACAGGCTGTAACGGCCAACTCGGAAATGAAATCCAGCTCTTGGAAAAGAGCCACGAAAACCATAATTTCTTCAACACCGATGTCAACGAACTTGACATAACCGATGCGCAAGCCATTGAACGCTTCGTTGACGAGCATTCAATCGACGGCATAATAAACTGCGCGGCTTACACTGCCGTGGACAGGGCTGAGGAGAACGAGGAGCTCTGCGGCAAGCTCAACGCCGACGCTCCGGGGTGGCTCGCCGCCGCAATAGGCCGCCGTGGCGGATGGATGGTGCAGGTTTCTACCGACTATGTGTTTGACGGCACAAAGCACACACCCTATGTAGAGACCGACGGCACTTGTCCCGACAGCGTGTATGGGCGCACGAAACTGGCCGGCGAACAACTCGTGGTGAAGAACTGCAGCCGTAGCATGATTGTGCGCACGGCATGGCTTTACAGCACATTCGGCAACAATTTCGTGAAGACAATGATGAGGCTCGGCAAGGAGAAAACAGAACTTGGGGTGATATTCGATCAGATTGGTACGCCTACCTATGCCCGCGACCTCGCCGTGGCCATAATGACGGCTGTAGACAAAGGCATCGTGCCTGGCATTTACCATTTCTCAAATGAGGGAGTGACAAGCTGGTATGACTTTACCAAGGCCATACACCGCATCGCAGGCATAACAGGTTGTCATGTGCGGCCTCTGCATACGAGCGAATATCCTACACCAGCCAACCGTCCGCACTACTCAGTGCTCGACAAGACAAAGATAAAGCAGACATACAACATCGAAATACCGCATTGGGAGGAGAGCCTCGCCGAGTGCATCAGCCAATTGGACAAGTAATAAGACATGAATCAGGAAATAGAACGCAGGCGAACGTTCGCCATCATATCACACCCCGATGCGGGTAAGACTACGCTCACCGAGAAATTCCTTCTGTTCGGAGGACAAATACAGGTGGCCGGTGCCGTGAAGAGCAACAAGATACGCAAGACTGCCACATCTGACTGGATGGACATTGAGAAGCAGCGCGGAATATCGGTGTCAACATCTGTGATGGAGTTTGACTATGAGGGCTATAAGGTGAACATTCTCGACACTCCCGGACACCAGGACTTTGCCGAAGATACTTACCGCACACTGACCGCCGTAGACTCGGCCATTATCGTGGTGGATGGAGCAAAGGGTGTGGAGACGCAGACACGCAAACTTATGGAGGTGTGCCGCATGCGCAACACTCCGGTAATAATATTCATCAACAAGATGGACCGCGAGGGACGCGACCCGTTTGACTTGCTCGACGAACTTGAGGCCGAACTCAAGATAAAGGTGCGCCCGCTCTCGTGGCCAATCAACATTGGTGCGAAGTTCAAGGGTGTGTACAACATCTACGAAAACAAACTCGATTTGTTCAAGCCCGACAAGCAGCGCGTCACCGAGAAAGTGGAGGTTGACATCAATTCAGACGAACTCGAGGCGCACATAGGCGAACAGGATGCAAGCCAACTGCGCGACGATCTTGAACTGGTGAGTGGTGTGTATCCCGAATTCGAGGTGGAAACATATCGCTCGGCCGAGGTGGCCCCGGTGTTCTTCGGTTCGGCACTCAACAATTTCGGAGTGCAGGAACTGCTTAACTGCTTTGTTGAAATAGCTCCGTCGCCCCGTCCCACAAAGGCCGAAGAGCGCGACGTGACACCCGAAGAACCTAAATTCTCGGGCTTCATATTCAAGATAACGGCCAATATCGACCCCAACCACCGCTCGTGCATAGCTTTCTGCAAGGTGTGCAGCGGCAAGTTTGAGCGCAACAAGCCTTACTTGCATGTGCGTTTGGGCAAGACGGTGCGCTTTTCTTCGCCCACACAGTTCATGGCACAGCGCAAGAGCACAATAGAAGAGGCGTGGCCGGGCGACATCGTGGGCCTGCCCGACAACGGAATATTCAAAATTGGCGACACGTTGACCGATGGCGAGAACCTGCATTTCAGGGGTTTGCCGTCGTTCTCGCCCGAGATGTTCAAGTATATAGAGAACGACGACCCTATGAAGTCGAAACAGCTCGAGAAGGGTATAAGCCAGCTTATGGACGAAGGTGTGGCACAGTTGTTCGTCAACCAGTTCAACGGGCGCAAGATTATAGGCACTGTGGGACAGTTGCAGTTTGAGGTTATACAATATCGTCTTGAAAACGAGTATAATGCCAAGTGCCGTTGGGAACCGGTGCACCTTTACAAGGCATGCTGGATAGAGAGCGACGACGAAGCAGAGCTCGATGCTTTCAAGAAGCGCAAGTATCAGTATATGGCCAAAGACCGTGACGGACGCGATGTGTTCCTGGCCGATTCTGGCTATGTGTTGAGCATGGCGCAGCAGGATTTCAAGCATATAAAATTCCATTTCACAAGCGAGTTTTAGTCAAGTGGTGCGTAGACATGTGCACAGGCAAGTTGCATTGACTTTTGTTTCGGCACATGTGGCGCAATAAAAAAGCGGTGGCAGGTGATTTTTCTCACCCGCCACCGCTTTCTGCATATAGTGGAATGTCGTTTTGTTGTTATGTCTTTTTGGGTAAACTTGCCCAAGATGGCGTTTTACTCCTCCTTCGGTTCGTTTTCTTTCAGGAATTTCAAGAAGAGCTGCAAAGCCTTGCTTGTGGCAATAGCTAGGTTAATGTCGCGTCCGTAGTCCTCTTGCAATTTTATTGTTTCCACCTTGTCGGCACTGCCGCAAGCTATCCATATCGTTCCTACAGGGTTGCCGGGGGTAGCTCCACCAGGCCCGGCTATGCCCGTAGTGGCAATGGCATAGTCTACGTTCAGGGCTTTAATGGCTCCCTGCACCATGGCTGTTGCCACTTCTTCGCACACTGCCGTCTTTTCGGCAAGCAGTTGGCTGCTTACTCCAAGCAGGTTCTCCTTAATCTCGTTAGTATATGACACGATGCCACCCTTGAAGTAAGCCGACGCTCCGGGAACGGCAATTATGGCTTCGGCAACGCGGCCTCCGGTGCAGCTCTCGGCCGAACCTACGGTCTTGCCAGACTCATACAGATATTGTTGTATCTCTCTGCTTAATATTTTCTTCTCGAATTCCATTGTTTTATTTATTGAAATGTTACTTTACTAAAAGCCGGCTTGTCTATCGAACAAAAATCCTTGTCGAGGTATTTCAGATAACCCGTCACGCCAATCATGGCGGCATTGTCGGTGGTGTAGCTGAACTTCGGAATGTATATGTGCCATTCGTATCTTTCGGCGTGGTCGTGGAAAGCGTTTCTCAATCCGTTGTTGGCCGACACGCCACCGGCTACGGCCACATGCTTTATGCCTGTTTGCTTCACGGCAAGGCGCAGCTTTTTCATCAAAATATCAACGATAGTGTGCTCAAGACTTGCTGCGAGGTCGTTCTTGTGGTGCTCGATGAAGTCGGGATCGTCGGCAATCCATTTTCTCAGACTGTAAAGGAATGATGTCTTCAAACCACTGAAACTATAGTCAAGACCAGCTATATGCGGTTCGGCAAACTTGTAGGCCATCGGGTTGCCCTGCCTTGCGAGACGGTCAATGATTGGGCCTCCGGGGTAGCCCAAGCCCATTACCTTCGAGCATTTGTCTATCGCTTCGCCCGCAGCATCGTCGATTGTCTGTCCGAGCACCTCCATGTCGTTGTAGGCATTCACCTTAACTATCTGTGAGTTGCCTCCACTCACGAGCAGACAAAGGAAAGGCAACGGGGGATTGGTGTTGTCGTCGTCGCTCTCTTTTATGAAGTGTGCCATTACATGTCCCTGCAAGTGATTGACATCTATCATCGGAATGCCGAGGCTGCGTGCGAAGCCTTTGGCAAAACTAACGCCTACAAGGAGTGATCCCATGAGTCCGGGACCGCGTGTGAAGGCCACTGCCGACAGCTGTTCCTTAGTTATTCCGGCCCGTTTCAATGCTGCGCTTACTACCGGAACTATGTTCTGCTGGTGAGCTCTTGATGCGAGCTCGGGCACAACACCGCCGTATTCGCGGTGGACATCCTGCGATGCCGTGACATTGCTGAGCAGAACGTCATTGCGCAATACAGCTGCCGACGTGTCGTCGCAACTGCTTTCAATTCCTAATATATATATTGGTTCGGCCATTTTATGTTCAACAAAATCAGTTTTGAAAATGATGTTTTGACTGCTGTTAACGCCGGTTTTACTTGAAACGGCGTTTAGTGCGTTAGAATTTCAACGCCGTGTTCGGTCATCACGAAGGTGTGTTCCCATTGTGCGCTCGGCTTCTCGTCGCCGCTTATGACCTCCCATCCGTATTCGTCGTCGGCATCGATGAACACCTTCCATGTGCCCATGTTTATCATAGGCTCTATCGTGAACACCATTCCGGGCACAAGCAGCATGCCCTGTCCCTTGTGTCCGATGTGCATTACGTCGGGTTTTTCGTGGAATTCAAGTCCTACGCCATGTCCGCACAGGTCGCGCACCACGCCATAGTGGTATTTCTCGGCGTGCTTCTGTATAGCGTGTCCGATGTCGCCGACAAATCCGTAGGGTTTGGCGGCCTCTGCTCCGATTTCGAGGCATTCCTTTGCCACCCTCACAAGTTGTTCCTTTTCGGGGGTGGTCTTGCCTATGATGAACATGCGCGAAGCGTCGGCGTAGTAGCCGTCGAGTATTGTAGTGAAATCGACATTAATGATGTCGCCTTCCTGCAGCACGTCTTCTTCTTTCGGAATGCCGTGGCACACTACCTCGTTGATGCTTGTGCACACGCTCTTGGGGTAGCCTTCGTAGCCCAGACAGGCAGGCGTAGCCCCGTGGGACACGCAGTAGTCGTAGCATATCTTGTCTATTTCGAGGGTGTTCATGCCTGCGTGTATGTTCTTGGCAACTTCGTCCAAGACCCCGGTATTCACCACACCGCTGCGGCGTATTCCTTCAATCTGCTCGGGAGTCTTTATCAATTCGCGGGAAGGCACTTCCTTTCCCTTGTTCTCCCAATACATTACTTTCTTGTCAAGTTCGGTAGGCTCTTGCCCCGGAAGGCAGTGCCAAACCCTTTTTCTTTTGAAAGTCATATCTGTTGTTACTGTTTATTGTAGATTCCCCAAATTGCTGAGGTGCTTGTATGTTTCCTTTGTTCTGTAATCACCATTCACTGCTTGCATGGCATTTTATCCAAGTAGGATGTGGAACATTATGTGTTATGCGGTTGTTGTTCGTCGTTGAACAGGTTGAGCTTGTTGCTCCGTGCCTCACTGAGCGATGATATGCGTTCCTGCTTTTGGGCGTATTCTTCGCGGAGGCGCTTGTAGGTGGCCTGCAAATCTTTCTCGAATACTTTCCGTTCATCATCATTCATGAGTTTCGAAGCAATTATGGGATTTTGCGCGGCATCCTTTACCCACACTACGATTCCGCTGTAAGCTGGGGCGATTTTCAGTGCGGCGTGCAGTTGGCTCGTTGTTGCGCCGCCCACCATAATGGGAATGTTCATGCCTGCTTTTTCCATTTCGGTGGCTACATGCACCATTTCTTCAAGGCTTGGGGTTATCAGACCGCTTAGACCGATCATGTCAACGTGTTCCTCCTTGGCCTTGTTCACTATCTGTTCGGCGGGAACCATTACTCCCAAGTCAATCACTTCGTAGTTGTTGCAGGCCATCACTACCGACACTATGTTCTTGCCGATGTCGTGCACATCGCCCTTTACGGTCGCGAGCAGCACTTTGCCATTCTTCGACTGTCCGGTCTTCCGTTCGTTTTCTATGTATGGTTGCAATATTGCTACGGCTTTCTTCATGGTGCGTGCGGTCTTCACCACTTGCGGCAGAAACATCTTGCCGCATCCGAAAAGGTCGCCCACGGTGTTCATTCCGTTCATAAGTGGCCCTTCGATTATGTTTACTGCCGTGGGAAATTTGCCGAGTGCCTCTTTCAAGTCGTCTTCAAGGTAGTCTGGTATGCCTTTAACAAGTGCCGTGCCAAGCCTTTCCTCGACCGAAGCTTTGCGCCATTCGGGTTCTGCCCCTGCCTTGGCCGGTGTCCCGTTGGTTGATTTGGCGGCTTTGTCTATGTCGTTCTGTGCCTTGATGTCTTCTGCAAGCTTTATCAATATGTCCGAGGCATCGGGCTTTCGGTTGAGTACTACATCCTCGATTATGTTGAGATGTTCCTCAGGCAAGTCGGCATAGGTTACTTTTGTGGCCGGATTGACAATGCCAAAGTCCATGCCTTTGCCAATGGCGTGATACAGGAACACGGAGTGCATGGCCTCTCTTATGTAGTTGTTGCCTCTGAACGAGAACGAGAGGTTGCTCACACCACCGCTGACATGAGCTCCGGGAAGGTTCTTGCGTATCCATTCAACGGCCCTTATGAATTCCACTGCATAGTTGTCGTGCTCTTCCATTCCGGTTGCAATGGCCAGAATGTTGGGGTCGAAGATGATGTCGAGCGGGTTCATTCCCACTTTGTCCACAAGTAGACGGTAGGCGCGTTGTGCTATTTCAATTCTGCGGTCGTATGACGTGGCCTGCCCTTTTTCGTCGAAACACATTACGACAACGGCTGCACCATAGCGCATTACGTCACGGGCGTGGCTCAGAAATACTTCTTCTCCCTCTTTGAGTGATATTGAATTGACGATGCATTTGCCCTGGACGCATTGCAGTCCGGCCTGTATTACATCCCATTTCGAAGAGTCGATCATTATCGGAACTTTCGCAATCTCAGGTTCCGAGGCGATAATATTAAGGAATGTCACCATCTCTTGCCGTGCGTCGAGCAGACCGTCGTCCATGTTGATGTCGATTACCAGTGCGCCGTCGGCCACCTGTTTTCTTGCTATTCCCACGGCTTCGTCGTAGTTTTTCTCCTTTATCAGGCGCAGGAATTTTCTTGATCCGGCCACATTGCAGCGTTCGCCTACATTCACGAAATGCACTGACGGAGTGACGTCGAGCAGTTCAAGACCGCTTAACCACAGCGTATTGGGGGCCGGAACGGGGATGTGTATGGGTTTCCCGGCTACGATTTCAGAGTATTTCCTGATGAATTCTTCGGTAGTTCCGCAGCATCCACCTATGATGTTCACAAGACGTTCGTCGATGAATTCGGCTATTTGCGGAGCCATGCTCTCGGCTGTTTCGTCGTATTGTCCGAGACTGTTGGGAAGTCCGGCGTTGGGGTAGGCACTAATATAATAAGGTGCTTTGCGTGCCAGTTCCTCCAGAAACGGTTTCATTTGTCTTGCCCCAAACGAGCAGTTCAAGCCTATTGAGAATATAGGGAAACTGCTGACGCTTGCCAAAACGGCTTCAAGCGTCTGCCCGCTCAGAGTTCTTCCAGCAAGGTCGCTCACCGTGATGCTGAGCATTATGGGCAAGTCTCTGCCCCGTTTGCGCGACACTTGCATTGTCGCATCGATTGCGGCTTTGGCGTTGAGTGTGTCAAACACGGTCTCTATTATCACTGTGTCAACGCCGCCCTGTTCGAGTGCCTCAATCTGTTCGTAATAGGCATCGAACAGCATTGCGTAGGTAGCGTCGCGTGCAGCAGGGTCGCTTACGTCGGGGCTCAGCGAGCAAGTCTTGTTAGTTGGCCCCACCGAACCTGCCACGAAGCGCGGTTTCTCGGCAGTGGAGTATTTGTCGGCAGCCTCGCGTGCCAACCTCGCACCAGTGTATGCCATTTCGCGCGCATAGTCGGCCAAGTGGTAGTCGGCCTCCGAAATGCGCTGACTGCTGAATGTATTGGTTGTTATGATGTCGGCTCCTGCCTCGAGATATTTGCAGTGTATATCGGATATGACATCGGGGCGTGTGATGTTGAGCATGTCGTTGTTGCCGCGCATCATCCCCTCTACGTTCAAAAACCTGTAACCTCTGAAATCCTGCTCGGTGAGGTTGTATTGCTGTATCATCGTGCCCATGGCACCGTCCAGCACCAGCACCCGGTCTTTTATTGCCTCCCTTATTCCCATGTCTTGAAATTTGCGGGTCAATAATGTTTCATAGCTCTGTCCATTTCGCGGCGGTCTTCCTTCTCTTTCAATGTCTGCCGCTTGTCATATTCCTTCTTTCCCTTGCAAAGGGCCACGTCAACCTTCGCCATTCCGTTGCCGTCGATGAAGATGAGAATGGGCACTATCGTGAAGCCCACCATTTTTGTGGCTTCCTGAAGCTTGTTTATTTCGCGGCGATTGAGCAGCAGTTTTCTGTCGCGCTTGCTTTCATGGTTGCTGTATGAACCGTAGAAATATGGCGATATGTTCATTCCCTTCACCCATATCTCGCCGTTGTTTATATAGCAGAAAGCATCAACAAGGCTTGCTTTGCCTTGCCTTATCGACTTTATCTCGGTGCCGGTAAGTACGATACCGGCTGTGTATGTGTCAACGAAGAAATACTCAAAAGAGGCTTTCTTGTTTCTTATGTTTACAGGACTTTTCTTCCTTATCAGTTCTTCTTCTTTATTCATCGTCAAAATGTCAGTTAAACTATTTTGGCAAACTCTTCTATGTGCTCATCTACATACATAGCTACCGCCGTGGTCCATTCTTCTTCGTGTTCCACAAAGGCATCGTCGAAATCGTCGAACTCGGGATATTGCTCAAACATGGCCATGAATTCGTCGTCGTCGCAGTCGCGTTCTATTGCCTCGTGGTGCTTCAGATAGAGTTTGCGCACGTCGAAAAGCAACTTTGCCAAGTCGCTTATGCCCCACATGCGCATCATCTTGGCAAACGGGTTCATAAAGATGAAACCGCCGAGACCGTTGTAAATCAATTGCACGAAACCTCCGTCCATCACCTCGTCGCGCATTTGTATGTAGGCCACGAGTGTAATTTGCGGGGTGTTGAGCTGCTGCATGGCTTCGGCAGTAAGCTTTCCGCCTACGTGTGTCATTATGGCATCGTAGAACACTTTCAGAAAGGCATCGAAATCTTCTGCCGATGCCTTGCGCAAATCCTCGTCTCTAACAATTATCTCTTTCATGCAAATACTGTTTGTCAGGCAATCATCCTGTGGTTGGTGCGGCGGCAATGCCGTTGCAAATACGGTTGCCCAAAAGCACATATATTAATATGCAAAATTAGGCAAAAAAAACGAATAATGAAAGCATCCGGCTGCAAAAACCTTGGGCGTGTGGCCGCTTGCAGGTACTGGCAGGGCACAGGGCGGTTTGCGCCGTTGCCTGTGTGCTACTGCGGAAGCGTGATTTTGTAGTCGGGATTGTCTATGTGCTCCTTGTTTATTACCTCTACGAGCTGCCTTACTATGTCGGGATGCTCTGCACTTATGTCGTTGTCTTCGTGAATATCGTCGGCAAGGTTGTACAGGTGTGGTATGCCTTTTATCACCACAAGTTTCCAGTCGTTCATGCGCACTCCAATCTGGTCGGTTTCGGCAAACTCCCAGTAAAGGTGTTCATGGCGCTTCTGTCGGGCGTCGTCGCCAAGCAGTGTCGGGGCTATCGACAGTCCATCGAAATGTTCGCCGGGCTTACCGTTGGCATATTTTTTTTCGTAATGGTTTACGCCTGCAAGGTCGCAGAATGTGGGCATAAGGTCGTAAAAGGCAAACTGAAGGTCGCTTGTGCTTCCCTGCTTTATGTGGCCTGGCCACCATGCGATGAAGGGGATGCGTATGCCACCCTCGTAGCATTGTCTTTTCAGTCCTTTCAGCTTACCGTCACGCCCGAAGAATTCGGGGTCGGCACCGCCTTCCTCGTGCGGGCCGTTGTCGCTTGTGAATATCACGATGGTGTTCTTGTCAAGTCCCTTTTGCCGCAGCTTGGCGAAAATCTCGCCCACATAGCCATCGAGGCGCGTTATCATTGCGGCAAACTGTGCGTGTGTGTGCTCCACTGCGTTGTATCGCGAGGCTTCCTGTCCGCCCCACGTCTTGTCGGTGAAGAATTTCTTTTCATATCCTTCAAGTATAGAATCGTCGGGCTGCGCCAGTTCGGCGTGGGGCAAGGTATAGGTGAAAAATCCCACAAACGGTTGTTTGCCGTCTTGCCTGTCGAGCCACTCCAAAGCCTTGTCGTGTATCATCTTTGCCGAATATTGGCTGCGTTTGTGGTAGTCTTTACCGAACATGGGATATGGCGTGTTGCCGTTGAGCACCTCGCGCACCACGGCCGTGTCGCCTAGGCTGCGGCTGTAACGGTTGAGGAAATTGGGAAAATACAGGTGAGCCTGGAATTGGCAGATGTAGCCGTAGAACTCGTCGATGCCGCGTTTGTCGGGTGTCGATACCGATCCTTCATAGCCTCCGGCCCATTTACCGAACATTCCAGTGCGGTAGCCGTTATCTTTCATTATTTCGGGCAGTATTACATGGTCGGGGTCGTAGGGCTCCTGTCCCACAACCGAAAAGTCGCGGTTTGCTCCATAATACACTGGTTCCGACAGGTTCCAGTATTCCTTGTTTCCACGCACATGCGTATGTCCCGTGTGTTGTCCCGTCATTATCGTCGCTCGCGACGGCGCACTCACAGGTGCCCCGGCATAAGCCTGGGTGAAGCGCATGCCTTCGGCTGCCATTCTGTCGATGTTGGGGGTGCTTATGTATGGCTGTCCGTAACACGCGAGGTCGCCGTAGCCCATGTCGTCGCACAATATGAACAGTATGTTGGGGCGTGTTGCCGTTTTCTTGGCCAGCACGGTTGCCGGGAGCATAGCCAGTCCCAGGCTTGCAATGTAATACTTGTTTTTCATTGTCTTTCTGTAGGTTTTTTGTCGGGAAATGCTGCCAAAGGCTTCCCGAGGAGTTTGTAGCAGCAAAAATACTGCTTTTATTCGGTAAATTCCTGTCGCACCGTACTTATTTTGCGAAAGTAGTGCCACAAACTGCATGTGAGTTGATTCCGTAGTTCATCATGTGCTGTTGTGGCGGTGCCGCGCGCGAATATGCAGATGGATAAAACGACAATGAGGGTATGCGTCGTGCGCATTAAGCGCAAGAGTGCATACCCTCATCGGCCAGTAGTGGCTTTTGCCGCTTAGCCCAAATATTTCATAAGTATCTTGGCGTTGCCGCTGTCTCTTAGTTTTGCAATACTCTTTTCGCGTATTTGGCGCACTCTCTCGCGTGTGAGTCCGAGCTGGTCGCCTATTTCTTCGAGTCCCTTTTCGTGACAACCTATGCCGAAGCACTCCCTAATAATGGTTATCTCGCGGTCTTTCAGTACCTTATTCAATACCGAGTTGAGTTCAAGTGCCATCGACTCGTGATCCACATGGCGGTCGGTTCTGCTGTCCTCGCCGCTTGGCATCACATCGAGCATGCAGTTTTCTTCGCCGTCCTGGAAGGGCGCATCGATGCTCACATGGTGTCCATCGGCCATAAGGCTCTGTCCTATCTTCTCTTCATCGATGTTTGTAGCCTCTGAAAGTTCGCCCACAGAGGGGTGACGCTGGTTTTCCTGCTCAAACTTGTTTATCTCGTGATTGATTTTGTTGAGCGAGCCCACTTGGTTGAGCGGCAGACGCACGATGCGGCTTTGTTCGGCAATGGCCTGAAGAATGCTCTGGCGAATCCACCACACTGCATACGAGATAAACTTGAAACCGCGTGTCTCGTCGAATTTCTGGGCGGCCTTGATAAGACCGATGTTGCCTTCGTCGATAAGGTCGGTAAGTGTAAGACCCTGATGTTGGTATTGCTTGGCAACCGATACGACAAAACGCAGGTTAGCTGTCACCAGCTTGTTTTTTGCACGTTCGCCTTCGGGACCGCCCTTCTTGATTTTCTGCGCCAGTTCGATTTCCTCGTCAATGGAAATCAAAGGAGCGCGGCCAATCTCTACAAGGTATTTGTCGAGGGCTTCACTCGAACGGTTTGTAATACTCTTCTGAATCTTAAGTTGTCTCATCTTATTTACCTTCTATTTCTAACGAAACTGTAACCGACTTTATTCTTATACATTAAAACCTTGCAAAATTACTAAAACAAAACGGGTTGGCCAAGCCGTAGGTTGGAATTGGATATTGGTTTAACTAATATTAACCATTGTTATAGCTGCACTTTTTTTGTAAAGTTGTTAGTCATGCTTCTATCACCCAGTCGGTGATGTTGCCCTGCGTGGCATCGAAATTGATGCCTACTTTGGTGATAGGCTTGCCGCTTAGGGCGAAGCGTTGGCGGTAGTCCTTGAGGTTGATTTGTTTCATCGCCGCCTGTGCAGACTGGTTGAGTTTCAGTTCGATGATGTAGAGGTCGGTGCGTGTGAGCAACACCATGTCTACTCTGCCTTTGGGCGTATGCACTTCTACGTCCACCAGGTAGTCTGTCAGCAATGAGAAGATGATGAAGAGCATCTGCTGGTAGTGCCCCTCGTAGTTGGTGACGTTGCAGTAGGGCACAGTGCCGAGGAAATCCTGCAGTAGTTGCAGTGCGTCGTCCATTTTGTTCTTGCGTATGAGAGCCGACATGCGTGCTATGGTGACACCACCCTGTTGGGCATACATTCCTTCAAGATAGTATGGCAGTAGATTGTCGTACAGTCCTACCTTTATCTCCTTGTTAGGGATATCGAGGGTGTAAAGTGTTGTTTCCTTGTCATAGTTTTTAATTGTGACATATCCGCTCTGATACAACAAAGGTGTGATGGTTCGCATATTCTCTGTCGGAGCATCGAATGCAGACTCCAATGCTTCCATAGGTGCAATGGTGGTGGGTAGCACGTCAAATATCCTTAGCATATTAATAAGGTATGTGGGCGTGCCTGAGGTGAACCAGTAAGCACCGAGTTCACGCTTTGAAAAGCAGTTGAGCAGACTATATGGGTTGAATACGTCGGGTGACACTTTTGAGAAGTGATAACCGTCGTATTGCTCCTTTAGTTTGGTTATTGTTTCTTCCCGTGAATATCCTAATGCTTTGGCAAGCATATCAATGTCTTCCGACATGTTTTCCAACAGTTCTTCCTTTGTGATGCCGCAGATACCCGCAAACTCGTTGTCCATGGAAATGTTGGTGATGTTGTTCAGTTCGCTGAAGATGCTCAGTTGCGAAAACTTTGTGA
>CAVKCP010000007.1:0-50615 GCA_963654815.1 Lachnospiraceae bacterium | reverse complement strand
GTTTGTGTATTTCACTAAATTTGCCCTGTAGGGGGCGCATAATTCATTGTGATATTGAAATATACGCCCCCCTACGGGGGCAAAATACGATGAATTCAATAAATAAGGGCAAGCCCCTATCCTATAATCTGCGCCCCTTTCAGGGGCAATGGATAGCAAACCAGACAATGCTCAAAAGTGTCCCCTGTATTTTTCCAAACCTTATAAACGGCAGACATTCTATATTTTACCGTGCTAATACGATATTTTACCGGTTACAAATAAACCAGGAACGCTACTCTTGCGGTTGCCACGGAGTGATGCGGAGGCCGTCGAGCAACTGCATGTAGAAATCTATTGCCGCTGAAATTTCGGCAATGCGTATGTATTCGTCGGCCGAATGCGACCGCGCCGAGTCGCCCGGTCCGATCTTGAGCGAGGGAAACGGCATGAGAGCCTGGTCGCTCAATGTGGGCGACCCGAACGGCCTGCCGCCCATAGCCACGCATCGTTCTACTATGGGATGCGACACATCGATGTGCGAAGGGCGCAGGCGGAACGACCGTGCCGACACCTCCGAACGCATGTTCTGCTTCACGATGCCGAACACCTCCTCGTTGGTGTACATCTCGTTCACACGCACGTCAACCACGGCACGGCACTCGTCGGGCACCACGTTGTGCTGGGTTCCGGCATTGACAACCGTTGCCTGCGCGAGCGTAGGACCGAGAAAGGGGCTCACACGGTTGAACTTGAAAGCACGAAGCCAGCACAGGTCGTCGAGCATGCGGTAGATAGCGTTGTCGCCTTCGCCGCGCGCCGCGTGCCCACTACGTCCCCGTGCGGTCACGTCAAGCACCATAAGTCCTTTCTCAGCCACGGCAGGCTGCATGCCGGTGGGCTCACCCACCACCGCGACATCAATCTTCGGCAATTCGCGAAGAGCCACCACTATGCCGCCTGCACCCGACACTTCCTCCTCGGCCGAAGCCAGATAGATGACATTGTAGGGCTGCTTGCGCCCGGCAAGATGGCAGAATGCCTGCAAGAGCGACACCAGTCCGCCGCCACAGTCGTTGCTGCCCAAGCCATAGAGTGTGCCGTCTTCAAGCGATGGGCAGAAAGGGTCGCGCGTCCATGAGGCCACGGGCTTCACCGTGTCGATGTGGGCATTGAGCAGAAGTGTGGGTAGCGCGGCATCGTAGGTGCCACCCACTGCCCACACGTTGTTGCCCGTGCGGCGCGGCGCGAAACCGAGTTTTTCGAGTTCGGCAAACATTATAGCGGCCGCAGCATCCTCGTTGCGACTCACCGATGGCGTGGCTATCAGCCGCGACAACAAGTCAACGGCGCGCGCAGTATAGTCGGCATTTGTCATAAAATGTATTCCTTTTGCGTAATTTTCGCACAAAGTTAGCCTTTTAGACCGACATAAAAGAAAAACGGCCACCAAATGTTTGGTGGCCGTCATGATAATAATCTGTTGTTAGAATTTCCTTATTCGGGAAGGCTGATAGCGCCCTGGGGGCAAACATCAGCGCAAGTGCCGCACTCAACGCAAGTGTCGGGGTTGATTGAATACTGGTCGCCAGCAGAGATTGCTCCAGCCGGACATTCGTCGATACAAGTACCGCATGCGATGCAGTCGCTACCAATTACGTAAGCCATGATTTGTTCTTTTTATTGTTATTAATGTTATTGTCTGAGCAAAAGAGTAAGTACCTACTTTTGTATGCTGCAAAGATACATCATTTCCATGAATTACCTACAAGTGGGTAATCACTTTTAACTTATTTATACATTTCACTTTTTCTGTGCTGCAAACACTGTCTGCACAGCCGCAATGGCCACTGTGCCGGGCGAGGCACACTTCCACAACGAAAGTGCCGAGGCCGCAAATTGCAATCTATGCACACGAAAAAGGCGGCGCAACGCCCTTCTTGGGGTGTGCGCCGCCTTGTATTTGGGTGGCATGCAGATGCCTGCCCGGGTTATTTCACTATTATCTTGCGTGTGGTGCCGTCGCTGTAACGCACGATGTTAAGACCTCGGCTGCACATGGCGCGGCGTTTTCCGTCTACGCCATACACGCCCACTACGCTTCGGTTGTCGTCGGCCAGGATGCCGATTACGCCCGAAACCTCCTTGTCAACCGATGCCGACACAGCGAGAACGGTAGTCCGTCCGCCTGTCTTCGACACTGCAACGCCGGAGAGTTTGCGGCTGGAGTCGGCCGAGAGAGCCACCTCATACAGACTGTATGCCTCTCTGCTGTCAACAACGTCGCTCTGTCCCTGCCATCCAGACGACTTGGTGAGGATGCGTCCGAGGCCATACACAGCCTCATCGCCGCTCTCGGTGGTGTTATACCAGTCGGCTATTGTCTCGGTAACGGCATCGCCCCGTGTTCCGTCGGCATAAAGCGGGGTAACGGTGAGCTGCGAACTGCCGTCGGCCGACACTGCGAGCACATATATTTTCTTGGCATTCACGAGCGTGTCGAAAGCCAGTTCCTGCTCGGTGGTGCTTGTAAGCGTGAGCGCATTGGGCTGCGTGTAGTCGGCAAGCACATATTCCACGCCGCTGTTCGACATCACCTTGCGGTCGTCGCCGGCCACCGCGCCACTCTCCTGAACACCGGTAGAGAACAAGGTGTAGCCTGTGTTGTCGAGCGTGCCGGTGATGTGCGAGGCCGAAGGCAGTGCTTCGGCTATCACGTCAGCATTGAAACCGCTTGCCACCGTCATTGCCATGCAGTCGGCATCGGCCTTTTCCTTCAGTTTCCAGCTCTTGTCGATGAAGGCAAGACGGCTCTTTACAAACTGGTTGAGCTCGTCGACGTAGTTGTCGAACGTGCCGAAATGGTTGCGCCAAGCCTGGTTGTCGCGGTCGAGCGCGCCGCTCTCGCGCAGCACTGAGGCAAGCGAATCGATTTTTTCACTTATGAATTCAGCCGAATAGTTGGCCGCGCGAAGGTCGGTCCATCGTTGGCGCAGTTCGGAGACATAGGCCGGGTCGTTCATCAGCTTGTACCAATAGAACGGCACGAGCTGCTGGTCGGCACTTGCCATGAGGTCGTTGCTCTTGTAACGCCACGACGATGTGTTGTTGGCATCGTAGTAGTTGGCCGTGCCGTAGGCTATGTTGAAATCCCACAAAGCCGTTTTCCACTTTGAATCGGTGCCAAGTTGTGCTGCGTGGGTCTCGCTGTATTTGTAGAGCGGAGTGCTCAGTCGGTAGGCATCGACATTGTTGGCAAACTCCTGCGCTATCTGGTAGTCGATGAACGATGACACGTCGATGTAGTTGCGGTAGCCCGTTGACCCCGTGTAGTCGTCCTGCGCAAACGAGTCTTCCATTGTGTCTATGGCGCTTTGTATGGCAGCCTCAACGCCATCGGGCAGTTCGGCGAAGTCGTCATATTCGGGTTCTTTATACTGGTAGGCCACGGTGCGGTTGGTGTATTCGCGTCCGGTGCTGCTCACGGGGTGGTGTTTCGACGTGTAGTAGTGTTCCTCGTCCTTGCGGTCAATCTCCACATGGAAGTCGCCCGTGAGGTCGTCGGCAGTGGGATCGTCGAGATTGAGGCGTTTCTTGCCTTTGGTGGCACGCTCCGACATGATATACACGCCGTAGTAATAGCCGTCGACAAACACCTCGCAGAACTTCATGTGCGGTGCAAACGAGTTGCCTCCGCGTGCCAGTTCCATGGTGAGCACGTCGCGCATGTAGCTTCTATCTTCCCACGGCGCGAGCAAAGCCCAGTCGTTGTCCTTGCCCATTCCCATTATCTTCACCTTTGCCTTCTTGGCATCGAGGCTGGCCTCGGAGAGCGTCTTTATGCCGAACGGTTTCTTGTCTGACCCAGTGAACGAGGTGTTGCCACGGTATTTCAGGGCTATCGGCCCCTCCCAGTCAATCGTTTGTCCGGCATGTAGCGTGGTGTCGACATAGTTGTGCCCGTCGCCGTTGTCGATTATCTTCATGGTGGCAAGCGTTTTTGTCTCGCGTTGTATCACCTGTCCGTTGACGGTGAGAAACACTATGGGCAGCGGAGTTTCGCTGAACTGCACGTTGGTTGACGGGCGGAAATTGTTCAGGTCGTAGTCGCCGCTGCTCACGGCAACCTGAGCTACGGCCTGGGTTGCCGCCACGGCGAAGGCCAACAGTAATTGCTTTTTCATTATGGAGATTTATAAATGGTTATTGTTGCAGCACGCGCCGAAACAAGACAGCATGCGCATGAGATGCTGCAAAGTTAAGCAAATTTTCATTATGCGTGTATGCATGACTGACGTTTTGTTGCTTTGCAGGCGGCATTTTGCCTTGAATGTGACGCTATTTGCACCGCCAGAATACATTATGTGACGTCATTAACGAAAAGACGGAGGCCCCGAAGGGTCTCCGTCGTCAGGATTTTCAGAAAGGGAATGCCGTTCAGTCGCCTGCATACTGGCCCATGAAAAGAATGGTGCCGGTGTTGGAATCGGAAATGATGTAGGCAAACGGGCGGTCGGCATGGAATTCCACACGGCGCGGTTCGGGCGCGAGTGCCGTGGTGGTCATTATCGCAGCAGTCACGGCGGCGGCTTTCGTGCCTTCCTCGCTCACCTCAATCTTCGCCTTCTGCAGCATCTGGCTCACAAGCACCCGGCCGTCGGCAAGGCGCGAGAAATCGGCTGCCGAACCGAACATCGTTGGTGCCCCAAGACTTGATATGATGCTGTTGAGCGGCAAGGTCACGCTTGTAGTGAAGCGCGGCAGCTTCAAATCGACAATACATTCGGCCATTTGGCGCGGCAATGCGGCGAATTCTTTCTCGCCGAAACTGCCCATTATGTCGGCCACGCCCTTGCCATCGTCGGGCAGAATCACCGTCATGCGATAGCTGTCGTTGCCGTAGGGCAGTGCCACGGCGGCATAACCGTCGCGCGAGCAATACATATATTTTCCGTTGTTGTGCATCATCGGCACGCGTTTCACGTCGCGCGTGTAGCCTCTGAAACGCTCGGTCTTGGTCGCAGCTTTGTCGAATTTGTCGGCCCATGTGCCGTTGAAGTATATGGCATTCATTATATACGACACTGCACCAGGGTCTACATTGTCAACAATCTGCGGTATCATGCCGCCTGTGTGGCTTGCACACCAGTTGTTTATATGCCCCGGTGTCTGCGGCGATGTGAAGTCGAGCTGATCCACTCCGGCCTTGTAGCTGTCGGCCAAAGCCGCCGAGAAGGTGCCGTTGAGGTGATATTGCTTGTTAAGCGCCACATAATTGGCCACGTTGACCACGGTGGAGGCATCGGCCGATGCGGCACGTTGCATCATGGTTTTGCACGCGGCGTTTATGTCGGCCACGCTCATTCCTTCACACCCCATGGCTTTCACTATCTCGTCGAGAGTCTGCCCCGAGGCTCCGTTGGCCAACATTCCCATAAGATAAGACACGCTCAACGGCGAAACCACCCCCGACTCCATTCCCAAGGTCTGCTTGAAAAGTTTGAAGGCAAAGGCATTGCTGCCGTCAACAAAGCGGTTGTATTGCTCGTCGGACAGCACAAGACAGTCGTCGTCAAGCATATCGGTCGACTTCACGGCTTCGTTGTCGCCAACTTTGCTGCCGGTGTTTGCACCGCCCACAGCATTTGCTGCACCTGCGTCAGTTACTTTCTTGCCCGTGGCACACGATGCCGACAGTGCCGAAACCACCGCAAGCACAGCGGCAGCCTTCACGATGTTGTTCTTCATATATACCATATCTTTGCTTTATTTCATGTTACATTCTGCCTTATTCTCGTTCAGCATGAAGCCTTGCGGAACATTCCCGGCAGGGTTTGCTTACATATATAATAATGTATAGGGCACATCTTTATTGTTTTACGGAATTCTCTTTTAAGTGTTTTTAATAGATTTGCACTGACAAAGAGTTGCTTGTCACACCACGATTGACAACATGATGATTTTATAAAAAGCAGGCATTTCACCCCGAAAGCAACGTAATTGAAGCCCTATTTCGACATTTTTTCGCCACAGAAACGAAAAAACATGCCTTTAAATTTGCACAAGTCGCATAAAGTGCTTACCTTTGCACCGCTTTAAAGAAATTCGGGATGTAGCGCAGTTGGTTAGCGCACGCGTCTGGGGGGCGTGAGGTCGCAAGTTCGAGTCTTGTCATCCCGACTTCTTTCAAACCCAATGCTTTGCGCAACAAGGCATTGGGTTTATTGTTTTATAGCCTTCGTTGATAAAATGTAACGTTTTATTCTTATTACAAATCAAACTATAACAAAGAAAACGATATTTTTCTTAAATTTGCAATACATTACCACTATAACTAAAACAAGTCTACTATGAAGAAAATTTTTACTCTTGCAAGTGCAATGATTATTGCAGTGTCGGCCATGGCATACAACACCGCCACAGAAGGAGAGGCCTATTACGGATCGAGTTGCTGCGCCTATGGACTGACCGACGGCACCGTAGCCATCACCACCTACTACCTTGACACGGAGAATCCAACGACAGAAATCACATTGCCCGCAACCATTCAGGTGTGGAACGAGGACGGAACCGAGATGACAGCCGAGTATGAAGTGTCGCAAGTGGGTTACAGCACATGGAACAACCTGTGGGTGAGCGACGGCACAGAAACCAATGCTCTCTCTACAATGACAAGCATTACAATATCCGAAGGCATCAAGACCGTCAACACAAGTGCTTTCGGTTGGATGACAAGTCCTGCCCTCACCACTCTTGTCCTGCCGTCAACCATGACGCTTATCAAGGCCGGCGCATTCGCATCATGCGACAATCTCACATCAATCACCTGCAATGCCGCCACCGCTCCTACGCTCGATTCGTCGGAAGGATGGAACGATCAGTTCAAGGGATCTACTTCTTGGGACTATATTGCCAACAACTGCAAGGTGTATGTGCCGTCAGAAGAGGCGCAGGCAAGCTACAACCAATCCACATGGTCGTATTGGAACGCATTCTACGAAGCCGGCAATGTGGTAGTGGCACAAGAAAGCGGCATCTCAGCCCCTACTGTTGCCACACTTGACACACCTGCCTACAACCTCGCAGGACAACGCATTACCGACGGAACAAAGGGTCTGGTTATTAAGAACGGCAAGAAGATGATTGTGAAATAAGGGCAACACATTCGCTATTTTTTCAATTATCCGGGGTTCACCGTCACTCACGATGAACCCCGATTTGTTGGCAACAAAACGTAAAATCGGCATAATGAAAAAGCTAATCTTTTCTTTATTCTTCGGCATGGCCATGTCTGCCGGAGCAAAGACAAGCGTTGACATAACATCAATGTTGCAGAACCCCGACTTCGAAAGCTGCTCCTACAGTTCGTGGGTAACCGATTGTCCGGGATGGACTTTCGATTGGAACACCATGAGCAACCCTTGGCCCGCAAAATACGACGGCTCATGGGAGGCTTTCAGTGGTGGAAACTACTACATGAACTTCTATGGAACCACTGCCAGCGAAGGCCTCGTTATAAGCCAGACAATCACCGCTCCCGCCAGCGGACAATACACTCTTACGGCCAACGCGTCGGTGGATGCGCAGACACAGCAGTGCCTCTCGCTGTATTTGGCCAACGGCAATGACATCGTTAAGAAGCCTTTCTCTATTGACAGCGACGTTACCTATTCTGCATCAGTGCATGCCGCAGAGGGCGACGCCATAACCATAGGCGTATATACAGAAAGTTCTTCGTCGGCAATTTGGGGCTATGCCGACAATTTCAAACTGTCGTACATCAACGACAACGACGATGCCTTAACCGACGACACTGCCTACATCGACGGCCATACATATAAAATAGCCAACGGATATGCTACGCTCACCAGTCCCGACACCGACACTTATCTGCGCGGTGCCGACATCAGCGAACTGAATTATGTGGAAAGTCTCGGGGCAAAATTCCATGATGCCGACGGCAACGAGTGCGACGCTCTCGACGTGATGAAGAACAACGGCATCAATACAGTGCGTCTGCGGCTATACAACCAACCGGGAAACGCAGTGACATACAACGGACAAACCTATGCCATGCCTGCCGGATTTCTTGGCGAAGCCGATGTGCTCAACCTCGCCAGGAGGGCAAAAAACCACGGAATGAAGATTGAACTGACATTCCATTACTCTGATTTCTGGACCAACGGAGAAATGCAATTCAAGCCAAAAGCATGGGAAAGCTGCACACTCAGCGAACTGAAAGACTCTATCTACGTCTATACGAAAACGGTGCTGCAACACATGTCGGCACAAAACACCGCTCCCGACTATGTAAGTCTGGGCAACGAGATACAGAGCGGCATCCTCTTCGGCTACTATACCGATGCAAGCAGTCTGCCAACGGTGAACGGTTATTGCAACGACATGCCCAACCTTCAGAGTCTCTTGGCATGTGGCAGCGCCGCAGTGCGCGAGGTTTGTCCCGATGCAAAAATCATCATTCACCTCACAATGAGCACCGGCGTGACGGCCTCAACTTACAGTTGGTTCTTTTTGCACATGAAATCGCTCGACTACGACCTTATAGGCACATCGTATTATCCGTATTGGACCAACACTGCGCCTGCCGAAACGATTGAAAATCTCATCTCCACACTCAACAAGGCGGGCATAAAGAAAGACCTGATGATAATGGAAACGGGCTACGCTTGGATGCGCTATCGCCCCTATGGCCGCTACAACGGACAGTATGAGGGACAGCTTCACCTAAACGGAACGGCCTACAACGAGGCTTCGCGCGACGGACAAAAGGCGTTTATAAAGGAGTTGCAGAACGTGATAAAAGGCAATACCCGCATCTGCGGATACTACTATTGGGACCCAGTAATGGTGGAACAGAAGGTTGACGGAGCATGGATACCCACGGGATGGGTAGACGGTGGAGACAATCAAGTGGGCAATACCACACTGTTCGACTACGAAGGGTTTCCCTTGCCGGCTTTCGATGCGATACGCGAAGACTATATTCCAACCGAAATCGCCATTGGCGACACTACTTATCCAGTAATCCGCGACGGTCAAGATCCTTCTGGCATCACCTCGACGAAGATGAAATCGGTCGACGACGGTGTCTACTACAATCTGTGCGGAATGCGCATCGAACATCCGACACGCGGCATATACATAAGAAACGGTGTAAAAGTGGTGAAAGCGTCAAACTGACATCATTCTGACAACTGTCGCCAAACAAGATCCGGAACACCTGCATTTATCTTCAACCGAATGTTGCCCGAACGAAGAAGGCGGACACGCAAGAGCCTAGATCCTTGCATGTCCGCCTTCTATTGTGTATGATTGCGTTATTTCAGCAGTGCGTCGAATTTCTTCTGAAGGTCGCCCTTTGTGATTGCGCCTACATGCTTGTCAACAAGTTCGCCGCCCTTGAAGAACAGTATTGTGGGGATGTTGCGCACGCCGAACTCCATTGTTATGTCGTCGTTCTCCTCAACATCGCATTTGCCCACCACGATTTTGCCGTCATATTCTCCGGCAAGTTCGGTTACGATCGGAGCAATCATGCGGCACGGACCGCACCATGTTGCCCAAAGGTCTACCACCAAAGGCAGTTCGCCGTTCTTGTAACTCTCGAAATTCTCAGTTGTGATTTTTACTTCCATTTTATCTGTTGTTTATGTTGAATAATATCGGTTTATGTCTGATAAAGCCGTATTTTACCTTTAATTTATTGTGCAAATACCGTGCCACGTCAGTTTATTGAGTATCTCACGTTCTTTCCTTCGTTCTTTATGCCGTCGAGATAATTCAGCAGACGCGCGCTGACATCCACCATTGCAGTTTTGCTTTTCAGTTCGATATTGGTATTGTTTTCTATGTCGTGCACCACGAAATGCAACGGCACAGTGCCGGGATTGTCGAGTATCTCGCCCACTATGTCCTCCACGCGCACCTCGTCGCCGGCATCATCGGCATCGGTATCTTCTGTCTTGAATATGTCGGAATCGAGGTATATGGTGAACTTGTTCACGTTTTTGTTCTTCACATCGCTCAGAAACTCCACGCTTTTCACCACCATTTCGAGCGAGTCGGGGTTGTTGCGGAAACGCGGTTGGCACTGAGCCACGATATACACGGGATAATTCTCCCTGAGTTTGCTCTCCCACTGCGTCCAACTATCGCCGAAGAGAGCCAGTTCGCCGGCCCCTTCAAAGTCTTCTATGGTTACGAGTCCGTAAGGCTTGTCGTTTCTGGAAATCTTAGACACCACCCCGGTCACGATGCCTCCGAAATGCATTTCGCCCAACTTGGCCATTGCAGCACGGTCCATCGACCGTCCTATCTCGGGGCAGTGCACATTGCACAAGCTCCGCAACACAACGCCGTAATCGTCGAGCGGATGCGCCGAGATGTATATTCCCACGAGGTCGCGCTCACGTTTCAGCCGCTCCATCGACCCCCAATCTTCGGCATCAGGCACCGGCGGCGTGGTGATTTCCACGCCCCCCATATCACCGAAGAGTGAGTTCTGCATCTGACTTTGCTCCGACTGATACACCTGACCGTAGCGCAACAGAGTCTCGACAAACGTGTCACCCTTGGCATTCACGCCGAAATAGCTCTCGCGCTTTATGCCGAAACTGTCGAAACCGCCGCTCAGTGCAAGACTTTCCATGGCCTTGCGGTTTACAGCCGAGAGGTTTACGCGCTGCACGAAGTCGAAGATATCCTTGTAAAGTCCGCCCCGTTCGCGTTCTTCTATTATTGCCTGCGCAGCGGCATCGCCCATGCCTTTTATGGCGGCAAGACCGAAACGCACCTCGCCTTTCTTGTTGGCAGAGAATTTCTGGCGGCTCTCGTTCACGTCGGGACCGAGACACTGTATGCCCATGGCCTGACATTCCGACATGAGTTTAGTTATCTTTCCAATGTCGTTAAGGCATCGGCTCATGTTGCCGGCCATGAATTCGGCTGGGTAATGGGCTTTAAGATAAGCCGTCTGATAGGCCACCCACGAATAGCAGGTGGCGTGGCTCTTGTTGAAAGCATAGGAGGCGAACTTCTCCCAATCGGCCCAAATCTTCTCAAGCACCTTGGGGTCGTGGCCGTTTTTCTTGCCCCCTTCGATGAATTTCGGCTTCATCGCGTCTACAATGGCCTTTTTCTTCTTACCCATGGCCTTGCGCAACGCATCGCTCTCACCACGGGTGAAGTTGGCAAGCTGACGCGAAAGGAGCATGACTTGCTCCTGATAGACGGTGATGCCATAAGTGTCTTTCAGATAACGCTCCATGCACGGGATGTCGTAGGTTATCTCTTCTTTGCCGTTCTTTCGAGCTATGAACGACGGGATGTAGTCCATAGGACCCGGCCGGTAGAGGGCATTCATGGCGATAAGGTCTTCGAATACCGTTGGATGCAGTTCGCGCAAGTATTTCTGCATGCCCGCCGACTCAAACTGGAACGTGCCTACCGTGCGTCCCTCCTGGTAGAGTTTGTAGGTGAGTTCGTCGTCGATTGGAATGTTGTCGAGGTCGATTTCGATGCCGCGCGTAAGCTTCACGTTCTCCACGGCCTCCTTTAATATAGACAATGTGGAAAGTCCGAGGAAGTCCATCTTTATAAGTCCGGTCTCCTCTATGACGTGTCCGTCGTATTGGGTGGCAAGGAGTTTGTGCCCCGGGTCAGACTTGTCCTCGGCGGTGCTAACGGGCACCCAGTCGCTGATTGCATCGCGGCAGATGATTGTTCCGCACGCGTGTATGCCCGTTCCGCGCACCGTTCCCTCGAGCATCTTGGCATATTTTATGGTGTTGCTCAGCTTCGGGTCGCTGCTTGCCTCGGCCTCCCTCAGTTCGGGCACATACTTTATGGCGTTGGGCAGGTTCATCTTTGCCCCGTCGGGCAGTTTGTCGGGAATGGCCTTGCACAACTCGTTCGACTTGGCGAGAGGCAGCTTTTCAACACGCGCCACATCCTTTATCGAGTTTTTGGTGGCCATTGTTCCATAGGTGATGATGTGCGCCACCTTGTCGTGTCCATACTTGTCCTCAACCCATTCGAGCACCTTTCCGCGCCCGTCGTCGTCGAAATCGGTATCAATATCGGGCAACGATATACGGTCGGGGTTAAGGAAACGCTCGAAAAGCAAGTCGTATTTTATAGGGTCAATCTTAGTTATTCCGAGGCAATAGGCCACCACCGAACCGGCAGCCGAGCCACGTCCGGGTCCCACCATGACGCCCAATTCGTCGCGGGCAGAATTGATGAAGTCCTGCACGATGAGGAAGTAGCCCGGGAAACCCATGGTCTTCATAATGTGAAGCTCAAACTTCACACGCTCGCGCACGTCGTCGGGTATAGGGTCGCCATATAGTTTGCGCGCGCCGTCGTAGGCTAGTTTCGCCAGATAGTCGGCCTCAAATTTTATGCGGTATATTTTGTCGTAGCCTCCGAGCTTGGCTATTTTCTTGTCGGCATCCTCCTTGCTCATTATCTCGTTGCCGTTCTCGTCGCGCGTGAACTCGTCGAAGAGTTGCTGCTCGGTGAATTTCCTGCGCGTGTCTTCTTCGGTTCCGAACTCTTCGGGTATGGGGAAGAACGGCATGATGGGAGCGTGGTCGATGCTGTAGAATTCCACCTTGTCGAGCACCTCGACAGTGTTACTGAGAGCCTCGGGCACGTCGGCAAACACATCGTTCATTTCATCCCGCGTCTTAAACCACTCCTGTTTTGAATAGAGCATGCGCTTCGGGTCGTCGAGGTCTTTGCCCGTAGCAAGGCAGAGCAGGTGGTCGTGGGCCTCGGCATTGTCCTTGTCAACGAAGTGGGCATCGTTGGTGCACACGAGCTTTATGCCATACTCGTGTGCCAGTTCAACAAGCACTTTGTTGGCACGTTGCTGCAACGGGAACGTTTCGCGGTTGGCCCTTTGGTTGGGGTCTTTCACCTCGTGGCGCTGAAGTTCCAGATAATAGTCGTCGCCGAACACCCTCTTATACCACTCCACGGCCTCGCGCGCACCCTCGATGTCGCCTTTCAGTATCTTCGCGGGCACTTCTCCGGCGATGCACGCCGAGCACACTATGAGGTCGTCGTGGTAGCGTTCAAGGTCGTCGCGGTCGGTACGCGGCCTCTGGTAGTAGCCATCAACCCATGCACGCGACACGAGTTTTATGAGATTCTTGTATCCGTTGTAGTTTTTTGCAAGCACAATGAGGTGATAACCGCTCATGTCGCCCTTCTCCTTCACGCGGTCGCTCTTCTTGCGCCGGGCCACATACATCTCGCAGCCGAATATGGGTTTGAACGGTTCCTTGCCCTCCTCCTTGCGTTTGGAGTTCACCTTGCAGCAGTAGTTGTACAGTTCTTTCACGCCAAACATATTGCCGTGGTCGGTTATTGCCATGCCGCGCATACCGTCGGCAACGGCCTTGTCAACCAGTTTCTGCACGCTCGACTGGCCGTCGAGGATAGAGTAATATGTGTGGACGTGTAGATGTACGAAGTCTTGCATTATACGGTCATTTTGAAATCAAAGTTAGTCCTAAAAAACGAGACAGCCAAAAGAAAGCACCGAAAATTTGCTGAATAGGCAAAAAAGCCCTAACTTTGCACAAGATAGGCCGCATCGTAAAGCCGCAGGCAAATTGTCGTTCACGGCACTGGCACTGTTTTTGCTTGAAACGGGCCGCACGACAAGCCACGGGAGAAGCCCTGAAAGGCATGGCGCGGCATCCATCTGAAACGTTTTACCCCGGTTAGCTTTACGCCGACTACTATGATTAAGAGAATAAAGAAACTCAAAAAGATACGCCTTCACCGTGAAGGCACCGACACACTTGTGTACGGTTTCATCGTCTTCGCGGCTATCGCCCTGCTTCTGTGGCGCATTCCCGACAACCGAGCCCCGTTCTGGTGCTTCGCCGTGTTGGCCTGCGCTGTCTATGCGATAGTTGTCAATTTCTTCAGATGTCCAATACGTTATTTCCCGCAGGAAGACACCGAGAACATTGTGGTGGCTCCTGCCGACGGCCGCATTGTGGTTATAGAGGAAGTTGACGAAGACGAGTATTTCCACGAACGCCGCATCATGGTGAGCATATTCATGAGCCTTTTCAACGTTCATGCCAACTGGTTTCCGGTTGACGGAAAGGTGAAATCGGTGGCACACCACAACGGAAATTTCCACAAGGCATGGCTGCCCAAAGCAAGCGAAGAGAACGAACGCGCCGACATCGTTATAACAACGCCCGGCGGAACCGACATTCTCTGCCGCCAGATAGCCGGTGCCGTGGCACGCCGCATAGTGACCTACGCCAAGGAAGGCGAGGAGTGCTACATCGACGAGCACCTCGGCTTCATCAAGTTCGGGTCGAGAGTGGACGTCTATCTGCCCCTCGGCACCGAGATTTGCGTGAAGATGGGCCAGACAACCACGGGCGACCAAACCGTGATAGCCAAGCTGAAATAACAACACACAGGGCTTCCCACAAAAACAAGAACATGGCAAATCCAATCACACGCAACATCCCCAACTCAATAACCTGCGCCAATCTCGTGTCGGGATCCATTGCCACCGTATGTGCAATATGCGGCGACGCGCGCCTCGCGCTGGTGTGGATAATCATCGGAGCAGTGTTTGATTTCTTCGACGGAATGAGCGCACGCCTTCTTAAAGTGTCGTCGCCCATAGGCAAGGAACTTGACTCGCTGGCCGACGACATAACCTTCGGGCTCGCACCGGCGGCCATTGTCTATTCCGAACTCAACGTCATGGAATATCCTGCGTTTCTCGAACCGCTGCGCCCGTGGCTTCCCTACTTCGCATTCGTAATGGCGGCATTTGCCGCACTGCGCCTCGCCAAGTTCAACCTCGACACCCGTCAAACCACATCTTTCATCGGGTTGCCCACCCCGGCCAACGCCCTTTTCTGGGGGTCGCTCATGGTTTCACGCGTAAACGAAGTGGAATCGTCGCCCTACATGGTGCTGGCCATTATCGGCATGGTGTGCCTGTCAAGCTGGCTCATGGTGTGCGAGCTGCCCATGTTTGCCCTGAAATTCAAGCAATGGGGTTGGAAAGGCAACGAGGTGCGCTACACATTCATTGCCGTGTCGGCAGGATTCATAGTGGCATTCGGCCTCTTCGAGAGTTTCTGGATGATAATAACCCTCTACCTTCTGTGCTCTGCAATCATCGCCATGCGCCATGCCGGCAAAGCCGAGTGATGAAGTTTGGCACACATTTTGAGGTATATGCATTACATTTACCGTCAAAATCATAAGAAATGAACATACTAGGACTCTTTTTAACATGCATCGTTGCGGCCATCGCGGTCGTAGCGGCAACAATCATATATTTTCTGTTCACCCTGCGACGGGCCGCAAAACGCTTCATGGGCAGCACCACAGGCAATGCCGCCGGGCAACAATCCACGGGGCAGCAAACACATGCCCGTGGCCAGAAAGTGTCTACTGCCGACATGGGCAACGAGGAGATATACGACACGCGGAGCCGACACGATATGCAAAAGAAGATTTTCCCGAAAGACGAAGGCGAATACGTTGACTTCGAAGACGTGCACTGACACGCCGCCAAACATTTTCGCCTACACACCGAAAGACACCATACAAAGGATGTCTGCCAAGGTTTCCGGCTGCAAAGGCAACCGGCATTAATCTGGCAGACATCCTTTTTTATTGTCACGGCAAGCATCGATGCCGCCACCACAAAGCATTGATGCCGCCGCATCGGAGCTTTGCCGCCGCTGCCAAAGAGTGCAAATGGCGGCGTGCGGCATATGCTGCACGCATGCACACCATATGCTGCACGCGCGTGCAGCAGCCGCCGCACGCGGTGGCAAAGCCCCAGACAGAGCGCGAAAAAACGCTCTTCAAGTTTCGCCGATACATATTTTTTGAGTAATTTTGCAGCCACTTTGCCCCATCAGGGGACATTGTTTTCAACACTGCGCCGCCCCGAGCGGTGCCGGATAACGCAACAACACGACATTATGACAACAGAAAAAAAACCACACGCCACGGCCTCATGGACCGAGGTGGAATATTCGCCGCGCTGCAAGAACGCATACATAGGCACTCCGCTTTACATTCCCGAAGAAACAACGCACTACCTGTGCCGTGCCGACGGCACACGCCGCGCCACGCGCCTCACCTTCGTGGTGTTCCGTCCGGCCTCATCCGTCAGCGAAGACGAGTGGGACGACGACCCCACGATAGGCCCTCTTCAGGTGTGCGCCCTCGGCGACGGCGACGAAGAGGTTGCCCCTGCCACGGTGACTTACCTTGGCATTGCGCCCGACGAGTTTCTCACCGTGACTCGCGACGACGACGATAGCATCGCCTTCAGCGTGTCGTGGCCCTACGGCAAGGTGTCGATTGACAAGGCAACGGAGTGCGACGACGAATTCACCGTGCGCAAGGCCGACTTCGGCGACGACGGCATCGCATGCCACCTCACGCCCCGCGACGGCGAATCCTTTGACATAAAGCTGCAGTTGCCATTCTCGGGCTTCATGCTCACCGACCCCAACGGCACGCGCATTGATGGCGAAGCCGAAGTGGAACACGACCGCGCCGCCGAATGGCGGTATTCGTTCACGCCCGACAAAAACAACGACCGTTTCTCCATTTCGCTCGACAACGACAAACTTGTCTACCTCTGCGTGGCACGCGAAGACGGCACCCTTGCCGTGCGCGACATGCGCGAAAGGCTCGCAATGGTGGCCGAGATAGGATGCGAGGGACCGCTCTCCGACTTACTCATGGGCGCGCACACCATTCTCGTGAAGAACCGCATCTCACGTTGGCGCATAAACCTCACGGGCGCGGCACTCGAAGGCGAGGAGCACACCGAGTGCTCGCCGCGCAGTCTGGCACGCTTCGCCTACACACAGTTTGCCGCCGCAGCCGACGGCGAGACCGACGCACTGGCCGACAAACTCATCATGCTCGAGCAGAAACTCATTTTCCAGTGGCACTGGCTCAACGACAGTGACTGGAGCCACGAGCAGCTCGATGGGCTGATAGACATGGAAGGCATTGATGCCGATCCGGAGAAGATGATGCGCCAGGCACTGCTCTTCAACCGCTACGAAACATTCATGCAACGCCTGGCCGCACGTTCGATCGACACGCAGAAGCCCATACAGGGCGACCAGTTGCAGGCCCGCAACAACAAACGCAAGATTGCCCGGTGTGCACGCCATGTGCTTGCCCACCGCCGCGGCGAGGCTAGCATCTGGGAACTCGACGACGAGGCACGGCGCGAAATACTGCATTTCGCGCAGACATTCCACCGCGAGTTCATGGCAGCCCTTGCCGACAACGATAAGTAGCGGCACTTGCACGGCGGGCGTTCGGCACGCCAAATAACGGCGGCTTTGCGAAAAAACGAAGCCGCACATGCACGCGATGTCGGCAAAATGAGTTATTTTTGCACTTGGGCAACGCCGCAGCCACTCTGCTGCGGCGCACCCACACGACAACGAAACGCCTACCTATGAAAAAAATACACATCGGTCTGCTGCCGAGAATCATCATTGCCATAGTGCTCGGCATAGCCGCCGGGACAGTGTCGCCGAGCATGCCCGTGCGAGTGTTTGTAACATTCAACGCCCTGTTCAGCGAATTTCTCGGTTTTCTAATCCCGCTTATTATCGTCGGGCTGGTAGCTCCTGCCATTGCCGACATAGGCAAAGGCGCAGGACGGATGCTGCTGGCCACGGCACTGTTGGCCTACGGGGCCACGATATTCTCGGGCTTCATGTCGTATGGCGTGGCCCAAACGGTGTTCCCGTCGCTCATACACAGCAGCGTCGATGTGTCGCAGATAACCAAGGCCGAAGGCATAACTCCTTATTTCACAGTGAAGATTCCCGCTCCTATGGACGTGATGACATCGCTCGTAATGGCCTTCACGCTCGGCTTGGGCACTGCCTCCCTCTCGGGCGACACGCTGAAACGGTCGCTCTGCGACCTGCGCGAAGTGATTACAAAAACCATACAAAAGGTGGTGTTGCCGCTTCTTCCCATTTATATTTTCGGCATATTCTTCAACATGACGCACTCCGGCGAGGTGACACGCGTGCTCACCGTGTTTGTGAAGATAATCGGCGTGATATTCATCATGCACATCATGCTGCTCCTGCTGCAGTATTGTGTAGCCGGGGCAATAGCCCGCAAGAATCCGCTGCGCGCACTCGGCCGCATGATGCCAGCCTATTTCACGGCACTCGGCACGCAGTCGTCGGCGGCCACAATTCCCGTCACGCTGCGGCAGACAATAAGCAATGGGGTTGACAAGGACATCGCCGGATTTGTTATTCCGTTGTGCGCCACGATACACCTGTCGGGAAGCACGCTGAAAATAGTGGCTTGCGCGCTCGCGCTGATGATGATGCAGGGCATGCCATACAGTTTTGCCTCGATGTCGGGCTTCATCCTCATGCTCGGCATAACAATGGTGGCTGCACCCGGAGTTCCGGGCGGTGCGATAATGGCGGCACTGGGAATACTCGAGTCGATGCTCGGTTTCGACCAGCAGGCTCTTGCCCTAATGATTGCACTCTACATAGCGATGGACAGTTTCGGCACGGCGTGCAACGTCACGGGCGACGGTGCCCTGGCCATGATTATCGACCGGATGTTCGCCAAGCGACGCTGAATACTGCTCGGTGCCGGCACACGCCAGCACGCAAATGGCCATTTTTAAAAATCCTTCCACACCCACTGCTTTTCTTTTCCTTTGCATATACCACAGTATGCAAAAGCTTAGTTTTGTGCATGTTTTGCGATTTTCCGAAAGTCAAATGCGGAAAATCGAAAGGCATCGGCAGCAAATCGGAATAACTTTGCCGCCGAAAATAAAACAATCTAAACTATTACTCTTATGACATTATTAATGATAGTAGAGCTACTTGTGGTATTGGTAGCATTGTGGATAGGAGCCCGTTACGGCTCACTTGCACTTGGTGCAATTTCGGGAATAGGGCTTGCCGTCCTTGTGTTTGGTTTTCAACTCAAGCCCGGCAACCCTCCCACCGATGTCATCTATATAATAATAGCCGCCGTGACATGCGCGGGAATGCTGCAGGCTTCGGGCGGAATGGACTGGATGATACAGATTGCCGAGCGAATACTGCGCCGTCATCCCGAGCGCATCACTATCCTCGCGCCGTTCACAACATTCATACTCACCGTGCTTGTGGGCACTGGCCATGTGGTCTACACGCTCATGCCAATCATCTGCGACATCGCACTGAAGAAGGGTATACGCCCTGAACGCCCCTGCGGCATAGCCAGCATAGCCTCGCAGATAGGCATAACATGCTCGCCGATAGCCGCCGCCGTAGTGGCATTCTCGACGATAAGCATCGACAACGGCTTCCATGTGAGCAACGTGCAGATTATACTTGTAACGATACCTGCCTGCATTGTCGGCATTCTTTTTGCCGTTGCAGCAAGCTGGAACCGTGGTCTTGACCTCGACAAAGACCCGCGTTTCCTCGCAAAGATAAAAGACCCCGTGCAGCGCGAATACATTTACGGCAACACCGCCACCACACTCGACAAGAAAATCGCACCCGAAAGCAAGCGCGCTGTCTACATCTTCCTTGCCGCACTCGTGGTGATTGTCGTCATTTCGGTGGCAAGCATGATGGGATGCAACCTTCTGCCAAGCTACAAGAGCGTGCAGGTTATGGCCGGAGCCCCCGAAACAATAACCCTGGCCAACGGAGTTACCGAAACGGCGAAGCAGCTTGCCAAGGCCGGAGTGATTATGGCCGGCGTGACAGAAGCCGTGCAGAAGCCGCTCGCAATGAACATTGTGATACAGATTACGATGATTTCAGCAGCCGCACTGATGATTATTTTCTGCAAGGCAAAGGCAAAGAAGGCCGTGGGCGGAGCTGTGTGGCAGAACGGAATGGTGGCCGTGGTGGCAATATACGGTATTGCTTGGATGAGCGACACCTATTTCTCAAACTACCAGCCTGAAATACAGGCCATGCTCACCGACCTTGTTAAAGCCTATCCTTGGACTATCGCACTGGCATTCTTCTTCGTTTCGGTGCTCATCAACTCGCAGGGTGCAGTCGTGGTGGCAATGCTTCCACTCGCCTACACACTCGGCATTGAGGGTTGGGTGCTTCTCGGCGTGATGCCTTCGGTTTACGGATATTTCTTCATTCCCAACTATCCGTCAGACATCGCCACGGTGAACTTCGACCGGTCGGGCACTACCGTCATAGGCAAATACCTGCTCAACCACTCGTTTATGATGCCCGGCATGGTGCATGTGATAACATCTACGATAGCAGGATTGGGCATAAGCTACGTCTACCATTTCGTATTCGGAATGTATTGATACGGCCATAACTAATGTTTTAGATAACGATTGGCGGAGACTCCTTGCCTCGCGGCTCTGAAAGCCGACGTTGACAGGTGGTCTCCGCCTTATTTGTCACATATCAGGCAACGCCTGCGCTGCCGTCAGTATTCGCTCGGGACAACGCCGAACTGCTTCTTGAACGCCACCGAGAAATGGGCAGCCGTGCCGAAACCCGTCATCGCCGCCACCTCGGAAACGTTGTATGTGCCTTCGTGCAAGAGCTGCGCGGCCCGGTTTAGCTTGTATTTTCGGAAGAAAGCACCGGGAGTGTCGCCCGTGAGCTGCTTGAGTTTGTAGGTGAATTTCGACTGACTTATGAGCAAGTCGTGGCACACGGTGGGCACGTTGAGTTCCTGTTCGGCAGCACGCTGCTTCATATAATGGTACAGGTCGTCCATAAAATGACGGTCTTCGGCCGACATTTGGTCGGCCACAGCCTCAGTTTCGGTGCTCTCGCCCAGTTTGCGGCGCAGCGACAGAGCATTGTCGAGCTGCGATTTGACGAGTGCCCGCAGGTAGGCGGGGTCGAAAGGCTTGGTTACATAAGCCACCGCGCCGAGCGAAAGTCCGTCAACCTGCTCGCTCATGTCGGCCTTGGCCGTTACCATAACCACGGGAATGTGGCTTGTCATAAGGTCTGATTTCAGCCGTCGGCAGAACTCATAGCCCGACATCTCTCCCATTACCACGTCGCTCAGGATTATGTCGGGGGCGATGGAGGCGATATCGCTGAGAGCGGCCTCGGCCGAATAGCGGTTCTCCACCACATAGTCGGCGGCAAAGATTGAACGTATATACTGTGCCACGTCGATGTCGTCGTCAACGATGAGTATCTTCGTCTTTTCCTTCGGCACGCATTCCTCGGTGCCGACAAGGTTTTCGTCTACGGGCAACTGCAACGTGTCCTGTGGTTCGGCGGCATGTTCTTCGTCGGTGTAGAAGCCGCTGTCTATCGGCAGACTGAACGTGAACGCCACGCCGCCGCGCTCTTCTTCTACATTGGCCACGCCTATTTCGCCGTGGTGCAACCCCACAAGACGCTTCACATAATACAGTCCTATGCCCGTGCCCCAGCTGTAATGGTGGCCGCTTTGGGTATCGGCGAGCTGGTAGTAGCGCTTGAACACGTCGGCAAGACGGTCGCTGTCGATGTGCGACCCGCTGTTATACACCCTCACCGTGAGCTTCCTCACGCCGCCATCGATACAGATTGTGGCCGAAATGTCAATCGTTCCGCCGTCGGGCGTGTGCTTCAACGCATTGGTGAATAGGTTGCTCAGTATTTTCTCGAGCTTGTCGGCGTCGAAGCACGCAGTGTAGTCGCCCTCGCCAATGAGCACATTTAGTGTTATGCCGCGCACCCGAGTCGACTCGCAGAAGGCGTTGGCCATGGTGCGTATCTCGGCTGCCGCATCGGCAGACCGCACCTTGAGGCGCAGCGCATCGGTCTCGAGTTGGTTGAAATCAAGCATCTGGTCGATGAGCCTCAGCATGCGGTTCACGCTCATGCACACGCGGTTGAGTGTGGTCTGCACCCTTTCGGGCAACGCAGTATCGGCCCGGAGCGAGAGCAATGGCCCCGCTATTATGGTGATAGGATTGCGAAATTCGTGCGAGATGTTGGCAAAGAAATTCATGTTCATCTCGTTGGCTCGACGCTCACGCTCACGTTCGTTGTGTTCATTGAGCAGTTGCAGGCGGTTGGTGCGTATGCGCAGATAGAGCCGGTTGATGTGGAAAATGAGCAGCGCGAGGCACGCGGCGTAAAGAAACCACGCCGCCGGCGATGCCCAAGGAGCAGGCCGCACCACGACAACCACGCTGCGTTCGGCGAGCGGAGGATGTGCCGGCGATGTCACGACACGCAGTCTGAACGTGTATTTTCCGGGCGCGAGGTTGGCGAATGAAGCCTTGTGCTTGTAGGTGGGAGCGCTCCAGTCCTTGTCGAGCCCGTCAAGACGGTATTGGAACATGAGCGAAGACCGGCGGTTGTAATTGGGATAAAAGAAGCCGAAGTCAACGTTGTTCTCGTCGTGCGACAGCGTGTAGCACGTGCCATCGGCTATGCTGTCGTTCACTACAAGACGCTTGCCCGAGGCGGTGAGCACTCCCATGTAGTGTATGCGCAGCCGCTGCGCTGCCTTGACACTGCCTCGCCCCACCGCAGCGGGCACAAACTTGCAGCCGTCGGAGCAGCCGAACACGATATCGCCGTTGGGTGCAATGCACACGGAATTGTCGAAGAACTGCCTGTTCAAACCTATCTGGCTCGACGAAACAAGACTGTTCATCAGCACCGCCCCGGTGTGGGGCTGATAGCAAGTGGCATCCTTCAGGGTTGTAATCCACAGTTGCCGCAGCCGGTCCTCGGCCAAAGCCTGTATGTGTACGTCGCTCACCACGGGCACGGCAACCACTCGCCGCCGTGCCATGTCGAGCCGGTAAAGCCCCGACCGCTTGGTGCCGAGCCACACATTGCCGCGGGAATCCTGCCGAACAAAGGCCGGATCGACATTGCCTGGCGGCAGTTCGCCCGACACACGAAGCTCGCGCACACTGCCACTCTTGGGGTCGATCAAGGCGAAATGCATGTTTTTCATAAACAAGACAATGCTTCCGTCGGCGAGCAAGGTAAGCTGCGTTTCCTCGTCATACCACTGCGACGGCACGCTTATGTGCCCGGTTTCGGTTGCCCCGAACGCTTGCTTTATCAAATAGCCGCCATCGCAGCTCACATAAATGCATTCTCCTGCGCACACGCCCGAGCCTAGACGCACGCCCGTGCCGCCATTCTTCGGCATGCCGCCGACGATACTTGTGGTGCCGCCCGACACCTCGCAGCACAACAAACGGCGGTTGCCCACAAGCCACACACGGCGACTGTCGAGCGCGACGATGCCGTTGAGTTCCTGCCGTTCGCCGAAGAGTTGGTTGTAGAATATGTAGTTCTGATGGTCGGTAGTGGTGTCGTAGGTGTATAGACGGAGCGTTGTTCCGGCAAGAATATGCTGCCCCACGGTGGCCAGGCAAGTTACGTCGCGCCCCTCAGTAACGTGTGCCAAGGCATTGTCGTTGGCCATTTTATAGGCCGTTTGGTTGTCTGACAGCACCTGATAACCGGCATTTCTGAACCCCACCCATGTGTTGCCGTCGGCATCGCGGTACGTGGCCGACACCAAATCGCGCGGTTTTGCCAGCACTACGGGATAGTTTGCCGTGGCCGGAAGAGCCGTGGCTGCCTTCGGGCGAAGCCTCCGGCACAGAGCGGTATCGGCCGTAACATCGGTTGCCCGGCCTGCACTAACGAGATAACAGCGTTTTCCGTCGCCTGCCACCACAGCCCCTTTGTCGCCCGGTTGCGGTGCATCGGCAATGCGCACTATGTTGCCTTGTGATCCAGGCAAGCCGACCCGGCTGAACCGGCAGCCACCCTCGTAGCGGGCAAGTCCGTTTTGTGTGCCTATCCACATGCGTCCTGTGCGGTCGCGGTGCAGCACGTTGATGTAGTCGTCGGGCAGTGCCGTAGTGTCGCGCGAGTCGTGGGAGAACTGCATGAAATTCTCGCCGTCATACACATTAATGCCTGCCGACGTTCCAATCCACACCAGTTGGTGTTGGTCTTGAGCTATTGTCGTGACATTGAGCGACGAGAGCATGTAGTCGGTGGAGCAGTGTTTGCCCACCGGTTCGAGCTTGGCGGCGGTGCGCCAACGTCCGGGGCTTGCCGCATATTGCGCCGCAAGCATGCAGAACACTGCCGCTGCGGCAATTATAACAATACGTTGTTTTTTCATTTGAAAGGTTTAAGGCGTCAGCACGCATTATTTTGTTATGGCTGCGAGATAGTCGTAATGGTTTCCTTCGGCCACAAGAGCGCACTTCATTCCACACTCGGCAGCTGCGGCGGCAAGCAATCCATAGTCGGCATAGAGCCAGTCGAACGGTTGGCCCGACACGTTGCGGTAGGTCATACGGTAGTCAACCTCACCGTAATATCGTCCCTGAGGCAGGTCGAACGTGCCGTCGCCGTTGTCGTAGACATACTTCAAGTCGCTCGAATCAACCAAAATCTGTCCGCCGGGGGCAAGCAATTCACCGAGCCGCAGCAGCAATTGACCAAGCCGCGAAGCACGCCCGGCTATTCCGGTGCCGTTCATCAGCAGCATGATAGTGTCGTAGTTGCCCGCGAGTTCGGGGTCGAAGAGGTTGCGGCAAGCCACATTGTGCACTCCACGCAAGCGCATTGCCTCGCATGCAAGCGGCGAGATGTCGATGGCCTCTACCTCTATTCCGGCCTCCTGCAAGGCCAGAGCGTGGCATCCTGCCCCTGCGCCCACATCCAAGGTGCGGCCACGTGCCATGCCGAGGGCGCGGCGTTCGAGCGGCGGCATGGCGTCGGCCGTGCGGAAAAGATGCGGCACTGGCATCTCATCGTCGTCAAACATCGACGACGAAACGCGCAACATGGCGGCTCGCCCTGTCTTCTGATACTCGAGAATGGCAGCCCCCATGGGGTCGTGCGAAGGGTTCAATGTGTGTCTGTCGGTATATCGTCCATCCATTATAGGCAGCAGCATGTTTTAATTGTCAAGTTAATATGTGTCAGGCATCAGGCATGCAAGGCGGCTATTCCATGCTTATTGTCATGTTCACGTTGTCCACTGTCACCGTCTTCCACAGTCTGAAGAAATCGATGCCGAGCCTTCCGTAGCCCTCAGAGAGCGCATTGCCCGTTGACATGGCCGACACCGGCACGTTGCCGAGGGCGAATGTTTTTCCGCCAACCGACATTTTTACTTCGGGAAGGCGGAACACGCTGTCGTAGCCCACTCCGCCGTATCCGGCCGAGGCCACGATGTCCCAACGCCCTTCGCGTGTCACTTCGGCGTTGAAATCACGGTAGAAAGCATTGCCAAACATGGTGTCGGGAGCACCCGTATCGAGTGTGAGTGCAACGCTGCGCCCGTCTTTCACGGCCTCAACCATAGGTGTGTTGCGCATGCACACATTGGGAGTGCACACCACCGGCTGAGAATTGCGGGTGAGGGTTATGCTGTTGTCGGCGAAGCTCACGGCATATTTGCCGAACTGCCGCAGCAGCGGTTGACCAATGATTATGCTGAACGACGACATCACTCCGGCTGCGCGCTCGTTGCCGAGCGACATGTCGAGCACGGCAAACACCGCATTGCGCACCACAAGCGAGCCTATGCAGAGCGAGTCGGCAATGGCCACTCCACCGGCATTGCGCCTTGTGCCCTCGGCGAGCAACTTGCCTTCGACGATGCGCATGCCGTAACGGCGAGCCGCTTCGGGCGTAACCACGTTGTAGCCTGCACCCGTATCGAACACCATGCGTGCTGACCGGCCGTTCATTTTGCCGTCGACAAACATCATTGCCTGTGCCGAGTCGGCCACGGCGGTCATATGGAAAGGCACTTTGCTGTCGCCGCCCGTGATGTCGTAAAGGCGGTATTGCGCCAGCGAGGCATACATCCGCTCGCGGTTGTGAAGCTCTGCCACAAAACTACTGTCGGCAGACTGATCCACTTGGGCGGCAATTTTGCGCAGCGCAGAAGCCGCCCCTGCATTGTCGCCAAGCCGCGAACAGTTGTCGGCATACATCAGCAGCATTGAGAAGACATTGCCCATGCCCATTTCCTGCTGGTGGTTGCGCACCAGACTGAGTATGTTTGCGTTGGCATCGGCCAAACGGTTGAACACCTGACAGAGCATTGTCTTGGAGAAAAGCCGTATGAACGGCGACATGGCACTGCTGTCGGCGTGATAGATATCGCGCAATTCAAACCATCGGTCTTCGTTCAGACACCGCCCAGCGGCAGCGTCAGTCTCCTGTGCACTGCACACCGCAGAACACAACATCAGCACCGCCGTGAGCAGAAAGCGCACCCCGTGGCGGCTTTTATTATTGCTTTTTTCCATAGCACGCAGATTTTCTTGCTTCATGCAAAGATAACAATAAAACGACTAAGCGCAGTTCTTTTGGCGGCCAAAAGTGGCAGATTGGAAATAAATAGCTATATTTGCATAGCGACACCGCCGTGACATATTGGCACGGAATGCCGCCACCAGTAAAGACAACTGCCACAGGAAAAACGCACAAGGCATGAAAAAATGGATTGACAAAGCAGTTTACTTCTACAACACGGGCATGTGGAAAGCTCCGGCACACGATGCGGGTGCACTGCGCCTGCTGCTTCTCGGCATAGCCAAGAAGCTCATTCTCGCCATAAAGTTCTTCACCGCCAAGCGGGTGCTGAGCGATGCCGCCGCACTCACCTACTCCACCATGCTGGCCATTGTGCCTATCATGGCCGTGGTTTTTGCCGTTGCGCGCGGCTTCGGCTACAACCGATACATCGAGATGTGGTTCCGATCGGCACTGCAGTCGCAGCCCCAGGCCGCCGACGTGATAGTGGGTTTCGTAAACAGCTACCTCGTGCACACCAAGAGCGGAATATTCCTCGGCATCGGACTGGCGTTCATGCTCTACACCGTTCTCATGCTCGTGCGCAACGTCGAAGCCGTGTTCAACGGCATCTGGCAGGTGAAGAAGCCACGCAGCATATTCCGCACTTTCACCGACTACCTCGCAATGATTTTCCTATGCCCCATTATCATTGTGCTCACCTCGGGCATTTCGCTCGTCGCGGCCACAGCCGCCGACGGCACGGCCGACCTCCTGGTGGTGGGAACGGTGGCCGGACTGGCTCTCGACCTGCTGCCCTACGTCGTCATGTCGGCACTGTTCACCGGGCTTTACATATTCATGCCCAATACCCATGTCAAACCGCGCAGCGCAATAATACCCGGAATTCTGGCCGGAGTGGCAATGCAGTGGCTGCAGCTTTTCTACATACATTCGCAGATATGGGTGTCGAGCTACAACGCAATATACGGGTCGTTCGCCGCGCTGCCACTGTTCATGCTGTGGGTGCAGATTTCCTGGACGATATGTCTTTTCGGCGCAGAACTGTGCTACACCAACCAAAATCTCGACTACTACGACTACAACATGCAGACCGACGACCTTAGCCTGCGCTACCGCACAATGCTCTGCGCACTGCTGCTGAGCCGCATCTGCCGCCGACTTGAGGAGGGAAAACGGCCCTACACGGCACTCGAACTGCGCAAGGAAACGGGCGTGCCCATAAGAATTGTCAACGAACTGCTCTTCACAATGACCTGCGCACGCCTCACCGTGGAGATAAACCGCGACGAAAAGGGCGACACCGCACGCTACATGCCGGCCGAAAGCACCGCCAAACTGAGCTACGGAATGATGGTTGACAGGCTGGAATCGTGCGGCAAATGGAAACTCGACATTCCGGTTTCGAAATACTACAGCGAGAAATGGGCACTGGTGATCAACCTGCGCAACCGCTACCTGAAAGACCTGCGTGAGGTGCTGCTGAAAGACCTATAAGTGGGCAGCCGCGAAAATAACACGCACGCACAACACGGCAAACGCAAAAATGCACTACCTTTGCACAACGGTGCATGCCCGGCAACATCACGACGGCACGGCATGCACACTTTAAACAAACCACAAACCACACTTATGGCACGACACAACGACACCGGGAAATGGGGCGAAGAGAAAGCCGCACAGATGCTGCGCGACAAGGGCTACACCATATTGGAACGCGACTGGCGCGACGGACACCGCGACATAGACATAATAGCGACGACACCCGACAACATAACGACGGTGTTTGTGGAGGTGAAAACACGCACATCGGACATTACGGCAAGTCCAGAGGATGCCATCGACATGAAGAAAATACGCAACATAGGCTACGCCGCCGACGCCTATGTGAAACGCCACAACGTGTTGGGCGAACTGCGGTTTGACATCATAACCATTGTGGGCGAAAACGAAAGCGTGGCACAAGTGACTCACATAGAGGATGCCTTCAACCCTCTGCTGTGCCACCGCTGACAACGGCGGCCTGCAAAACGACTACAAAACATGCACGGCAACAAAACAATAACACTACCCGACGGACGCGGGCACGAAACAAAAATAAAACTGATAAGGCTGGACGAGACCGACTCGACCAACAACTTTCTGCGCACACAAAGCCTTGACGGCGATGCCGACATGGTGGTGGCAACGGCCGAACACCAGACCGCCGGACGCGGACAGGGCACAAACACATGGGAGAGCGAGCCTTCGAGCAACCTGCTTTTCTCGGTGCTCACCCGCCCGCAAGGGGTTGACATCGCGCAGCAGTTTGTTCTGTCGATGGCCGAAGCCCTTGCCGTGAAGGACGCACTCGACCGCTACACCGACGGCATCAAGCTGAAATGGCCCAACGACATCTACTGGAACGACCGCAAGATATGCGGCACGCTCATCGAGACATCGGTAAGTGGGCGCGCCATAAACCGCTGCATATTCGGCACAGGCATAAACATCAACCAGCGCACATTCACAAGCAACGCGCCCAACCCTGTGTCGATTGCGCAGATAACCGGGCACGATGCCGACCGCGAGAAAATCCTCGGCCACTTCTTGGAAGCCTTCGTCAGCCTGCACGCAATGGCCACCAACGGCGAGGGCGACACCATATCGCAACTCTACCACGACGCGCTCTACCGCCGCACGGGCTTTCACGCCTACCGCGACAAGAACGGGACATTCATGGCCGAGACCATGCACGTTGACCTGAACGGGCGGCTGCACCTCATCGACGACACCCAACGCCCGCGCGACTACACTTTCAAGGAAATACAATTCATAATATAATAACAAACATGGCAAAGTTCAAGCGAATTTTATTGAAGCTCAGCGGCGAGAGCCTCATGGGCAAACAGAGTTTCGGTATCGACCCGACACGCCTCGGCGAATATGCCGAGCAGATAAAGCAAGTGCACGAAATGGGCGTGCAGATAGGCATCGTGATAGGCGGAGGCAACATATTCCGTGGCCTCAGCGGAGCATCGAAAGGTTTCGACCGCGTTAAGGGCGACCAAATGGGAATGTGCGCCACGGTTATCAACTCGCTCGCACTCAGTTCGGCTCTCGGCGCAATTGGCGTGAAGACAAAGGTGCTCACCGCCATAAGAATGGAACCGATAGGCGAGTTTTACAGCAAGTGGAAAGCCATAGAAGCCATGGAAGAAGGCTATGTGTGCATATTCTCGGCCGGCACGGGGTCGCCCTACTTCACCACCGACACCGGTTCGTCGCTGCGCGGCATAGAGATTGAGGCCGACGTGATGCTCAAAGGCACACGCGTTGACGGCATCTACACCGCCGACCCGGAGAAAGACCCCACGGCAACAAAGTTCAGCGACATAACCTACGACGAGATTTACACACGCGGACTGAAGGTGATGGACCTCACGGCAACCACCATGTGCAAGGAAAACAACCTGCCCATATATGTATTCAACATGGACATTGTGGGCAATCTGAAGCGTGTCATGGACGGCGAACCGATTGGAACGCTCGTACACAACTGACGCATCACACGCATGCCGCGTCTGCTGCACGCACGTGCAGCGCACGCACAGCGGCTGCAACACGCCGCAAAAACAAAGCCTTGGCTGCACCGACACTATCTTTGTCGGGTGCAGCCAAGGCTTTTTTGCGTAGCGGAATAGGCCGGCAAGGAGTTCAACCCGGGTCTACATCGAAATAAACGGTGAGTGCGCCGTAGCCCTGACCTTTAAGCAATTCGGCACGAGTCTGCCTCATGCAGGCACGCACCTGCGGCAGGTTGATGCCATTTTCGAGCTTCACCACTATCTTGCGAATGCTCTGTGCATTGACGCGCGCTACCGCAGGCTTGTCGGGACCGAGCACACGTTCGCCGAAATACTGGCGCAGACGGCTTGCAAGTTCTATGGCGGCACTGTCGGCAACGCGCTCTTCGCGGTGGCGCAGATAAACATACACAAGGTGATAGAACGGCGGATAATGGAACGTGCGACGCTCCTCAAGCAGGTCGCGGCTGAATGTAGCGAAATCGTTTGTCACCACCTGCCGCACTACGGGCAGGTCGGGGCTTTTCGTCTGCAGCATAACCAAGCCGCGCGCACCCCTTCTTCCGGCGCGGCCGCTCACCTGCGCCATCATCATGAAGGCGTGCTCGTAGGCCCGGAAGTCGGGATAGTTGAGCATACTGTCGGCATTGAGTATGCCAACGACGGCCACATTGTCGAAATCAAGTCCTTTGCTTATCATCTGCGTACCTATTAATATATCGGTGCGCCCCATTGCAAAGTCGGAGATTATGCGGTCGTAGGCATTGCGCGATCGCGTTGTGTCGAGATCCATGCGCGCCACACGGGCTTCGGGAAACACTGCCGCAATGCGGTCTTCAATCTTCTCGGTGCCGTAGCCGCGCCCCATGAGATGCGTGCCTTCGCAGCACGGGCACACCGTGGGCACCTTATAGGCATAGCCACAATAATGGCATGTGAGCATGTTCATGCTGCGGTGGTAGGTGAGGCTCACGTCGCAGTTCTGGCAACGGGGCACCCATCCGCACTCCTTGCACTCTATCATGGGCGCGAAACCGCGGCGGTTTTGGAAAAGGATGACTTGCTTGCCGCCTTCGAGCGCGGTGCGTATGGCCGCTAGAAGAGGGGGCGAGAACGGGCCGTTCATCATTTTGCGCCGCTGAAGGTCGGCTATGTCAACGACCTTTATCTCGGGCAACGCAACACCGCTGTAACGTGTGGTGAGCGTGACAAGCCCGTATTTGCCGGCAAGGGCATTGTGGTAGCTCTCCATTGAGGGCGTGGCCGTGCCGAGAAGCACACGTGCCCCGTCGTACATGCGCGCAAGCATTATGGCCGCCGATCGCGCGTGGTAGCGCGGTGCTGGGTCTTGTTGCTTGAAAGAGGTTTCGTGTTCCTCATCGACTATCACAAGACCGAGCCGGTGGAACGGCAGGAAAACGGCCGAACGCGCGCCGAGTATCACGTCGTAAGGATAATCGGAGAGCTGCCTGTTCCATATCTCCACACGCTCGGCATCGCTGTATTTCGAATGATAGATGCCGAGCCGGTGGCCAAAGATGCGCTGCAAACGCTTCGTTATCTGCACGGTGAGGGCTATTTCGGGCAGCAGATAGAGCACCTGCTTGCCTTCGGCCAAGGCTTTGGCTATGAGGTGGATGTAGATTTCGGTCTTGCCGCTCGACGTTACTCCGTGCAACAGCGTTACTGTCTTGCTTTTGAAACTGCTTACGATGCCATCGTAAGCCTGCTGCTGGGCATCGCTGAGCGGCTGCATGCGTTCGGGATGTGCCTCGCGCGAGGTGTTTAGCCGCCCCACCTCGCGCTCATATACGGTGAGAAATTTCCTTGTTACAAGCGCACGCAGCACCGACACGTTGGCGTTGGAGGCATTCTGCAGTTCGTCGAAAGCCACTTCGGCCACCGGCACGAGAGGACTGCCGCCGGCAATGGTGTCCCAATGCGACAATGACAGATAGGTGGAGAACACCTTGTGCTGCATGGCGGCGCGGTGAAGAAGGCTAAGTGCGAGTTGAATGTTGTGCTCGTCGCGCAGGTTCTCGGGCAACGCCACGAAGCGCACCGTCTTAGGCCGGTAGCCGTCTTCGGCCTTCAGCCCGGCAGGGAGAGCCGCCTTGTAGACATCGCCTATGGCCGACATGTAGTAATCGGCAATCCATTGCCACAGACGGAACTGCCGTTCGAGCAACACAGGCGTGGAGTCGATTACCGAAATGATTTCCTTCACCTCGAAATCGGGCTTGTCGTCGTGCATGCTGACGGCTATAGCCGTATAGGTTTTGCTCTTGCCAAGCGGCACGAGCACACGCACGCCAAGGCTCACCTTAGGCACGAGCGGGTCGCCTACGGCATAGGTGAACAGTCCCTCAAGCGGGAGCGGCAATATGACATCCACATAGCGCATGGATCAATATGATGCAGTTTTGAAAGCGGATAAAAAGAAAAAAGGGCTTTCCCGGCATCCGCCACACTCACTGCCGCATGCTGCTTGCGCGATCAGTGTGTGTGGAAGACCGAAAGGAAAGCCCTTTGCCTATAATGTTTAGAAATAATAAGCCACGGCAATCTGCCATGCATTGGCGCGTCCGTCAGACGAGGTGAGGTCTTTAAGCACGTCGCCTGCCACACCCGAGAGGTTCACGTCGCCCGTCTTTCCGCAGGCAATGTTGTAGTTGGCCGATACCTGCAGGTGGCTGAGTGCCATGACACCAAGACCGAGGTTGACACTGAAATTCGACGATTTCAGTTTCCAGTCGGCCGCATCTTTGAATATGCTTTGGGTCTTGTCGCCCACGTTGAAACCAAACTGAGGGCCGGCGAAGAAGTAAATGCTTGCCGTGCTGCCCAAACCAATGTCGTAGCGCAAGTTGACGGGGATATTGATGGCCTGCTGCTTTATGGCGTTGCTCTCGGTGTCGTTAACCTTTACCTTTGCTTCGCGCTGGTCGTAGAGAGCCGAAGCGTCGATGCCAAGGCCCACAACAGGCAGAGAGAACTTAAGGGTGGGGCCGATAAAGAAGCCGGCACGGTTGCTCGCATCGAGTACTTCCTTGCTGAAACTCATGCTTGTCACGTTGAGTCCGCCCTTCAAACCAAACAATACTTTGGCCTGGGCGTTGGTGGCACACATCATGGCGATAGCCACAAGTGCCGCTGCGAAAATCTTTCTCATAATCTTTTTATTAAATAGTGTTGTTGCTTCAATGTTTGCCTTGCAGGCAGAAGAACAGTGCACATCGCATCAATGACGCTGACGGCGCACCGTGACACGTGCCGAAGAGGATCCCGACGACGACGAACTACTGCTGCTGCGCGAGGCTTTCTTTACCTTTGTAGACGACGATGTGCCCGACACGCGGCGGTTCTTTGCCTTCTTTACTTTCTTCGACGCCTTGTCTACTGCGGCCACACTGTCAGTGGAATCCTTGCTTTCGCCCTCGCCCCATACATGGTTTTCAAAGGCGAGAAGCTCTGCCTCGATGCGGTTCTGCTCTTTCTTCATGGCCGAATCGGTGGGACAATACTGCGCGAGGGTCTTGCCAAGCATGTTGGTTGTCTTGTAGATCTTGCCCCGATACATGTTCTTCGTGAAGTAGTCGTCAACACTCATCGTGGCGGCATTGTTGAGATTGCTCGTCATGATGGTCTGCTTCGAGAGGTAAGGAGCAAGGTCGTCATACTTTATCCAGAACAGAGGGTAGCTCGTTCCACCGTCGCCGAAATCGTCGTCACGCTTCAATATTGGGCAGAGGGCTATCACCTTGCGGTGGAAAGTTGACGTGCCCTGATCGTAGTAGGCACTCTCCTTGATGTAATAGGTCGTTACTTCGCGCGAAGGGATGTCGCTATCGTCGATGCGTATGCCTCGGTCGGTGCGCTCATAGAATATGTGGTAGTTGTCGAGAATGGTTTTCAGCTTCACCGTCGAGGCTTCGTTGAACACCTCGTTGCCGTCGAGCCGGTATTCATAAGCCGTAACGGCACGGCGCATCACGAGTTTGAAGATGTAGGTGAAGAGGTTCATCTGCGAGCCGACTGGTTCCACCGGGTAGTAAAGTCCGGCGTTGGGGTCGTCGAGAAGGTTTATCTCGCGGTAGATGTCGCGCCGCCACACCACGTCTTCGGGCATCTTGGCCTGTGTCGGGAAAGAAATCTGTGCACGCACGCTGAGACTTGCATCCTTTGAAGCGGCAGTTTGCTGCTGCTCGCGGCGACGCGCCGCAGGCTGTGCAGAGAGGGTCTCGGCGAGACACGCCATGAGTAATATGAACAGTATTCGTTTCATTTTTTCCTGCTTATGTGTATTTTCTTTGTTTAAAAGTGCCATGCGGCACGCGTCACTTCACTATCACCTCCATTGATCCGGGCAGCTTGCGCGTTATGCCGTCGGGGCCTACCGCCGTGACGCGCGAGATGTAGAACCGCTTGTTGCGCGACAGCTTGCGGAAGGTTTCGCGCTGTCTTTCGGAGAATGATGCGCCGTTGGAGGCCATGGGAACGGCGTTGCCCATATTGTCGAAGAACACCGTTTCGAAACTTATCACCTTGAACTGGATGTCGAGAATGCCGTCGTCGATGGCGGCTTTTATGCCCGGTGCATTCATGAGCGAAGCCTTGGCAAGGCCGCCTTCGCGGAAGCGGTCGGTGCCGATTTGTATGTATGCCGCCGGATCGGGCAGCTTGCGCACATGGAAGGTGAACTTGCCCATTTGCCGCGAACGGCCATCCTGGTTGGCAGCGACGGTTATTGTCACGTCCTGCCCCACGGCCGACGGATGGGCGATGTAGCGTCCCATACCTATCGAGCGGAAGCCACCGCCCGTCATCGAAGCCGAAACATTGTTGAGGGGAACGCCCGGGATGCTCACGCTTATCGGGTTGTCGTAGCCGGCGTAGAGCACGTTCATAAGGTCGGCAGACACTGTTGCGCTCGGTCCCACGACCGTGTATTTCTGCGTAAATTCGCGGCGTATGACATCGCCATTGCCGTTGCGCATCGTGATGTAGCCTCCGAAGGAGTGCTCACCCACCCCACCTGCAGTGAAACGGTAGGTGTTTCCGCTGATAAGGCGGCCTCCCACATAAATCTCGGGCTGCTTGGTGGTATCGACGGCAGCCATTACTATCTGTGCGGAGAACTGGTCGCCGCTTATCACTGTCTTCGACTCGGGAATGACAAAGGCACTCAGTTTGTTCACGCGGATGTCTTTCAGGTCGATGTTCGACACCAATGTGTGCAGCACTTCGCCCTCGGCATAGCGCACATCGCTCTGCAATTTGGAGAGAAGCGTCACTGCTCCGGCCACGGGCATGTCCTCAAACATGTATTCCTGCCAGTTCTTTCCCATTGCATGGGCGTTCTTGGGGATGTCGGTAGTGAGGTTGCTTGCTATGATATCGCGCTGGTGTTTGTCGGTCACCATGCCGAGTATGCGCTCGCGGAACGAACTTATTGCCTCGCGCAGACGGCGTCCCTGCCCCGTGCCGGGGGCTAGCATGACATGGCTTGCAGCCTCGAGATTGTCCTTGTTCTTTATATTCCGCACATCGGCATCCTTGCCGTCGGCCTCGCGCACTATTGCCTCTTTGAGCGATTGCGCATAATTGAACAGCGAGTCGCTCATGCGCTTCACTGCCGTTGCCTTCTCAAACCATTCGCGCACTTTCTGCGGATTGGCTTTCATTTGGTTGGCAAAGTCGCCATACAACACCTCGTTTTCCTTCGAGGAGTTGGCTGTCGTACGGTTAAGGCTCTCCTCGACAATGGAGAAACCGTTGAGCACCTCGGTGGAGATATTCAACGCGAGCATTGCCATGAGGACGACATACATGAGGTTAATCATCTTCTGGCGCGGAGAGACCGGTCGTTTTTTTATTGCCATTATGTGTCTTTTGTTGTGTGGTTACCTGTAGTTTCTTACTCTTTCACCTTCAGGTTCATGTTTACTGTCATGGCCTCTATCATGCGGGCATATATGCTGTTGAGCTGTTCTATCTGTGCGGCCATCTTGCGGCTCTGCTCGTTTATCTGGTCGATTGTGCCAATCTGCTGGCTCGCGCCCTTAAGCTGCATCTCGTATACCTTGCATATTCCGGTGAGAGTGCGGTTGAGGTTTTCCATTTCCTCGCTGTCGCGTGTGAGGCGAGCACTCTGTTCGGCCACTTTCTGAAGCGTTTCCGTGAGTTTCTTGAGCTCTTCCACGTATTCGCTCTGAGCCTCGGCCAGTTCGGGAGCATTCTGTTGCTGACCTGCCACCCATGTTCCGCCCGGCATGCCACCAAGGGCTACCTGTGCAGCAGTCTGGCCTTCGCTGGCCTCCACGCCTACGCCCTGTCCATCGCCAAGCGGTGCAGTTTGGCTTCCGGCAGTACCTATTATTATAGTGCCGCCGCCCGCATTTCCGGCGAAAACAGGCTGTGCTGCGCCCTGCACGGCATTGTCGGTGCCGTCGGCCGAAGCCTCAACTGCATTCTCTTCATCATCCTCGTCTTCAAGATGCGTGGGCAGATCCTTGCCTATCTGTGTCTTGTCGAACGGACGGTCGAACGCCGAGAGGAAGAACACGAACACCTCGGTGCCCATTCCGGCGAACAACATTATGTTGGCACCGGGCAAGTGCGTGAGTTTGAACAGAGTTCCGAGAATCACGACCGAAGCACCCCAGCTGTATGCATAGTTGAGGAATGTCTGTCCGGGCACGCTGTCCATCCACTTCTGCAAGCGGTAGACGATGTTGTATTTGCTGTATTCTGTCATTTTTTCTTACCTTTCTTTTGTTTTGCACTCGTTGTACTTGCAAGGCTGCGCACGCAGCGGAATCCTATGTAGCAGCGCGGTTGGTTCTGGTATTCCCACGTGCGCCATGCCGAACGGATGTAAGATTCGGGGTCTTTCCACGACCCTCCGCGCACGCTTTTCTTCTTCAACCGGTAGGGATCTTCCTTTGCCGCGTTGTACTGCAGCTGCGGGTTGAGGTCGTTCATGGCATCGACGCCGGCTTCGGTGTACACCGTGCTTGTCCATTCTGCCACATTTCCGGCCATGTCATACAGTCCGTTCGTGTTCGACGAATATATGCCCACGCGGCTGGTTATGAGGTTTCCGTCCTTGGTGTAGTTTCCCTTGTCGGGTTTGAAGTTGGCATAGAAGCATCCGTCGCCGTTCTTCACGTCATTGTTTTCCCACGGAAACTCGTTGCCGGCCTTGCCTCGGGCGGCATATTCCCACTCGGCCTCGGTGGGCAGACGGTAGCGTTGCACGAAGCGCGCCTCCGGTCCGAGCCCTTTGAGCAGGTAGTCGGTGCGCCATGCACAGAATGCGTTGGCCTGTTCCCACGTCACTCCCACCACAGGATAGTCGTTGTAGGCGGGATTGGAGAAATAGTTGCGCAGATAAGTTTCGTTCTCGGCGTTCTGGAAATCGTTCACCCAACACGTCGTGTCGGGATATACATTAACTATATATGTATTGAGAAAGTCCCACGGACCGCTCAACTGCCGGTTGATTGTCTGTCTTACAATGCGTCCTTCGTCGTCGATGTAGGCCGTGTCTTTCGATATCATCACCACTTCGTTGGGGTCTACCTCGATGTCGGTGTTGAGGTTGCGCTCCTCGGGATTGAGACGGTTGCGGCGCAAGGCAGCGGCAGTGTAGTCGTAAACCTCGTAGCGGTAGTTGAGCTGACGGTAGTCTATCATCTTCTCGCCGGTTATCGGGTTGCGCGTGTAGACGCTCTCTATGGCACGCAACTCGTCCTCGCTCGGTTTGCGGGGCAGAGCCTTTTTCCAGTTGAGGTGCGGTGTCACGGGGTCGCCGTTCTTGTCTTCGGTAATCATGTAGCTCTCGTCGCCGCCGTAGGAGGGGTCGGCAAGGCGTGTGCGTATGATGCTGTCGCGCACCCACGCCACAAACTGTTTGTATTCGGAATTGGTTACTTCGGTTTCATCCATCCAGAATCCGTCAACCGATATGTCCTTCACGGGAGTCTGCTTTCCCCACAGACTGTCCTGCTTGTCGATACCCATGTGCAGGAAACCACGGTTTATGCGCTGCATGCCATAGGGTGTAGGCTCGGTGAACGGGCGTCCGCTCACGCCCACTACCTCACCGCCGCGTCCCGACGACGAGGCGGCCTTGCCGCCGAAACATCCCGCGAGGGACAGCGACAGTGCCGTCATGCAAAGGGCTATGATAGCTTTTCTCATTTTAATCATTTGTTGCCTGTATGTAATTTCTTTTTTTTGTTTCATCGCAATGGCGGCATCAGTGTGCCGCTACGAAGCCGTTAGAGTATGCGCACGCTCTTGTGCAAGTTGCGCCCTTTCTTTGTGAGATTGATGTCGATTTGGTATTCCACGAACAGTTCGTGGCTTCCGTTTCCGGGGTTTATGGCCGAGGTGTACATCTCATAACTGTATCCCAGCTTTATACCGTGCACGTTGCCGCCAATTAGGAATGTCACCGAATTGGTGGGGCTGTAGCTCAGTCCGGCATACATCATCTTTTTCTCGTTGGTGTAGACGAGCCTTCCCGTGATGTCGGCACGGTAGGCCACGCCGTCGGTGCGGGCGAGAAACGACGGTATTATTGTAAGAAACGGATTTCTGAGCCGAATATTGTATCCGCCTGTCAAATAATATGTGGGGTCGATTTTCAGTTCGTTGCGCTCGCCGAGATGTATGGTAGGCGAGTTGAGATGCTGTGCCGATGCCCCGACATACCACCTTCCGTGGGTGTAGTAAAGTCCTGCGCCGAGGTCGAGACCGTTGCCGTCGAGCTTCGACGAGGTGAGTGCCGGGTCGCTGGAGTCCTCCACATCGAGCTTTGTGCCGTCGAAGGTCTCGCTGAGAAGACCTGCCGTCACTCCGGTGCTTAGCACGCCCTTGAACAGTTTGATTTTCAGTGCATACTGCAGCATGAGCCGCTGGTGGGTGAAGAGGCCGAGTTTGTCGTTCATAAACTGCACACCCACGCCGTGGTAGGTTTTCAGAAAATAAAGCGGCATGTCGCCCCCGGCATACATTGTCTGCGGATTGTGCTTGAACCCGGCCATATCCATGGCGTAGTCTACGGCCACGTTTATTTTCGACTGCTTTCCCACGGAAGCCGCATTGAACGACGGTTCCATGTCGAAATAGTGGCTGAACGACACGTCATACTGTGCCTGCGCTCCCATTGAAAAGAGTGCAAGCACCGACACGAGTATTGGTTTTCTGCGTTTAAACACATTTTTTATAACGCGCCTGCGCGCATTTTATTGTGAAGCCGCGCAAAAAAAATACTGCATCCCCCACCCGGTGCCGCCGAAAAACAAACGCGCCGAAGCACTGAATCCGTCCATAAATTAAGGTGGACGGGCCGTGCCCGGCGCGTGATGAAGCCATGAAGCCGCCGCTGCGGCAACATTTTTTCGCTTATGACATTATGTGATTAATTGTCGGTTTGGCCACCACAGTGCAGTCGCTGCGCTGCGATGACCGCTGATTGGTGTCTTTCAGAAATTAATGTCAAGACCCACTGCAAACACATTGTTGTTGCGTGTATAGTCTGACTTGTATGTGGCACTGGCCGTGCCGAGGCTTACTGTCTCCTCGGTTTTCTTGTGGGAATAGAACGTGTGGAAGTAAGCCACATTGAGATTCATCTTTCTGTTGATGCGGTACACGCCACCCACAGCCACCGAGTTGGAGCTTGTTACAAACGATTTGTCGTCCATATATTCGTCGCTCAAGCCATAGTTAGTGCTCTGCCAACCAGTGCTGAGCGTTACTTTCTTGCATACATCCACCTCAACACCGGCGTTGTATTCCAGTGTTCCGTGTTTCAGCAACTTGTTGCGGTTGTTGTATGAAGTGGCGTTTTTGTCGTCAAACCAGTGGAACCCCACATTGACTCGAACTTCATCAACAGGACTATAGCCTGCACCGAGCGTAAGATAGGCAGGAATGTCGCCTGCTATTTTCTTGCCGTCTTCATACTCGCCGATGGATTCTTCTATCTTGGTGTCAAACTGTGTCTTCAATCCTTGCATTGTGGCAACAACAGTTTGGTTGCCCAACACCTCCTCGGTTTTTGCCCTGGCCATGCTTTGTGCCTGCTCCTGAGACAATCCTGCCTGCATGAATTTACCTGTCAAGACCGTATTCATTGATGTTGCGAGGTTGCTGGAAAGGTTGCCTATACTCGGAACTTGGTTTACCGACTTGTTTTTAAGGCGCAGACGGGTTTTGAACTCATATTTTGCCGAGAAATTCCACCGCCCGGTTTTGAAGTCAACACCTATCATCGGGGTGAAGCCTATGCCGCTTTGGTCGCAGCTAAGCTCAATGTTGGCAGCATTTTCACGCGTGGGGTCGAGCACTTGATAGAGCGGCATTGCCCCCACTTTGATGTTCTGCACATAGCCGTAGTAGTTGCACGAGGCATAAACGCCACGCACGCCGACGTATGCACTGAAATTGTCGCTCACCTTATAGGCAGCTCCCAAAGACAATCCATAATAGTATTGGCGACCGTGCATATAGCTATTGAAACTGTATTTGCCGTCTTTTCCAAACACTTGGTCGGAGCTGAACATCTCACTGCCCAATGCTCCGTCTATAGTCTTGGCCAATCCGCAAGCTGCAAAGGCCGTCTCGGCCACGATTTTCTCAAACGAACCGAGTCCGTTGTCGAACGTGCATTTGCCGCCGCCACCCGTGAGTGCGAAGTTGCCCTGGAACGACCATCGGCCTTTGTTGTAGGCATATTGGAACGAAGGTATTACCGGCGCGAAGGCCTTGCCCTTGAAATCGCGCGGTGTTGTGGGGTTGTCAACATTGTTGGTAAACAACTGATAGTCGTTGTTTATGGTGCGTGTCTGGTAGGCGAGCTGCCAGTTGAGCGAAAGATGATGGCCTTCGCCCATAAATACCACACCGGCCGGATTGTAGTAAACGCCGTCGATTCCAATAGAAGCCTCACGGCTCATCATACGGTTGAACGCTACATTCTGGTTTGTGTTTGTGAGTAGTCCTCCTGCAAACAATGTGTTGCCCGACGCAATCGCTGCTGCCAAGCAAACAGTCTTTAACTTGTTCATCTAAATAAATTTTACTAAAATTGGCTGCAAAGATACCTAAATTGTTCTGTTTGTCGGTAAACACCCTATACGAATTAATATCCATTAACAAATAAATCCCCTCTTTTTGCGCAAACAATCACATTTGTGCAAAAAGAGGGGATTAATTTATGAGTCCCAATCAAGGTGTTATTCCACCACCACTTTCACGTTTGCGGCGGTGTTGCCATGACCTGCGGCAACAACATACACACCCTGCGGCACACTGATGCTGCCGTTGCCGCCGATGGTGGCGACATGTCTTCCGGCCACATCAAACACGCTGATGCTACCCTTGCCGCCGCTAACGCTGATGCAGCCCTTGCCTCCGACAACCTTAACCGATCCTTGGCCGTTGTCGAGAATGTTTTCCACTCCGTCTACTGTCAATTTCGCTGCCTGTCCGGCGGACTCGTTGCCGCCCTTGTATGCACACGCCACTTTCAAGGTGTGTGTGCCGTCGGCCACTTTGCCGAAATTGTATTCGCAGGCCGTAGTGCTGCCCACATACTGCCCGTCAAGATACACATTGAACGCAAACGGGAACAGAAGGTCGTAGGCCGGGTCGTAGTTGTCATAGGCTGGAGTGTTTATCAGGTTGCTGTATTCGTCGGGCAGTGTCACAGTGGCCGACACATAGGCGTTGCCGGCCAGCTCGCTTGTTTCCACAAACTTGCCGTTGTCGAGAATGAGGTTGCCGCGTCCGGGGGTGATTATGCTCTCGTCGAACGGCACAGCCACCATGCCCGAGTTGCCAACGCAGGCAACCGACACCCAATAGGTCTTGCCCTCGCATATCGTCACGGGCTGCGTGAGCTTTATCTGCCTACGCTGCTCGTTGCTGAAGCTAGTCACGCTGCGCTCCGAAACGAGCGTCATGTCGCTGCCGTCGGCATTGCCTTCCCACACGTGGAACTTTACTGTAAGGTCGGAAGACTCCTGCACCGGCAGAAATGCCATCTTCGTTATCTGTCCGCCAACATAGGGACGCAGTTCATCGGGCGTGTATTTGTTGCCGTATTCCACCTCGCTACGCGCGATGTCCATTGCTGCCATGCTGCCTTCATAGATGTCGGCACGCGTGAGTTCCTCGTTCACCAGCCACGAAAGTTTGGTTTCGCCTTCTTCGGTTTCAGCTCCAATCCATGTTATTCTGTCGGCGGGAAGCATCGTTTCTACCGTTGCCGTATGCGACACGCTGCCGTCGCCATATTCGGCATCCACCTTGTAGGTGAACATCTTGCCGGTCGTCATCGGTGCGTCGGCATATTCCATTTCGGTGGCCGTGCCTATCTTCTCGCCGTCGCGATAAATGTTGAAGTGGTCGCATGCCGTTGCCGAGCCGTCGGCCATGCTCCATTTCAGCTTCACCTTGCCGTCGGATGTGGTGGCGGTGAGCCCTTCGGGAGCCACGGGGGCTTGCGAGTGGGTGAACTTGAAGCTTATCTTTCCGCCGCTTTCGGTGATGTTGCTCAACGCACGGTAGGAAAGATGGCCGTCGGCCGACTTGGTGGAAGGCAGTGTGGCATCGGAAAATTCAGTGTGGCCGCCGGTGCCGGGGAACGGCGTTGCGGCACTGCTCACGCTGCCAAACGACGACACGTCGCTGCTGGGGTCGGTGCCTGCATCGGAGCACACGGTGTAGAAGCCCTGCGGATAGGTGGCGTTTATATCGTTGGTTCTTACTTTGTTGCGTATGATGTTTTCGTCAACGCGGTAGGCCACGAGGCCATGTCCGGGCAGACTGGCATCGAAGGTGCCCGAATTCTGGCGGTTTTCTATTATGAAATATTCGCCCGGTGTGCCCGTTTCTATGCGGTAGCTCACCGGCTGCGAGTCGGCTGCCGGCATATCAGCAACCACGGTGTCGTTGTCGAGCGTCACGGGATTGCTCCATCCCCACACGCTTTTCTGCCAACCGTTGATGCCTGTCGGGCGCGTACCGTAGTTGCCGCCCCATGCGCCTGACCCCATCAAGTCCCACAACCCGGTGCCGCAATATTCGCCGCCCGACTCCGAATAGTCGGTGTCATAATAGTCGGGTGCACCGAGGTTGTGGCCGAACTCATGGCAGATGACGCCTATTGTGGCCATGCGTCCACCCGAGAGTATCTCCGGTTCCATAGTGTATCGGCGCACGTCGACGCCTCCGAATTTCTCGCCGTAGACTATGCTGCTGTGCGACCAGATGTCGGCTTTGTTGCCCGACACCTCCTGTCCGGTTCCCTGGTGTATCACCGCCAGACCGTCGATAATGCCGTCGCCGTCGTTGTCGAACTGTTGCAGGTCGAGCGTGTCGCTCACCAAACTGAGTGCATCGTGTATCATTTCGGCCGCGCCATCGGGGCCGTAGGCCGATTTCGACTTGGGAAGCGTTATCCAGTCGGTCACGGTAACGTCGATATCGAGCATTCCGTAAGACTGTTCCAAATAGTAGTCGCGGAACGAACCGATGCCGCCGTAGCCCTGACGGTTCATCATCTGGTTGAAAGCCTCGCGCGAATAGGTGGTGCGCGTGTTGCTGTAGTTCACGAGCAACAGCAGCATCTTGCGCTTGCCCGTAGTGGGGAACGTGCCGTCGAGCATAAGGTCGTCGGTGGAGGCGGCCTTCATGGCCCGGCTCACCTGGGGCTTGGAGTAGCGCAAACCGCTGCGTATGCCTGCTGCGCTGGCCTTGGCCGAAGTTCCGTCATACTGCAAATCGGAAACCACGAGGTTGCCCCGTGTGTCGGTCTTGGCAAAATTCCAAAAGCCGTCGGCGGTTTGCAGCAGCGTAAATCCGTCTGGTGTCTCGCCCCAATGCAGGCGTTCGTCGCCATGCAGGGTTATCGTAACCACCGTGCCGTCGGGTTGTGTCACGCGCACGGGTTTGTTGTAGGCAGGCACTGCATGCACGGCCACACTGCTTAATGCCGCCATGCAGGCTATTGCCATTGTTTTCAGTCTGTAATTTTTCATATATAATAAGGTGTGACTTTTTCTTTCCTGTTTTTTCACAAAATCGGTTTTTCCATTCAACTGCCGTATTCGCATCCATACAAGCCAATACATTGACTGTCAACACATTTCGTCTCCGCCCACACAACAATGCTTTTTCGTTTCAAAAAGAAGCCTTGTTTGCATTGCAAAAAAGCCTTGTTTGCATTGCAAAGAAGCCTTGTTTGCGATGTAAAGAAGCCTTGTTTGCACAACGCACAGTTAAGGCACCAACCCTAAGCTCAGGCTTTGGGCGCGCCTTTGAGCTCGGGATAGGATATTCGGGTGTGGTAGATGGCTTTCAGACGCTCTATGAGCACCTGCTTGGCCTGGGCTATATCGCGGAACGTTATGGGACATTCCTTGAAGTATCCGTCGGCCACATCGCTGTCGATAATTCTGTTCACGAGCGTGCTGATGCTCTCCTCGGTATATTCCGACAACGACCTTGAAGCCGCCTCCACGCCGTCGGCCATCATCAGCAGAGCCTGTTCGCGCGTAAACGGGTTGGGGCCGGGATAGCAGAAGGGCGTTTTGTCCACATCGGTGTCGGGGTGTTCGTTCTTGTATTTCACATAGAAGAACTTGGTCATGCCCGTTCCGTGGTGGGTGACGATGAAATCGCGAATGATTGACGGCAGGTTCTCGCGCTCGGCAAGTTTCACTCCCTCGGCCACATGACCTATCACTATGCGCGCGCTTTGCTTGTAGGGCAGACCGTCGTGGGGGTTAACTCCGGCCTGGTTCTCGGTGAAGAACACGGGGTTTGACATCTTGCCTATGTCGTGGTAGAGTGCGCCCGTGCGCACGAGCAGACTGTTGGCTCCTATCTTGTTGGCTATCTCGGCGGCAAGGTTGCCCACAGTTATCGAATGTTGGAACGTGCCCGGGGCTATCTCGCTAAGGTCGCGCAGAAGTCCGCGGTTGGTGTTTGAAAGTTCGAAGAGCGTGACATTCGACACGAAGCCGAACATCTTCTCTATAAGATACATCAAGGGATAGGAAAGGAGAAGAAGCACGCCATTCACTGCAAAGTGGTAATACATGTCGCGGTCGATCTTCATGAAATCGGTGTCCTGCATCATCTGCATTGCAAAGTAGACCAACGCGCTGCTGCACGACACCAATATGGCCGTGCGGAACACCTGGGCACGGCGCAGAAGTTCGCGCAAAGAATAAATGGCCACAAGGCCCGCCACGAGCTGGATGATGATAAACTCATACTGGTAGCGCACCACTGCGGCACATATAAGCACCATGGTGACATGCGTGACAAAGGCCGTGCGCGAGTCCATGAACACGCGCGTGAATATGGCAACCATTGCAAACGGGATGATGTAGACGCTCATGAAGTTGTGGCGCATGAACAAAGACACGATTACGGGGAACAGCGTCATCATGGCATAGAGCATTGCCACATTGCGCAACTTGTTGAAATAGTCGCGCCGGAACAGGGCAAGATATATGGTGAAAAGCACCACCATGAGCGTGACAAACAGCACTTGCCCCACGAGCGTGTTGGTGATTTCGCCCGAATCGGCGCTGCGCCGCTTTATCTCGCGCTCAAAAGAGTTGAGCACGCGGTAGGTGTATTCGTCAACGATGTCGCCCCTGTCAATCACTTTCTGGCCGCTCATCACCATTCCGCTTGCCGGAGGAATGCTGCTAAGAAGGTCGTTGCGCTCGGTCTCGCTGCGCTCCTTGTCGTAGACGAGGTTGGGCTCTATATAATTGTTCAGGTTGCACCGCTGCAGCAGTGGACGCTGTTCGGCCGTGTGTTCGTCGGCAAACAGCTGCTCATAGGCCGACAGTGTGGAGTAAACGCTGTCGTCGGGCACGCTCTGTGCATTGTTGCCCTTCACCACGCGCAGCATCGACGTGGAGTCGCGGAAGTTCTCGTTGTATTCGGGAGTGTCCATTATGCCCGACTGGTAAAGCGCATGCAGGCGTGCGGCGATGATGCCAGTGTAGGCATGCGGAAGCCCGGGAATGCCGTCGGAAAAGTCGCGCCTGAACTTGGCCATCTGTTCCTTTTCCACCGAAGGGTCGTAGTTGTAGTAGGGCTGGAAGCTTTGCATGAGCGAATCTTCCTGGGCTTTCATCACCTCGTCGGTTTTGTATATGGGGAAATCGAAGCTCGCGATGAACGAACCATACATCCACGGCTTGCCTATGTCGTAGCGGAAACGCTGGCTTTCGCTGCGAGGCATGGCCCAAACAATAATAATTACGCTTATCAGGACGTGGGCTACCCTGCCAAGTGTGTCGCGCCAGTTATGCGCCTTTCCCCTTTTCAATATGTTCATAACGGCTCTTATTTATCCTTGCAACTGCGAAAATACAAAAAAAAACACCAATATCGGGAAAAATATATTATTTTTGCAAAAAAATATAAATACACATTGCTCTGCCAGCCACGCGCTCCGTCCACCAAGGCGAGGGTGCGGGCAATTTGGTGTGCGCGGCCGGTTTGCCGCCGACAAACGCCTCTGCGCAGGGCAACACAACAAAAAGACAACAACACATACTATGTCAGAAAGAAAAGTCAGGGTGCGTTTCGCACCAAGCCCCACCGGGCCTTTGCACATCGGCGGTGTGCGCACGGCATTGTACAACTACCTTTTCGCCCGCCAGCACGGCGGCGACCTCGTGTTCCGCATCGAGGATACCGACTCGCACCGTTTCGTGCCCGGGGCTGAAGAATATATCATAGAATCGTTCAAATGGCTCGGCATCAAGTTTGACGAGGGTGTGTCGTTCGGCGGAAACCACGGTCCCTACCGCCAAAGCGAGCGCCGCGCAATATACAAGCAGTATGTAGATCAGCTGCTTGCCGACGGCAAAGCCTACATAGCCTTCGACACTCCCGAGGAGCTCGAGGCCAAGCGTGCCGAAATACAGAATTTCCAATACGACGCACACACGCGCCAGCAAATGACCAACTCGCTCACGCTCACCAAGGAAGACGTTGACCGGCGCATCGCCGACGGGCAGCAGTATGTGGTGAGATTCAAGGTGGAACCGGGACTGGAAGTGCATGTCAACGACATGATACGCGGCGACGTGGTGATAAAGAGCGACATTCTCGACGACAAAGTGCTCTACAAAAGCGCCGACGAACTGCCCACATATCATCTGGCCAACATCGTTGACGACCATCTTATGGAGATTACCCATGTGATACGCGGCGAGGAATGGCTGCCGAGCGCACCTTTGCACGTGCTGCTCTACCGTGCCTTCGGATGGGAAGACACAATGCCCACCTTCGCACACCTGCCTCTGCTGCTCAAGCCCGAAGGCAAGGGCAAGCTCTCGAAACGCGACGGCGACCGTCTGGGCTTTCCCGTATTTCCGCTGGAATGGCACGACCCGAAGAGCGGCGAAGTGTCGTCGGGCTACCGCGAAAGCGGCTATTTCCCCGAAGCAGTGGTGAATTTCCTCGCGCTTCTGGGTTGGAATCCCGGCATCGAGCAGGAACTTTTCTCGCTCGACGAGCTTGTGCAGCTCTTCGACATACACAAATGTTCGAAGGCAGGAGCACGTTTCGACTATCAGAAGGGCGTGTGGTTCAACCACGAATACATCCTGCGCAAGAGCAACGAAGAAATAGCCAACCTCTTTGCACCCATTGTTGCCAACAACGGCATTGACGAGTCGATGGAACGTATAACCAAGGTTGTGTCGATGATGAAAGACCGTGTGAGCTTCGTAAAGGAGTTGTGGCCGCTCTGCTCGTTCTTCTTCATAGCCCCTATCGAATACGATGCCAAGACCGTGAAGAAGCGTTGGAAGGCCGACTCGGCCCAGGTCATGGGCGAACTCGCCACCTTGCTTGAGGGCATCGACGACTTCTCGGTGGAAGGACAGGAGCCCGTGGTGATGCAGTGGGTTGAAGACAAAGGCTACAAGCTGGGCGATGTGATGAACGCATTCCGCCTCGCTCTTGTCGGAATAGGCAAGGGTCCGGGAATGTTCGACATATCGGCCTTCCTCGGCAAAGAGGAAACACTGCGCCGCCTGCGCCGTGCCATCGAAGTGCTGAAATAACCAAATACACGGAAGGCGGCTACGGCCGCCGCACCGGAAAAACACATCGCAACCGTGTACAACATCGCAATCTACATTTATCTGCTCGGAGTGGCCGTGGCAAGCATCTTCAACGACAAAGTGAGGAAGATGTGGCGCGGCGAGCGCGAAGCCATAACGAAACTGAAAGAGGAGATTGACCCCTCGGCAGAATACGTGTGGTTTCATGCCGCGTCGCTCGGCGAATTCGAACAGGGAAGACCTCTCATCGAGCGACTGCGTGCCGAACACCCGGAATACAAGATACTGCTCACATTCTTCTCGCCCTCGGGCTACGAAGTGAGGAAGGACTACAAAGGCGCAGACACAGTGTGCTACCTGCCGCTCGACACCATAAGAAACGCGCGACGCTTCCTGCGTGCCGTGCGTCCGGTAATGGCGTTCTTCATAAAATATGAGTTCTGGTATAACTATTTCCACATTCTCCGACACCGTGGCGTGCCGGTTTACAGCGTGTCGAGCATCTTCCGTCCGGGGCAGATATTCTTCCGTTGGTATGGCAAAGCCTACTCGCGCGTGCTGAAATGCGTCACACATTTCTTCGTGCAAAACGAAGAAAGCCGCCAACTTTTGGGCACTTTGGGCATAAATGCAGTGTCGGTGATAGGCGACACACGTTTCGACCGCGTGCTTCAGATACGCGATGCAGCCAAACATCTACCCATAGTCGAGGCTTTCTGCAACGGCACCAGCACAGGCGAAAGCACCGGCCAACATCCCTACAAGGTGTTCGTGGCAGGATCAAGCTGGCCGCCCGACGAGGAAATCTTCATCGAATATTTCAACCGTCACCCCGAGTGGAAACTCATAATAGCACCGCATGTAATCAGTGGGGAGCACCTAGCGCAGATTGAACAGAAGCTCAACTGCCAGGCATTGCGCTACACTGCGGCCACGACAGAGGCTGCCGCAAAGGCGAGATTCCTCATCATCGACTGCTTCGGACTGCTTTCTTCGGTTTACAACTACGGCGACGTTACCTACATAGGAGGCGGTTTCGGCGTAGGCATACACAATGTGCTCGAAGCGGCGGTGTGGGACAAGCCGGTGATTTTCGGCCCCAACAACAAGCATTTTCAGGAAGCCCAGTGGCTCTTGGGGGCTTGCGGAGGCTTTGAAATACACGACGCCAATGACTTTACGGCAATTCTCGACCGCATGGATTCCGACCCGCAGTTCGTGAAAAAGCACGGAAAAGCCGCCGGCAACGTGGTTAAAGCCCATACAGGGGCAACCAAGAAAATCATGGAAGCGTGCTTCGGCCACGCGCCGTCAGCACAATATTAAATGCAATACTCTACCCTACAATGGTGGCGGATCTGAAATTTCAGAGCCGCCACCATTTGTTTTATACGGGCAAAGTCTCACTCTTGCGCACCCATGAACAATACATCTTTATAATTGCCAAGCATGAGGCTTTTATGTAAAAAAGCTATTACACAAAAAACATCGAGTCACTTTATTGTGCTTAAATGAATACATACGAGGTAAATGTTCCTTATTGCCATTAAAAAGCGAAGCAAAGTGCATTTACCTCTAAACTTTGCGGATTTCTATTCCTTGTAAAATCCATTCTGGCTCATCTTGGCCCAACAAAGATACATTTCCTTGTAATTGTCTTTGATAAATTCACGTATGACACGAATATCTTTATCGTTAAGTATGCCACGCGACTTTACCACAGTATCACCGTTGCCCTTTACAAAAAACTTCGCAGAGCCTACTTCAGTAAGTTTCTTGTCGCTGGCATGTACGTGCATAGCTTCAATTATGCAATGCGACATATAGTAAAGGAAGAATCCCGAAACCTTGAATTCAAAATATTTAGGCATACTACTCCAACATGTATTTTCTGTTCTTATCCCAATACCCTTCTACAATACTTAGCTCCACATCGTCCATAGTAGTTTCCAACACGTCACCTTGCGACGACATGAACAATGCGTGGTGTGGATCTTTAAGATCTAACACTCTTATATTGGAGTCTTCTGTCTTGGTAAACGCATAGCCACAAACTATCATATCGGCCTCTGAACTCACCTTTAATAATTCTTCATTGTTCATAATCTCCGATTTTTACTGTTTGAATGTTCTTTAAGAAAGCCTCTGGCTTGATATAGAGATTCTGTAGTATTGGAACCAAGTCGATATATTCTTCTGTTATGCCCATGCCTTCATAGTCTGCCATAACTACTATATATCCATCATCCCATGATTTTACCTCTACATATTTTTTCAGTATGCTTGGAGTGCGAAAACGAATGTTATAGTCGGCATATCTAAATGAAGTCATGTCGCCTTGATTGGACAACACGGCTTGGGTCTTTATTTCCTGTGTATTCATAAGTTCACCTCCTTATTAAATACGTTGATACTTGTCTTATACAAAGATAGTGTATTTAGTTCAAAAACAAACATTCATCCAGCCTTTTCCCGGAAAAATAAAATGATCACAAAAGAAAGTCGCGGAAACGACGCGATTATCGAACATTTAAGGTGGGTTCTATAAATTGGCTTTGTCAGAATGCGAGGCTGTTTTCGAGGACAAT
>CAVKCP010000006.1:22052-52813 GCA_963654815.1 Lachnospiraceae bacterium | reverse complement strand
ACAAACTTTTCTCCATACTTCACACATTATTTACACAGGATTATGCTGGTGCGCCATTTTTTCTTTTTTCTTTTATTGTGCCAGTCAATGGGGGAGGTCAATGCACCAGGACGACATGCAGCGGCAAGCAGATTGCATGCTTGCCCGGTTTACCGTTTGTCTGCTTCAAGCTCCGCTTTAAGAAATCTCGGGGTAAAGCCAAGAGTGCTTTCGGCCACTTGTTCAGGCGTACCTACCGCCAACACATTGCCGCCTTTACGTCCACCGTCGGGTCCCATGTCGATTATATAGTCGGCCATTTTTATCACGTCAAGGTTGTGCTCAATTATAACAACGGTATTTCCACGGTCAACCAATTTCCCGATTACATCCATAAGAGCCCTGATGTCTTCGAAATGCAATCCGGTTGTCGGTTCGTCAAGAATATACATCGTCTTTCCAGTGTCGCGTTTGCTCAACTCGGTGGCCAATTTCACACGCTGGCTTTCGCCTCCCGACAGTGTGGTTGACGGTTGCCCGAGCCTCAGATATCCCAAACCAACATCCTTAAGAGTCTTTATCTTCTGCAAAATTGAAGGCACATTCTCAAAGAAATCCACCGCCTGACTTATCGTCATGTCAAGTACATCGGCTATGCTCTTGCCCTTGTAGCGCACCTCCAGGGTTTCGCGGTTATAGCGTTTTCCATGACATGCCTCGCATGACACCATAACATCGGGCAGGAAATTCATCTCCACTGTTCGGTATCCGTTTCCGCTGCAAGTCTCACAACGTCCGCCTTTCACATTGAAAGAAAAGCGTCCGGGCTTGTAGCCGCGTATTTTGGCTTCGGGCAGATTGACGAACATACTTCTTATGTCGCTGAAAACACCGGTGTATGTTGCCGGGTTTGAACGTGGAGTGCGGCCAAGCGGCGACTGATCGACATTTACAACCTTGTCGATGTTGTCAATGCCGTCGATGCTTTCATACTCCATCGGCTTCTTGAGCGAGCGGTAGAAGTGCTGGCTTAAAATAGGTTGCAGTGTTTCGTTAACCAGTGTTGATTTGCCCGAACCGCTTACTCCCGTGACAACAATAAGTTCGCCCAATGGAAACGACACGTCGATGCCTTTCAGATTGTTGCCTTTCGCGCCGTGTATTGTTATGCTCTTTCCATTGCCAGTTCTGCGCGTTTGTGGAATTTCCAAACGTCTGATACCGTTAAGATAGTCGGCCGTGATGGTGTGCTGGTGCAACATCATGTCGGGTGTGCCTTGAAACACCACTTCACCACCGTTTGTTCCGGCCTTAGGACCAATGTCTACGATGTAGTCGGCATTAAGCATCATGTCTTTATCATGCTCAACCACGATGACAGTATTGCCCAAATCTCTCAGTTGTTTGAGCGAATGTATGAGGCGTTCGTTGTCGCGTTGATGCAGACCGATGCTTGGTTCGTCGAGAATATAGAGCACATTGACAAGCTGCGAACCTATCTGTGTGGCAAGGCGTATGCGTTGGCTCTCGCCGCCGGAAAGGGTAGATGAACGCCTGTCAAGCGACAGATAGTCAAGACCAACGTCAAGCAGGAAATCAATACGCTTGCATATCTCCTTCAATATCTCCTCGGCTATCGCCGTCTGACGCTCGTCAAGATGGTCTTTAGCCTCCTTTAACCAGTCGTGCAACTGGGCGATGTCCATGTTTGAAACCTCGTAAATGTTATTGTCCCATATTCTGTATGACAGAGCCTCCTTGTTGAGCCGCTGGCCATGACACTCCGGGCACTCGCAAACGGCAAGGAATTGGTCGGCCCACTTCTGTCCGCTTGCGGAGTCGTCGTTGTCGATGACATTGTGAAGATATTTCACAACGCCGTCGAATTTGCAGAAATAGTCGGTAGATGTATGTACGATTTCCTTGTCGATGCGTATCGTTTCCAACGAACCGTTAAGCACTTCGCTTAACGCTTCTTCGGGAATTTCATTTATAGGGGTCTTCAAATTGCAGTCATACTTTGCCAGCAACGCTCCAATCTGCCAGAAAATCATCTGGTTTTTGTATTTCCCCAATGGAACGATTCCGCCATTGTAAATGCTCTGTCTGTCGTCTGGAATAACCTTTTTAAGGTCGATTTCATTCACGACCCCAAGTCCTTTGCACCGTGGACATGCGCCCTCCGGCGAATTGAAGGAGAATACGTTTGGCGCAGGGTCTTTATACGACAATCCCGTTGTGGGGCACATCAGGCGCTTGGAATAGTTTCTTGCAACGCCGGTTTCTGCATCGAGTATCATCAACAGACCGTCGCCATGACGCATGGCAGTGCCAATGCTCTTTTTCAAACGCTCAGAATAGTCGCTTGTCATCACAAGTTTGTCAATCACCACCTCTATGTTGTGGTTCTTGTATCGGTCTACTTTCATCCCGATCTTTATTTCCTCTATTTCCCCGTCGATACGGACATAAAGAAAACCTTTCTTTCTTTGGCTCTCAAACAGTTCGCGGTAGTGTCCCTTGCGCTGCCTTACGAGCGGGGCGAGTATGTATATGCGTTTGCCGTCGTATTCTTTTTTAATGGCATCGAGAATTTTCTCCTCGGTATATTTCACCATCTTTTCACCCGTGTTGTAACTGTATGCAGTTCCGGCACGGGCATAAAGCAGTCGCATATAATCGTAAATCTCGGTGGTTGTGCCCACTGTTGAGCGTGGATTCTTGTTGGTTGTCTTCTGTTCGATGCTTATTACAGGACTGAGACCGCTGATTTTGTCAACGTCAGGGCGCTCCATGTCACCGAGGAAATTCCTTGCATAAGCCGAAAAAGTCTCTATATAGCGACGCTGGCCTTCGGCATATATTGTGTCGAAAGCCAACGATGACTTGCCCGAACCACTAAGACCGGTGAAAACTGTCAAGCTACCGCGCGGGATTCTAACGTTGATGTTTTTCAGATTGTGCACCCGCGCCCCTAAAACATCAATATAGGTATTCTCAGTTTCTTCCTTTTTCATAACAAGAAGTTGATTTATATATTTTCCCAAATAGCCAATTATCAGAATGTTACGCCGTAATTTTTAAGCATAACTGTGCATTCCTCCCAAGAAATAATTCACACCGAAATAGGTCATCAGAATTGTAAGAAATGCCAAAACCATAAAGACATGGTAGAACACGGGGCGGCGCATTGCCGGTAAGGTCGTGGTGTGAACCGCCACAGCATACACCATGAATGTTATAAGAGCCCACACTTCCTTGGGATCCCATCCCCAGTATTCGCCCCAAGAAACATTTGCCCAAATGGCACCTATGAATATTCCGATGCCCAATGCGGCCAATGCAGGGAAGAGAAACACTTGTGACAACAGTTGCAGAGCCTTTATTTCATCGCCGGTTGTGCGTTTCAACGTTCTCACTACAAGTGCCGTCAGACTGCATATAAAGGTCATTGACAGCAGGGCGAAGCCTATCATTATAATAGAAACGTGAATGCTTAGAAGCGGAGAATTGAGTACCGGCATCCTGTGGGTTATCTGTGGATCCATCTGACTGATATGGCTGACGAGCAGGAAAAAGCCAGACATAAGGAAACCGCAAGTGAGTATTATGCGGAACCTGCGGCATGTAACAAGCGAGAGAAGCATTACGAGCCATGCAACAAACAACATTGTTTCGTAGCCGTTGCCCATAGGTATAGTGCCGCTGATTGTCCAACGCAGGGCTTCACAGAATGTCAGCGCAGCAAACGACAACAACATCAGCGTGAATGTCACGGTGTCTGCAATCTTATCGCGTAGGACTTGTGTTGCACCGAGTGCCTGGTTCCCGCCCGATTTCCTTATCATTCTTCTTATTGAAAGCAGGAATGTAATGAAGCCCATTGATAGATTTACCATGAACAGAATGGTGGCAAAGGGTATTTTATTGTATATGCGTTCTGCTGCGACTTGCTTTTCCGACTGCAACGACTGCCCTCCATTGTCCGTTTGGTATTTTATCATCTTGTCGATTGTTTCTTCAAACTTTTGTGTGTCGTTGTTCATTGCGTATTCGTAAAGCAACGAGAAAACGTTCTGCATATACAGGGCGTGTTTCGCATCTATCGTGTTGGGAAGCTTTTCTGTGGGTGAATACCATGTGGTCTTTCCCTTGTATGTATTCGGAAAAATCTTCAGCACGGTGCCATGACGCAGTTGCATGAGCAGTTGCAAGCGGTCGTCAACATCGGCAACATCCTTGTGGAACTTGTCCTGTTGGCCTTGATAGAATTCCTGCACATAAGGACCGAGTATGTAACCGCCCATATCTGGATTGAAAAAAGCATTCAGCGACGTGTAGGCCGGCAGTTGCAACGTACTGCGCAATGCCCCTTTCTTTATCTTTATAAAGGGTTCGCTGCTCCATTCCTCGCCCCAGAAAATCCATCCGGTCAGCACTTGTTCGGCAGTAAGTCCGTTGTATGTGCGTGCGCCGTACATTTTTTTCGTAAAATCAAGAGCGAATGTCTGCACCGGGCAGATGCGGCTATTGTACAGTATGCTAAGTTCGCAGAATTTTGCAGCAGTTTCTTTTGGCAGGGTAGGGGCGGCACTTATCGATGGCAATAAAGAGAACATCAAGCCCAAAGAAAGTGCTCCTTTCTGCAACAACGGGTTCTTCAGCAATTTCCGGTAGGCACCACGCGGGTCAACAAGAACCCACAGCAACGACAAGAAAAGTAAGGCGTAACCTGTGTAAGTCAACGGTATTCCGTAGGGGTCGGCATTTATCGCCAACGAAGCCCCATGTCCATCTTCATCATACGATGCCTGGTAAAGGCGGAAAGAACGGTATTTGAATATTTTGTTCATGGCCACTTTACCTGCAAATTTCTGTCCGTCATATATTATAGTAAACCAAGACGTATAGTCGGCGGCAGCTTCAGTGCCCTCGTGATAAGTTATACCGAATTTGTCAAGTCGTATTGAAAAAGGCAGATTCTGCTCCACTGTATTGCCATCTTTGCCCTGAACGTAATAGGTTTTCGTGGTTTCTCCCTCGCGCACATGTATCATTCCCTGCGTCGATGCAAGGTGGGTAGCAAGTGCTCCAAGCAGGATGACGACAAACGAAGCATGCAGAATGCAAGAAGAAACGGTGTGCCTGCGTGCCTTGACAAAATATATCGTTGCCGCAACCGTTGCTATTCCCCAGATAGAAACAAACCACCATGCACCATAAATGTTGGCTTTCACGTATTCAGTGCCTTCACTGTTTTCGATGAGTGTTGCCGTTCCCATGCACAATATCAATATTACATAGAGAACTGCCAATATCGTTTTTATTTTAATTTGCATATATTTTTAATTGTGTGTATAGAATTTTCTATTGAATTTCTGCCTGTGGCCGATGGCATTTCTGTTTATCTTCTGCCTACCGAGAGCTGCGAAGAGTAAGAAGCAGATACTCCGATTGTGTACCCATACGGAACTTTCCTCCCCAAATGCCAATGCCCGAACTTACATAGTAGCGTGTAGAGCCTTTTTGGCAATAACCGTATGCGTTCTCATATATTAAATCTGTAATCCATGATATGGGCCAGACTTGCCCGTGATGCGTGTGTCCGCTGAACTGAAAATCAATTCCTGCCGACTCAGCTTCGGCGAGATTGTGTGGCTGATGGTCGAGCAATATGGTATAATTGCCGCTTTTTGCATATTTCTGCATGATTGTTTTCAATGCCAATCTGCGCGTGTTGCTTCTGTCGTCTCGGCCTATTACACATATTCCGTCTACGTTTACGGCACTGTCACGCAACAAGGTTATTCCGGCATCTTCATAGAATTTCAGTGCATTTTTACGCCCCGAGTAATACTCATGATTACCCAAACAGGCGAAAACCGGTGCTTTCAGTCGTTTGAATTCCCCTGCGAAGTCGGATACATAAAGCGGCCGAGTGCTTATGTCGATAATGTCTCCGCCTACAAGTATGATGTCTGGCGATGCGGAATTTATGATGTCCACCCATCGATGGAACTCTTCCCGACCATTATGATAGCCAAGATGCAAATCGCTCATCATCAATATCTTTATATCTCTTTGCTTAACCTTTTCTGAAACTACCTCAAGTTCCACCTTCTTCTTGTTTCTGTAATGGATGTTTCCCGATAAGAATATTACAAAAAACAATACAGTTACAGCCACAGCAGAAATCCAGTTGTTGTAAAGGTAGTGTTTGGGCAACAAGTGACAAGCAACTGCTATGTCGGCCACCACAAACAAAATGACAAGATATAGCAATATGAACAACATGGAGTTGCCCACTTCATAGACTATAGTTGCAACCTTTATAGGAATGTTTTCAATTACGCGTGTCACGTTAAGGAACACGAGAGAGAAGGCGAGCACGATTGCTACGGCCACAGTCCATCGCAAAACATTGCAGAACGAAAGCATGTTAAAGATGTGCCAAAGCACATAAGCGAGTCCTGCAAAGGGCAAGACTCCTAGAACCAACATCCACATAAAGAAACGATTAATGTCAGCCTACTCGGCAGATTTGCCTGGCGCATGCAAAATTATACTAGTTGCACCTATTGTGAACAGTGTTTCGTCGCCAATAATACGGTATTCATTGTCGCCCAGTATCTCATGGTCAACAAAAGTGCCTGTGTAACTTGGCCCGTCTTTCAACGTATATTTCAAACCGCCCTTCTTGTCTTTTGCAACAGTAATGCTGCAATGGTTAATGTCCATGCTAGGGTCGTTGGTTTCAATAGGGCAGTTTACACCGCTCCCTTTCATGTAGCGTCCAATAACATTCTTGCCCAAGTGCAGAGGTATTACCTGCTTGTAGTGGAACACATTCTCTATTACCGTAATGTAGCCATATACTGCATCTTCGGCATTCTCTTCCGGATTGTCATTCTTTTGGGTCTCGCGCAATTTCGAAACTCCAATTCTTATTCCGAATTGCTTGCCGCATTGCGGGCAACCAAAAACCAACGATTGGCCGTCCTTGTATTTTCTTTCGTCGAATGTTATGTAATTGTCACATTTTGGGCATTTCACTCTTTTCATGATTTCACCTGCTCTTTTTTTGCGATGTTTGGCATACAGATGCCATTATTCATAAATTTCAGTTATCCAGCATCCTTCAAATCCCGCCTGCTTGTCAAGTGCATTGAGAGCCGAATAAGCATCGGCTTGCGACTGGAAGTGCTTATATATTACTTTCGCCTTGCCATCCCTGACATAAACAGAAGCGTCTTCAAATCCTTTCTTGTGCAGTTCTTGCACATAAGCCTCTGCATTCTTTCGAGTCACGCGGCTCGCCAACACAATGGTGTACACGGGATTACGCTTTACCGTTTCATCTTTTCCTTTCACGTTCAAAAGCGTGCCGTCGGCCTTTTCTCCGCCTTCCAGTTTCGCAGACACCAAGCTTGCAGACTGCATATCGCCCACGGTTTCTTTTGGCATAATGCGGTAAAGCATGTCAGTATCTACTGCATATTGGCTCAACAACTGCTTGGTGTTATGACCAACTTGTGACGGGAACAGAATGAATATCAACAATGCCACGGCAGCAGCACATATCTGATGCAAGAGATTTTCGGGAATATTCACCGAAATGTGCCTTTTGGCTGACGGCAATTGTTCGGTTTCAGTTTCCAACACCGGCACCGGTTCTTCGGCAATTGCAGTTTGCAGCATTTCTGCTTCTATGTCGGAAAGTCCATATAAACCAGGTGACACAAACGACGTTGAGCACGGTGTGAATTCGTAGAAATTCGCCACCGAGGCACTTTTGCGCAGTGTGCCGATGCCACCAATAGTATATTTCCCAGCTTCCTCTATCTTGCGGCGCAGTTCATCAACATCCTGCTCTATGCTGCGCATGGCTTCGGGAATGCTAAGGTCGCTATGGTCAACAATAGACTGTGCCAGAATCGAATCGGACATTGACAACCTGTTGTCGAAACCAAGAACTCTTTTGGGAGGGGAAAAAGTGTTGCGCTTGGAATTGAACACGGCACATGAATGGTGGACTACAAATCCGCCAAGCCCCGGCACTATAAGGCAATCGCTGTCAAGCAGCAGCCTTGCAATATGTCTTTCAATTTCCAGCATACTGCAAAATTAGCTAATTAACACCGACTATGCAAGTGTTTGTGCCACAATTTGGGGCGCGGTGTTAAATTAGCCTTATTTCTTTTGGCTTTCGGCATAAAAGCACTACCTTTGTGATAACCAAAACAGACAAGTGTAATGGAATATAAAGAAACCGAAATCAAAGGCGTATGGGTGATTGAACCCAAGGTGTTCAGCGACCAACGCGGCTATTTCTTTGAAGCATGGAAGAAAGAAGAGTTTGAAAAACATATTGGTGACGTCACGTTTGTGCAGGACAACGAGTCGTGTTCTTCTTATGGTGTGCTGCGCGGTTTGCACTACCAAAAAGGCGAATACTCACAGGCCAAGCTCGTAAGAGTGATAAAAGGCAAGGTGCTCGACGTGGCTGTCGATATAAGAAAAGACTCTCCCACATTCGGCAAATATGTAATGGTTGAGCTGAGCGAGGACAACAAGCGCCAGCTTTTCATTCCGAGAGGGTTTGCACACGGCTTCGTTGTGATGAGCGAAACCGCCATTTTCACCTACAAGGTTGACAATGTGTATGCTCCGCAGCATGAGGCAAGCATAAAATGGAACGACGAAACCATTGGCATAAAATGGCCTATTCCGGCAAACGATGTGCTTACCAGCGAGAAAGACACCAACGGCAAGTCGCTGAAAGAAGCATGGTTGTTCTGATTTGATTAAACAATCACTCCACACACTCCCGTTACACGAAGCCAAGCAGACATGGCTTTGTGACATAAGACAAACACGAAAGGCATTGGTTATGTTTAAAGGCAACAAGACATACTTATTTCTTCCGATAATAGCTTTATCCCTGACATTAGGCGGATGCCGCAAACAAGGGCAAAAGAATGAGCCCGTAAGCGAGAACCTTGCGGCCAAAAAGAACTTGCAGGGCATTTGGCTTGACGAGAACGGAGAGGATGTTGCATTCCGCATAAAGGGCGACTCTGTGTATTTTCCCGACTCGACGAGTGCTCCATCATATTTCCGTGTAGTGAGCGACACACTGGTAATGGAGGGGCAAAACAATATCACCAAGTATGCCATAGTAAGGCAAACGCCTCATGTATTCGTATTTGTGAACACAAGCGGAGAACGGATAAAGCTCGTAAAGACCGAAGACAACAGCTTTATGGACATGTTTCTGGAAAAGCAGCCAATCGCCCTGAACCAGAACAGACTTGTGAAACGCGACACCGTTGTGTATCACAACGACGAGAAATACCATTGTTATGTGCAGATAAACCCGACAACCTACAAAGTGGCCAAGACCACATACAACGACGACGGCGTTGCTGTTGACAACATATATTATGACAACATCATCCATCTGAGCATATTCAATGGCAACGACAAACTGTTCTCGCGGGATTTCAGAAAGTCTGATTTCGCCAAATACATTGAAGAATCGGCCTTGCAGCAGTCTGTTTTCAGCGACTTGACACTTAACAGTATCGACAACGGGGGATTTCATTATTTTGCCACCATGGCCATTCCCGACTCATCAATCAGCTACATGGTTGAGCTTAACGTAGGCTTTGACGGCAAGTTGTCGATGCGTATAAGAAACACGCATTGAGTTTCGGAAAACAAGAATAGGCAAAAAGCAACTGTCGGTAGCAGCTAATAATGCTGCTACCGACAGTTGCTTTTTACATGAAAAGGTGGAGTAGGACGGTGTGAGGCATATGGAGCACGCACGTTACGCATCTGCATCACACACGTGCGGCGTACGCTCTACGCACGCCGCACATCTGATATTCCTTACAACTGGCAATGTTAATTATAGAAATTCCAGCTTACTCCGAAACGGAAAACGCGTTGGTTGAGAGGGTAGTGCGGTGTAAGGAAATAATTCCTGTTGCCACTACCCGCATTAACATGACTCATCATTACAAAGAAACGAGTGCGTTTCAAGTGGAAATTGGCATACACGTTAACCAACGGATAGCCTCCCACTTTCACACGGTTCTCGCTTTCCTGAACTGCATACTGCCCCAAAGCCGGACAATAGTCGGGAGCGTAATAACTTGTGAAATAACGCGCATCGGCTCCGAAATCGCATTTCAGCACACGCGCAATCTTGAATTTCAGATACAAGTTTGTGTAGACATTGACCAAAGGCAACGGCAGTATATCGTCCTGTGAAGACTTCTGGTAGGTAACGATATTTTCCCAATTAAGCGGGCCAAGGCTGAAATCTTGCGACAACGCGAGCGTGAGCACACTCATGGCACCGCTGTGTTGCCGGGCGGCGTACTTGTTTCCAATACGGTCGAAATCCTCGGTTATTCCATACTCCATTCCAAAATATGTGTAATTCTTTATCTCGTCAAAGGCTACACGCAACATTGTCTTTGTCTTACGATAGGCGAATATGCCTTCAATGCGTGAATGCAGAATTTTGTCAAGCCCGTCATTGTCCCACCAGGCATGCTTGGAATGATAGTGCCGGTAATAGAATGTAGGGTTGAGACGATGAAAGAAACCTTTGGCCGCCAACGTTACGGTGTCGCCAAGAAAGGCGAAATTCACGTCGGCCGTGGCATCAACCGTCAGCTGCCCTGCATCTTTGCCCACGAGCCAAGTCTCGGCAAGCACGTTATAATGCAGCGTGTGCCCCTGCGACTTTATGAGTTGTCCGCCTACGCTCAGGTTGTGCTCGTTGTAGGTGGTGCTGCGACTTATGGAGTCGGGTAGGGAGAAGTGCCGCAAATCAGACGTGGCAAAAATCTTCACACCGACCTTTGCCCACTTGTTGAAGCCTTCGAGCATTGATATTGCAAAGGTGTTTACAAGCCGGTAGTGCGAGGTCTTGTCGAAAATAGAGTCGCCTCCGTATGTCCCCACAGTGTTGTATGTGTCGGCATAGAAATTCTCCGGGGTGGCATACGCCTGATATATACGACGGTAGTTGTCGAATTTCATGGTGTGTATGAAGCTTGTCACCGGCACATACTCCGTCTTCATCCACATCGTGTCTTTTGCCGCTGCGGCAGATTGTGCCATTATGCTGTCGGCTGCCTGCTTGCCGTTCACCGCTATGCGCCCGTCGCCGGTCTTCACTGTATCGGCCGGTTCGCTTCCGACAATCTTGGCATTGTCGGGACGTCCGCTGTACCGTTTGCCGTCGAAACGTTTCTCATCGAAATCCACACCGCGTTTCTTTGCATCACGACTGGCTTCGTCTTTGGCTTTTCTAGCTTCGTTCTCCTTTTTCGACTCCATTGCAAACTTACGCGCAGCAATCTCATCGTCGGTCATTTTCACCTTCCGGTTGAAACCGATGTTGTAGCGGTGGGTGAGAAAAATGTGCTGGTTGTTGTTGCGGTTCCAGTTGCTTTCGAGCACCGTTGGCATCTCGCTTGTAGAGAAATTGTCGTCGAAACTCTCGGGGTGGGTTATGTAATTGTCGTTGGTTATACCGCCGTTTTCGGCAACCTTCTGGTTGATTGTCGACATGAGAAGATGCAGTTGGTATCTGTCGCCAATGTATGACCCATACATCGTATAGTTGAAATGCGATGTACTTTGGTTGGAATAATATCCGCGCCCGTAAATATAATCCACATTAAACCCTACGCCTATTCTCTTTCCGGCATTAACTCCGAACTTGGCTACAAGATGATCTTCGCCATTTGTGCGGTTTCCGGCCGTATTGTAGGAAATGTTTGTAAACGGCGAGAGCGTGTTGGTGAAATGGAACTGCCCCACCGGCGTGTGCACGAAATCGTAAGGTTGGGTGAAAAGAAACTGTCCATCGTCGGGACGGTCGATAAACACGCGGTTCTGGCGCGGTGCTCCAAGGTTGCCAGTCGTGTTGTATTCGCCACGGAGCCCCGTCGTGAAAATCGTGTTCATAAACATGTGCGACAATGTGTCAACCTCTGCTTTCGCCCTGTCGCCAAACCTGGCATCCACTGTCCAAACCTTTATTCCTTTGGGAATTTCCTTGTCTGTGCCCAAAGAGTCGGCAAGGTTGCCTCGTGTCGATCGTTGGTTTACCGTTCCGTCGGGGTTCATCTGGTTGTAATAGTCGTTTTGGGCCGACACGGGTATGGTGAAGCCAAGACCGAGGAACAGAATAATACGGGATAATACGTTCATTAAATCAACGGATGAATCGGATGCAACATTCTGCCACCTTGAATATCATGGAGACAATAATGATTACGGCTCCAAGAAAGTGGCCATAGTAAAAATACGTCAACATTCCCGCAACTGCTCCCAACATGAATATTATGTTGAGGATGTTTCTTATGCGCAAATGCCTGTCACTGGCATTGTCGGTTGGTTTGCGGTGCATACGTTCTGTTTTGTTGTCGCTTTCCATAATTGTTCTTTAATAAAATAAGAAACCGCCGTTACGGGATAGATGTGCATCTTCCCGTTGGGTTTTGGAATAAATAGAATGCAAATTTACAAAATAATGCGTTATTAATGACGCATTATTAATAATTTAACTAATCCGCCGAACATCATCTGCACGTTGGCAGCAAGAATGTCGCGTCATCTTGTAAACCGTTGCCGACGGGATAAAACAAAACGACCATTGCCAAATAATGTGGCAATGGTTTGTAAGAGCAAAGGCTTGCTGCCTGCCTCAATCACCCGCAAAATCTACCGCGACTTCCGGCTCTTGCCGAAAAGCGAACTGCCTATTTTGAATTTTCGGTATAATTTCCAACCGAGCAGTGCGCCGTCGATCATCCCCGAACTCAAACTTATCATCCGTGTTATGCGTTGCGCCCGCGTCTTTGGTTCAGGCTCATTCGTGTGGAAAAGGTTGTCCCACATGTCGGAAATGCGGCACTCGTCGTCGCGTATCTCGCGCTTGAGTGCAGCCTTGCAAATATCGATGTCGGCAAGTGAACGCACCTGCCGCATGTCGGTGTCGTTGTGGTTGTCGTTGGATTGTGTCATTGATGTCTTCGATTATCTGTTGGTTGTCAGTCTCGCAGGAGTATGCCTGCAAGCAATTTAACCAATGGGCGTTCAATCCATTGGCGGCGGAATACTATGAACAATACCAATACCGCGAAATACACTCCGGCAATACAGGCAAAAGCCATTGCTTCGCCAATGGCCGGAGCCATTGCGTAGGCTGCCGCAAACGACAGGTATATGAGCGCGAGCAACAGTAGCAATGCCAGCAACAATGCCATGGTCAATGCCGTGAGCAACCGCACAATCTTGTCGATTACATCGAGCTTCAGGTATTTTGATTGAAGCCCGATGTAATGTTTCACAACTTCTGCAAGCTGGCCTATGGTTTCTATGTTCCTGTCGTTAGAGAACATTTGCCTGCCGTTATGCGTTTTCAATGTCTGCGGCATCCCTGATGTCGTCCACCAAGTCGTCCACTTCCTTACGGCTCACCTTGATGTTGTGCTTCTTGCAGAACTCATCAACGGCGTCGCCTATCTTTGTACGTGTCTCGCTTCCCTTTTCGGGGGCCAGCAAAATGCCAAGGGCTGTCCCGGCAATAGCTCCACCGAGAAAAGCGCCGATATAACCTAATGTTTTCATAATAGCTTTGCTTTTAAATTATACATATTGTATTTATCGTGAGCAAATATAGCAATTCTATTCAAATTGCGCCCAAACACAATAGCCATTTTTTGTTAAAAAGATTGCCGATTTCGCATTTAACAAACTTTATGCGCATTTTGGTGGGTCAGTAATGATTTATTTTGTAATTTCGCCAAAGAATGTATAAATGTCAAATAACAAAATAGAAAAAGAATATGAAAAAAAGTGTTGTCCTGTGCGCAGGTCTTTGCATGGCATTGGTTTTCACCGGCTGCAAGTCGAAAGAGAGCGCATATAAGAAAGCTTATCTTAAAGCCCAGGCAAAATCGGAGCAGCCGGCTCAGCCCGTGCAAGAGGAAGCTCCCGTTGTTGCACCGCTTGAAGAACGTCCTTCTAACGAGCCCACAGTCGTTGACAATTCTGACAATGCCACCGTACGTTCGGAAGATTTCTCTGTCATAAGCGGTTCGGGAGTGAAGAATTTCAGCGTAGTGGTAGGTTCGTTCTCACTGAAGGCCAACGCCGAGGGATTGCAGCGCACGTTGAAGAACAGCGGCAGCGATGCTCAGATTGTCTACAATTCAGCCCGTGGGCTTTATCGTGTCGTAGCATCGACCTTCGATTCGAAGAGCGACGCAGTGCGTTCGCGTGACCAGTTCCGTGCGAAATATCCTGACGCATGGCTTCTGTTCAAGAAATAACCAGTTTCACGACAACAGCAACAATATCCACATTATAAAAAGCATACATTTCAGTGGCCCGTATAATTTCTATTGATTATGGAAAAAAACGCACGGGCTTGGCAGTCACCGACCCATTGCAAATAATCCCCAATGGGTTGGCGACTGTTGCTACGTGCCAACTAATGGAGTTTCTTCAGTCATACGTTGCCCGCGAAGACGTGGAACGCATCGTCGTCGGTGAGCCTCGCCAACTCAACGGAGAGCCAAGCGAGAATCTGCAGAGAGTAAGGCAATTCGTGACGAAATGGCGCAAAGCCATGCCCGAGATACCCATTGAGTATTACGATGAGCGCTTCACCTCGGTGCTTGCACACCGTGCCATGATTGACAGTGGCATAGGAAAGAAGGCAAGGCAAAACAAAGCTCTCGTCGACGAGATAAGTGCAACAATCATTTTACAGGATTATCTCAGCAGCCGAAACCACTGAAGACCTGTCGGCATGACACGTGCCGACAGACATAAGGCTTTATTGTAAAAACGAAACAACATGATACTTCCAATTTACATCTACGGCAATGCAGTTTTGAGAAAGGTGGCAATCGACATCACCCCCGACTATCCCGAGTTGCCGACACTCATAGACAACATGTTCGAGACCCTCACCGCAAGCGACGGTATAGGGCTTGCTGCACCGCAGATAGGACTTGACATACGCCTTGTTGTCATCGATCTTGACGTGCTCAGCGAGGACTTTCCCGAATATAAGGATTTCCGTAAGGCTTTTATCAATCCCTACATCATTGAGTATGACGATAATTCCGAAAAGAAATCAATGGAGGAGGGATGCCTATCCTTGCCCGGAATACACGAAAGCGTAAAGCGTCCTACACGCATACATGTGCGATACATGGACTCCGATTTCGTAGAACACGACGAATGGGTAGAAGGTTATCTTGCTCGCGTAATGCAACATGAGTTCGACCATCTTGACGGGAAAATGTTTATCGACCGTATCTCCCCAATGCGCAGACAGCTTATCAGCGGCAAGCTTAAAGACTTGCTCAACGGGCGCGTGCGCTGCAGTTATCGTGTAAAGGTGAACAGAAAGAAATAGCGGAAACTTATATCAAGCTTTTCGATGAAGCATGTAGTCTTTATAATATTGCTGGCTCTCCTGCCGTGGCAGAGAACCTTGGCACAATTCAATACCGACCGTCTGATTGTTTCCGGACGTAGTGCGCTCTATTATGAAGACTATGTTTTGTCGATACAATATTTCAACCAAGTCATAGGCTTGAAGCCTTATCTTTACGAACCTTGGTTCTTTCGCGGACTGGCAAAGTTTTATCTCGACGATTTCGCAAGTGCAGAGAATGACGTGGACAAGGCCATATCGCTAAATCCATACATATCCAACATGTATGAACTACGTGGTTTGTGCCGGATAAAGCAGAAAAACTACGAAGGGGCCATTCGCGATTACGACAAAGCCCTCTCCATCAGTCCGCAAAACCAAGGTGCTTGGTATAACCGTGCCTTGTGCCGCGTAGAACTTAAAGATTACTCACAAGCCCAAAACGAACTTGATACAGTAGTCGTTAAATGGAAAAAGTTTGCCAGTGCCTATTCATTGAAGGCGCAGGTATATCTTGTACAAAAAGACACGACTGCCGCAGACCAGTGGCTGGACAAAAGTCTTGAGATAGACCCGTATGATGCCGACACATGGACAACACGGTCGCAGATATGTCTGTCGCGTTCAAAATGGAAAGAAGCAGAAACTTATTTGAGCAAAGCAATCCATTTGAAGCCAAAGACTGTAGGCAATTATGTAAACCGGGGACTTGCCCGTTATAACACAAACAACCTGCGTGGGGCACTCTCCGACTACGACACCGCCATCGACCTAGACCCCGACAATTTCCTCGCCCACTACAACCGGGGACTTTTGCGCATGCAACTTGGCGACGACAACCGCGCCATTACCGATTTCGACTATGTAATACGAATGGAGCCACACAATGTGCTTGCAATATTCAACCGGGCAATTCTACTTGACAAAACAGGCAATTTGCGCAGCGCCATACGCGACTATTCGAGTGTTATAGAACAATTCCCGAATTTCTGGACAGGTCTGTCGCGGCGTGCCAACTGCTACCGCAGACTTGGAATGAATGGAAAAGCCGAAATGGACGAGTTTCGCATAATGAAGGCGCAGATGAACAAACACATTGGAATACAACCACGTTGGAGCAGTTCACAACGCCGCCAAATGCGCCGCCGCAGCGAGATTGACCCAGAGAAATACAACCAAATGGTAGTGGCAGACGATGACACGCAAGAGCATGAATACAAGAACGACTACCGAGGACGTGTACAAAACCGTACCGCAGAGTTATCTCCGATGCCGATGTTCCACCTCGGTTGCGACCAATATGACAATGGTGTGCGCTCATACCATGCTTTCGCGCAGAGCGTGGAACGCTTCAATATCGCGCACAAGAATATCCGTTTGTTTATAAACTGCAATACCAAACAACTTACTGCCTTCTCTTCATACAGATATTTGTCACGTATTGACTCTCTGACAGCAATTGTCAACACGTCGAAAGACATGAGTTTGACTGACGACATCATTTTCCAACGTGCCGTTTTGGAGAGCGTTACGCGCAATTTTGACGCTGCCATAGCCGATTTGACTATCTGCCTGTCGGCAGACACGGCATCCGTTCTCGCCTTATGGCAGCGTGCCTACTGCCAACTGTGCCTCAACGAATTCGACAAGTCACTCGGCAAAGAAGCCGATATTAAGATGTCTGCCATCATTGACGACCTGAACAAGGCGTTGTCTGCCGACACCGACAATCAATATCTGTATTACAACCGAGGCAATGTGCACTTCATGCGCAAGGATTTCGCATCGGCCTCCGACGATTTCACGCGTGCAATAGCCATCGACCCCAACCTCGCCGAAGCCTATTACAACCGAGGCTTGGTAAAAATAAGCAGCGGAGACAAGAAGGGCGGCGTAGCAGACTTAAGCAAAGCAGGCGAATTGGGACTGTATGGAGCTTATAGCGCAATAAAGAAAGTAAATTCCGAAAAGACACGTTGATATGGCATCACGCCGAGTTTTGTCGTTAGCAACCATATTGTTGCTCGTTATCCCGATGCTGTCAATGCTGCTTCACGCAAAAGAAGCAACCAACATATGTGCCGCTGCTGACAGTTGCTACGATGCCGGCGAAACTTATTATGCCCACCATCAGTATGCGCTTGCGATGAAAAGCTATCTTGATGCTCTCAACGCAAGCGAGCAAAATGGCACGCAACAACTCACCGCCAAAATTTATATAGGCATAGGCAATCTTTACAGCACTTGCGGTGATTATGCAATGGGACTGCGCTTCTACCGCGATGCGTTGTCGCTTGCGCAGAAAGCGAAGTCAAAAGCACTCACCAACCGCGTACTCAACAACCTCATAGGAGCGTCTTGTTTCTCCGGTAACATTGCCGATGGAGAGCGGTATTTCCGTTTATTGGCCACCAACAAAGAACAGTCGGCCGAATACAAATACAACCTTCTCATGTGCAAAGGGCTTGTCTTGACATCCAAGAAAGACAACGACAATGCCTTGTATCAATACCGCAAAGCACTGGCATTCGTGCAGTTGCACAACATGGACATCAATTACGCCGAAGCCGTATATTCCTGTTTGGCCCAATTGTTTGCCGACATGGGGCGCTCCGACTCCGCCGTATATTACCTGAAAAAGAATGAACACATTGCACGCACGACCAACAACGCATACTCACTCTCCGAAACATTACGTCATCTTTCCGACATTTACGCCACTACGGGCAACAAATCACGCGCAACCGCATACCGATACGAATATGTATCATTATGCGACTCGATACGCAGCAGTGAGGATTTCAACGCCATGAAAAATGCCCAATACGCCTACGAAGCTGACAAAAGTTCGAGAACGATAAACTCCCTTACCCAAGAAGCCCAATTCAACCAGCGGCAAATACGCATGCAGCAGCAATGGATTGTAAGCCTTGCATTGGGATTTGCCGTGTTTGTCGCGCTTCTGCTAATCGTCTATCGTCAGAAAAGGCAACTGGCCGAGGCATACAACAAACTGTTTGACAGCAGCCAGAAATTGCTTGACACTCCACAAGACACGGCTTGTGCATCGCCGGAACCGACGTCCGACATACGGGAAGGCAACGTGTTGTTGTCGACAGAACAACGCGAAGAACTGGTGGCACACATTCGAGTCATCATGGAAGACACCAATGAAATTTGCCGCAACGATTTCAACATCGAACGCCTTGCAGCCTTGGTGTCGTCGAACACACGTTATGTGTCAGAAGCCATAAACGAGGGTTTCGGAAAGAATTTCAGGACAATCCTCAACGAATGCCGCATAAAAGAAGCAATGAAACGGTTGGCCGACAAGGCCAACTACGGCAGCTATACAATACGCGCCATATCAGAAAGCGTGGGCTACAAGTCGCAGGCAAATTTCATATCGCAATTTACTAAAATGACAGGAATGAAGCCCTCGATGTATCAGAAAATACTCAAGGAACGCGAATAACTTTTGATTTACCACCATTTGTATTTCTAATTCACGAATTAGTAACCATAAAACAAGCAAAAATTTGCCGAAATACATTTTATTCGTAATTTTGCGACATGACAATTGGAAACTCGCAAAAACAAGAACCAAATGTAAGTAATATGGATAATAAATCACACAAATTGCAAAGCAATGCTTTGAATGCATTTGCCACATGCGCACTTGCGACACTGCTTTCACTACCCTCGTCATCGCAAACAACGTTGCCCGCTCCGGCAAATCTTCATGCCACAGCCGACTTCAGCAAGGTGACGCTAACTTGGGAGAATGCCGAGAAACTTGACACTCTGCTTAAAGAGGATTTTGAGGGTTCTACATTCCCGTCAAGCGGTTGGTCGGTAAAAACAGTCAACGACTACGATCCTTTGTTCACTTGGTTTCATTATCCAACAGACGACATAAAGGAAAACGTAGAAAACTATACCGACTGGATACATTCCGGAACAGGAAGTGCCGCAATAATGTTCGACGACGCCGCACCACACGACGACGAAACGTCGGCAGTGCAGAACGAATGGCTCATAATGCCGGCTACTTCCGCTTCCAAATATTTGAGTTTCTACACCTATATCGACCCGCAAGTGCTGGAGTGGGGGGCTGATGCCGAATTTCCCGACCATTATTATGTAAAGGTGAGCCATGACAACGGCGCGACATGGGAAGAACTTTGGGACGCACGCTACGACAGCAACGGATCGAGCGGTTGGCAATTTGTAACCCTTTACATCGGCAACGACTCCGGCAGCGATAACCTTGTTGCCTTCCAGGCAGTCGGCGACACAACCAACACCGAGTCAGGACTTTATTTTTCATGGGTAATCGACGATGTAATGTTACTGTCGGCAAAAGGACAGGCCACGCCCGACAACATTCACAGTCGGTCGGTTTCGCCTCTTGCAGGCCGTCCCACCCATCGCAGTTTCACGCCTTCAGGTATAAAATCAATACGTCAGCGACGCGCTCCACAAGAAACAACACCCACAGAATGCTACAACGTTTATCTTGACAACGAACGCATTGCCGAAAACATCAAAACAAACACTTATACTGACACGTCGGACAAAGAACCGGGCGAGCACACCTATGCCGTACAGGCCGTGTCGCTCAGCCAAGACATGGTATCATCGTTGACAAAAGTGCAGGTAGAAATACAACAGCCCACGGTAAATGCTCCCACAAACGTAAGACTTAGCTACATTGCCAACGACGACAATACTGGCTACGACGTCACTATGGCTTGGGACGAACCTGAAGGCGACCGCAAACCGGCCTACTACAACACATATTGCAACGGAGCACTGTTTGGCGGCTATCTCACCGACCTAAGCGTGGGGCAGAGCAACGTTGCCAAAGGTGTGTACACCTATTCTGTTGTGGCCGTATATGAAAATCCCGATGGAGAATCTGAACCGGCATCAGATGTAATAGCCATAGGCACACGCAACACCATACGCGATTTGGTTGCCGAAACCAACGAGTCAGGTAAGACTTCGTTGTCGTGGAACGCTCCGAAAGCATCAGAATACGTTATGTCCGAATACGCCGTATTCCGTGGCAATGAACTTATTGGCAAGACTGACCAAACAACTTTTGCCGACACGCAATCGCCTGAAGGACTTTACGATTACAGTGTGAAAGTGATTTATACCGACGGCGTTGAGTCGTTGCCTATATCAGTATCGGTGAAGACGGGCACTGTTCCGTCATACAAGTTGCCATTCAGCGAGAATTTCACTGGTGGACTGAAACCGGGCAACTGGACAGTTGAGAAAGTAGATGGAAAGGTGAAAGACAGTTATCTGTGGCGTTTCGACAACTGGTATGACCTGCCCATAAGCGGCAACGGCTTTGACAGCGAGTTCGCATCGGTCACATCTTCGGTTGCCGGATATACGAATGTGTTTACAACACTCGACACTCCGCCGCTTTTGCGCAACGCCAAGACAGACGAACGCACGATGATAGAATTCGACATGGACTATCAGCAGGGTGGACGCACCTCGAGCGCCGGCTTGTATTACTCCTACGATGGCGAGAACTGGGGGGCTATCGACGAAGAATTCGTGGGCTATGAAACAGAAGACCTTACCGGGGATGCCACTTGTCAACCAGTACACAAGAAATACGACATAACCCTGTGCTTCACCGACAACGACACTCCCGTCTACCTTGCATGGAAATACAACGGCAAGCAAGCCTACCACTTGGCCATCGACAACGTGAACATCTACAACACAACATCCACATCTGTAGCTTCAGCCAAAATCGGAAAATTGCTGAATTGGCGCATCGAGAATGACCAGATTGTGCTTTCTGGAAACGCAATCCAGCGTGTTCAGGCATTCTCGCCAAATGGCATTTGTGTGGCCGATGTCAATGTCGGCGGATCAAACGAATATGCAATGCCGTTAACACAAGGAGGCATATACCTGTTGAAGGTTACCGCATCCGACGGAACGAAAATCATAAAAATCGGCAACAACCACAAATAAGGTCGGCATAAACAGATAAAATCTGCGTCACCGAGCAATATTTTCGTTCACGACAATAGTCGCAGACAGCCAATTTAAAAGCCTTTGTCTTTCGCCAAATTCACAAGTTTCGGCAAAGTCAAAGGCTTTTTTCTTGTCTACACCTTACGCAGCACACACTTAGTTCGCAAGCAGCACACGTGTGCTACATCCGCAGTTTCGATAAAATCCAGCCCGTGTTTTACCACATTCGCGTATTTGTCAACCTTGAAAATAAATCCAATATCTTTTCTGAATTATTGCAAACAAAACCACACCACATATTATTGACAAAACCTGAAAGACACCAATGTAAATTAAGAAACGTAATTTCACACATAATGCGCATTATGATAAATAGAAATAATTATTTTGTTATGCCCTAGCACTCAAGATATTCCCCGTGAGTATCCAACTGCTGATAGAGAATGCCTCGAAGCACAATATCGTTTCTGTCGAGCATCCTCTCACCATCATGATCGTGGCAGACGAAAAAGGCGTGAGCGTATCGCACCCTCTGCAACCAAGAAACCATGTGGATAAGTCGGGATATGGGCTGGACATCTTGCGGCAGCAATATGCCATCCACAAACAAGATTTCCTGGTCGAGAAACGGCAAGGCAAGTACCATGTATTCTTGCCGTATGTCTGCCAATAATATTAAAAGACTACATTCCCTTACCATATACCGAATTAAAAACGTAGTTTTGTGGCAAACTGCTATAAGAGTTATGAAATTAAACCGTATTCACCATATAGCCGTCATCTGCACTGGCCGTGCAGAAGTTCGGCGCACTGGTAGGCAACGGTTACAAGATTGGAGCAAGGTGCCGTACTCTCGCCCGGCACCTTGCTTTTACCCGGCACCATAGTGGGCCGATTGCAAATGGTTGAGAAAGATCCACTTACTGACGGTCATTAGGAATACAAGGCACAAGGGAATTTTTCCAGTTGGGCCGTGGTTATGGCCTAATGATCGATATGGTTTATTCTCATAAGGTGGGTTTTATAAATTATATTAATTCTTATTTGCGGTGGGAATTTATAGAACCCACTATAATAATATAACGTAACGTGAGTTTGACCAAACGTAAGCCGTTAAAGAATTTGGTGTCTCCCCCACTCCTTCGTTGCATTGACATGAAGGCAACATCTTTCAAATTGTAGAAGACGAGGGTTAAGAAAAAGCCGATGAAAAAAGAGGCTGCATCTATTTTGACACAGCCCCCGCTTTCTTGGAAGATTTCAAAAAAATTGAAATCTGTTGTTCTTTCTATATCGTTAGTTTACATCACACCATCCTCGCGCAGTTTCACCTGCCATTTCCAAGCAGATTTCAACACATCCTCAAGCGGAGTTTCGGCTTTCCAACCAAGAACGGTGTTGGCTTTGTCAACGTTGCCCCACACCTTTTCTATATCACCTTCACGGCGTGGTGCATAGGTCCAGTTCACCTTCACACCAGTAGCGCGCTCAAATCCCTCTACGATTTCGAGTGTTGACACACCCTTACCAGTTCCGATGTTGAAGTATTCGATTGGCTCTGTTTCCTGGTCAAGCACGCGGGCCATGGCAGCCACATGAGCTTTGGCAAGATCAACTACATAGATGTAGTCGCGGATGCAAGTGCCATCGGGTGTGTTGTAGTCGTTGCCGAAGATTTTCAGTTGCTTGCGGATGCCGATAGCTGTCTGTGTGACATAAGGAATGAGGTTCATCGGGACACCATTGGGCAACTCGCCGATAAATGCTGTGGGGTGCGCGCCGATTGGATTGAAATAGCGCAGCACAATCGACTTTATTGCAGCACCGCTGTGGATGTAGTCGCGGATGATTTCCTCGTTGATTTGCTTTGTGTTTCCATACGGAGAGAGTGCCGGTTGTATCGGAGCCTGCTCGGTTACGGGAAGGTTTTCCTGTGAAGGCTGACCGTAAACGGTGCAGCTGGAAGAGAATATGATGCCCTTAACACCATACTTCGGCATGAGTTCAAGCAGGTTTACCAGTGAGACGATGTTGTTGCGGTAATAGAGCAACGGTTTCTCCACGCTTTCGCCTACGGCTTTAGAAGCTGCAAAATGAATGATGCCCTCAATGTCAGGATATTTCTTCAAAACGTTTTCAGTGGCCTCTTTGTCACGCAAGTCTACCTTCTCGAAATCAGGACGGATACCAGTAATTTTCTCAATACCATCAAGTACTTCGATTTTTGAATTTGACAGGTCGTCTACTATAACCACCTTATAGCCCGCCTGTTGCAATTCAACAGTAGTGTGCGAGCCTATGAATCCAGTTCCGCCAGTCACTAAAATTGTTTGTTTCATAATAGTTTTATTTTTTAATGTCTACGATATTCGTTTTGTCAGATTAATCGAGTTGCTTGCTTAAACTGCGCAGGCTAAGATGCCACTTTTCAGTTTAATCCCATAAGAGCTTTAAGTCCGTTGTCAACTCCACTGAAACCCATGAAGGCGAGCGACAACAGCCCGGCGGTAATGAGCACGATACTCATTCCACGCATGCCTTTTGGGATGTTGACAAGTGCGAGTTGTTCGCGCAGTCCAGCAAATACCACGAGGGCGAGGGCAAATCCGCCCGCAGTGGATATGGCATAAACAACACTTTCAAGGAGCGTATAGTCTTTTTGTATAACAAGAATTGCGACACCAAGCACGCAACAGTTGGTTGTTATGAGCGGCAAGAATATTCCGAGAGCCTGATAGAGTGCCGGTGAGATTTTCTTCAGTATTATCTCGACCATCTGCACGAGTGCTGCTATAACCAGAATAAAAGCCAAGGTCTGAAGATATTCCAGTCCCAACGGATTGAGAACGAAATGCTGCAATAGATAAGTTACTATGGTTGAAAGCGTAAGCACAAAAGCCACTGCAGCCCCCATGCCTAGAGCAGTGTCGATTTTTTTCGAAACGCCAAGAAACGGGCAGATGCCGAGAAACTGTGACAGAACTATATTGTTTACAAATATAGCCGATATGAAGATAAGTAAGTATTCCATGCTTTTCTACTTTTTTTTCAGGTTGTTTACGATTGCAATCAGATAACCAAGTGTTATGAATGCCCCTGGAGGGAGAACAAATAGGAGCACGTTGTAATCGCTGGCAATAAGGCTGAAGCCGAAGACACTGCCCGCTCCTATGAGCTCACGCACCGCTCCAAGAAGCGTGAGGGCGAAAGTAAATCCTAGTCCTGTTCCCAAACCGTCGAACAAGCTTTCGCACGGATTGTGCTTGCATGCAAAAGCCTCGGCACGTCCGAGAATTATGCAGTTGACAACAATGAGTGGGATGTATATGCCGAGCGACTTGTTTACGGAAGGCAGATAGGCTTCCATAAGCATTTGCAGTATTGACACAAAAGCTGCAATGACAACGACAAAAACCGGGATGCGCACCATATCGGGTGTAAGTTTTTTGATGCTTGAAATAGCGATGTTCGAGCAAATGAGAACAAACATGGTTGCAAGTCCCATCGACATTCCGTTCATAGCCGATGTGGTTGTGGCCAGAGTGGGACACATTCCAAGAAGAAGCACGAATGTAGGGTTCTCCTTTACTATGCCGTTGTATATGATATTCAAATATTTCATCTTTACAAATATTATTTTTACAGACCGCGGGTCATTGGCCGCAGGTCATTTTTTCTTGTCAGAAACGGTTGCTGCACCGGCTTTCACATCTTTCATCACATCATGGGCTTGGCGCACTGCATTCAAGAAAGCGCGTGACGTTATCGTAGATGCAGTTATGGCATCGATGTCTCCGCCATCCTTGCTGACTGTAAAGTTGCATTTGTCAGGATTCAAACCTACGACACTACCCTTTTCGCCTTTCTGAAACCAAGTGTCAGCCTTCTGTCCGAGTCCTGGCGTTTCCGAGCTTTGCCTTATTGCATAACCTGTGATGTTGCCTTTGTCGTCGAAACCGACAAGTACGCTCAGATTACCGCCAAATCCCATTACCGAGCTTTCCACGGCACAACCTGTCATCACACCATCGGTGGACTTCACCTTATGCACGACAAACTGATAGTCCTTTCCGGCAATGTTCTTTGTCAGTTTCACATCGCCCAAAACAGTTAGCTTCTGTCCTCCCATCACTTGTTGTATGTCGGTTGCCAGCGACTCAACATTTTGTCTGGCGATGGGTTCTTCTGTTATTTTATGCACGTAGGCAAGTGTTCCACCTGTGATTAGAGCAACCACCACAAGCACGACAATCATATTTGGCAACGTTGAACTTAATTTTTTCATTTCTTCGCCACCTCCCCAAAGCGTTTAGGTTTCATGTAGTTGTTTATAATAGGCGTAAACGCATTCATTATCAATATGGCAAACGACATTCCTTCGGGATAAGCTCCCCAGTTGCGTATTACTACTGTGAGAAAGCCTATGGCCACTCCATAGACAAGCTGCCCCTTGTGGCTCATTGGCGAAGTTACATAGTCGGTTGCCATAAACACTGCTCCGAGCATCAAGCCACCGCTCAACACTACCGACAACGGGTCGGCATAGACTGGACTGGAGAGGTGAAGCAGTTCGGAAAACACGAATACAGTGACAATTATACTTACCGGTATGTGCCAAGTTATGATTTTTCGCCAAAGCATGAACAACAAGCCTGCAATCAGCGCGAGAGCACACACCTCGCCGATTGTGCCTGCGCCGCCGTTGAGATTGTCGCCAAGCAGCATGTGCATAGAGCCGGGCAGTGAGTCAAGCACACTGGCATCGCCACTTGTTATGGCACGTTTCATAATGCTTAGAGGAGTGGCTCCGGTCGTGGCATCAAGATAGCTTGACAGATGTCCCATTACTGGCCATGATGTCATCTGCGCCGGAAAACTCACAAGTAACACGCAACGTCCCACCAACGCAGGGTTGAACGGATTTGCACCAAGTCCGCCGAATGTCATTTTGCCTATGCCAATAGCAATGAAAGCGCCCAGCACCACAATCCAAATGGGCATATTGCTCGGCAAATTCATTCCCAACAACAATCCCGTTATAACAGCCGAACCATCGTATATCGTAGGTTGTCGGTTAAGCAAATACTTTGTTATTACCCACTCAAAGACAACACATGAAATGACACTTGTGGCACATACGACAAATGCGCCCAGGCCAAAATAGGCGAACGAGACAATCAATGCTGGCATCAAGGCTATTATAACGCCATACATGTTGCGCTCTATGCTGTCGCCACTATGTATGTGTGGCGATAAAGAAACGACAAATTTAGACATAAGTTTATTTTTTCTTGCCCGCATTGCGAGCCTTTATAATTCCCATTACAGTTGATTTGCCAAGACGAATATTGTCGAGCATCGGTCTGTGGGCAGGACACGTGAACTGGCACGAACCACATTCTATGCATGATGTTATATGCTCGCTCTCGGCCCGTTCCCACAAATGGTTGGCCGAAACGGTGGCCAGCAAATATGGCTCAAGACCCATTGGGCAGACTGAGACACATTTTCCACAGCGCACACAAGGCTGTGCTTGTCCACGACGCGCTTCGCTGCCACTTATTACAGTAACACAATTGGTGCCCTTGCACACAGGGACATCGGCCGAAAGAAGTGCCTTGCCCATCATGGGGCCGCCCGCAAGCAATTTGTTCTCGCCTTCGGGAACGTCTCCACACATATCAAGCAAGTCGCTTACAGGAGTTCCCATGCGCACGATGAAATTGCCGGGGTGTGCGAGCTTCTTACCCGTTACGGTGACATAACGTTCAAACAGAGGTTTTCTTTTCATCACGGCCTCATAAACTGCGTAGGCCGTTGCCACATTCTGCACTATTGCGCCCACATTAACCGGTATGGCCGGCGGTGCAGGAACTTGTCTGCCTATTACTGCATCAACGAGTTGTTTCTCGCCGCCTTGCGGATATTTCTGTTGCAGAGGCACTATTTCAATGTTGTTGCACGAAGATGTCTTCTCTTCAAACAAAGCAATTGCCTTGGGTTTGTTGGCTTCAATACCGATATATCCCTTGTCAACATTAGCTGCATGCATGAGTAGTTTCAGTCCTTCGATTATCTCGTCGGCATGTTCAAGCATGAGCCGATAGTCGGCAGTGATGTAGGGTTCACATTCCACTCCATTCAATATAACACATTCGGCTTTTGTTCCCGGAGGAGGCGTGAGCTTGATAAATGTGGGGAAACCAGCTCCACCCATTCCCGTTACACCGGCATTCTTTATGCGGGCAACGATTTCTTCGGCCGAAAGTTCGGGGTGCTGCTCAAGGGTCTCGACATCGGTTGTCCGGCAAATGGATTCTTCCCAATCGTCGCCTTCCACATTGATTATAATGGCTGGACGCCTATAACCCGAAGCGTCGATAGCCGTGTCGATCTTGAACACAACACCCGACACCGAAGAATAAACGGGTGACGACACAAAACCTGAAGCCTCGGCCAAAAGCGTGCCAACCTTCACTGTGTCACCTTTCTTGACAACCGGTTTTGCAGGAGCACCGATATGTTGCGACAAGGGGAATATGGCCTGTTTGGGGAGCGGTGCAACCACTGCTGCTACATCGTTGGTTAACTTGTTTTCTTCAGGATGCACCCCACCCTTTCTGAATGTTCTGAATTTCATTGTTTTGCCTCCTTTTCTTGTGTCGGTTCTGCAACTGGGTCACTTGTAATGGCTGTACATGCATTTTGCTTGATGTCATCTGATGCGGAAGCAGGTTGTTGCGCCGCTTGTTTTGGGGCAGGAAAATTCACGGCCTTAATGGCTTTTCTCGGGCAGGCCTTTTCACATTTGCGGCACATTTTGCATTTTGCAGGGTCGATATAAGCCACATTGTTTTCTATCGTTATTGCGTCAAACTTGCATTCTTTGGCACATTTCCCGCACCCGATACATGAAGCCGAGCACGCTTTCATTGCCAATGCTCCCCTATCCTGATTACGGCACGCCACAAACACGCGACGTCCGCGCAATCCTCGGGGTCTCAATTCGATTATTCCGCGAGGACAAGTTTTCGCACACGATCCACATCCCGTGCAAACCGTCTCATCGATTTCAGGCAACCCGGTGGTCTCATTTAACTTAATTCCGCCAAACGAACAGGCCGACACGCAGTCACCGCACCCGAGACAACCGTAAGCACAGGCGGTTTCGCCCATTCCGCTCACATTCATTGCAGCACAGGTGCGCAAACCGTCATACTCAACCACACGTTGCCGAGCCGTACAAGAGCCTCCGCATCTAAGTACAGCCACACGCGGTTCGGCATCGGCTACAGTTACGCCAAGCACTTCAGCAATTTTCCCCATAACTTCACCACCGCCTACGGGACAGTTAAAACCTTCGATACTGCCGCCGTCGGCGGCTTTCACGATAGCGGCAGCCATGCCCGAACAACCGGCAAAACCACATCCGCCGCAATTGGCCTGCGGCAACAATGAAGCCACCTTACCAATGCGTTCATCTTCTTTTACGGCAAAATGCTTTGAACAATAATAGAGCACAAAAGCAGATGCGAGTGCTATCGTGCCCAACACAAGCAGTGCCGTCAACATATAATTCATATTGTCATTGTTTGTTTTTCTTCATCAACTATGCGAAACGAGAAACGCCGGCCAACACTTTTACGCATGATATATAACAATGTGTAATAGACAACGAGAGCCCCGAGTGCAAAAAGAGCCGCGACACATTCAGATTGTCCCGACACATTGGCAACAACCAATACCGCCACGAATGCAACCAGAGGCCACACAAAGCCCAAAAGCACCGCATCACGCCCGTTGCGTGCATCGGTTTCTACGACAACACGGTCGCCCACATTGTGTTTTTGGGCTTCTGTGTCATGCACATCAACGAACATGGCCTTACCATGAACAGTCCGGCATGAAGATGATGCGCTGCATGTGTCACAGGCAGAAAGCCTGACGCACCGCACACGGACAACATTGCCGTTAACAGACTCCACCACTCCGCATTGTCTAACCTTAAGTTCACCCATGCTTTTTTATGTTGTAACTAGCGGACAAACCGCTTCTTATATTATTGCAAAAGTAACATTATAATTTCTATTGGCAAATAAAATGTTGATAATTTTCGTTTTTGTCATTGCCCTGTAAGTAAAAAACATTATATTTGCAACACGATACCAAAAGAAGCAGAATAATGACAAAACCTTCTGAACAGACAATCCAGCAAGTTGAGCGTTTCCTGAAAAAAATCGCTCAGAAATTCCCTTCCAACAACGAAACATCACTCGTTACCGACATACATGTGCGTGTTTCGCAAGAGAGTGGCGAAATGCTTGCATTCGATGACGACGACAAAGAAATCACACGATGTGTTGTTGAACAGTGGATAGGCAACAACGACGAGGACTTCTATGACGACATTGCAACCGCACTGACATCAACATTAAAGTCGTTTTCAACAGTTGCAGACAACCTGGGAATACTTAAGCCATATAGCTTTGTGCTTGAAACTGAAGAAAAAGAACACATTGCCGAGCTGTACATAGCCGACGATGACACTATAATAATAGGTAAGGAACTTATGGAAGGTCTTGACAATGAATTGAACGACTTTCTTGAAAACTTGCTGAAAAGCAGTAATAACTAATTGAAACTTGCAGCATAGAATGATTGCAAAATGCTCCAATCTTTTCTATGCTGCATAGTTGTTTTTTTTTAATAGCCGTTGAATGCAAATGATTTAACGACTAAATGGAGAAATGTCGGCTGACTTCAGATAACGGTACATGTCTTTTTTCAAGCCCAACGACATATTCGTATTGGAACGCAACGGCAAGCCTGACGTTTTTCTATCTTGAATATTTACGCGACTCTTTCTTTAATTCATGCCCCCATGAGCCGCTATTCTCGCTCTGTTTCCACAAGTCATCATCGAAACGGGACCGTTTCTCTTCATCAAACAACTTTTGCATCAACATTGAGAAGGCCGTGGTCTTGTCGTCAAGTCATTCCTTGAACGTGCTTACTGCGTCTGCCAAACGCTCCTCGCGCATCTGCACATCACGCGTAAACCGGCCACGCAACGCCTCGAAACTCTCACGCTTCGCAAGACGAAGGTTCGTTTCTTCGGTCAACAATCATTGGTGTCCGGTAAAAACTTTGGTGTAATATAGTAAAACGCTAAATAGATGTTCTTTATAAGGTTTGGGGAAATGCGGGGCTGAGTTTTGTCTATTGCATAGTTTTTATTCATTGCCCCTGAAAGGGGCGAATATTATAGGATAGGGGCTTGCCCCTATCT
>CAVKCP010000006.1:0-22023 GCA_963654815.1 Lachnospiraceae bacterium | reverse complement strand
GGCAAATTTGTTGGAAACAATAAACGCAGGGGCAAGCCCCTGCGCTATAATCTGACGTCCCTACGGGACTTACCTGTTGCTTAGTTTTTACCGGACACCAATAGTCATAAATACAGATGCTCGTCGGAGCACCAACAATACTTTGGGGCGCGAAACGCGTCAAGTTTTGATTGGTTAGAAACTCATCATAAATCCGAAGCGCACACCGTTTTTATGCACACCTTGGTTATTGTTGTAGCTGAGTCGGCGTACATAGTCAACGGCGAAGAACTTAAATATATTGTGCACGCCTGCCACCAGTTCCCAGTAAGGACGGTTTTTGTCCATGACATGTGCCCCGTCGGGGAATTGGAACAACACGCGGTCGTTTTTGTTTATGTCGAGGAACGGATTGTTCTTGTCGGTAAGCGTTCCCCACATTCCCTTTATCGCGAAATACTCACGCCATTTAAGATGCTTGACAAGCGGAACACGGTTGAGCAATTTTCCGTTCAAATCCCATGCAACCGACCAGAATGCATAGCGGTCGTTAAGGAATTCCATGTTGCGCATCATGCTGAACGTGTTTTCGTGCTCAAAGTAAGAGAGGTTTACTGGAGGCATTACAAGCAAAGGATAAGGAACTTTGTCCCACTGCGCACCACCATTCAAATGAGTGTCGATATACCCCCAACTGCCAAGCCACACACGCTTATAGAAACCAATCTCAGTGAAATTGAGCTTGTATTGGCCTCCCAACACATTTTTTACTCCCATGGTATGGCTCAGAGTGAACTCGGGTGAGTCGAGATTTATCGGCCACCGCTGTTGTTTGGTATTTATGAATGTCTGTCCCGGACAATATCTTATGCCGACCTTGAACTCTGTCGTGCGTATTTTCTGCACCAGTTTGTCGGCTTCAGTAGCATCGGCAGCGACAAGACCCGGCATCTTCTTGAACACGAGGTCGCCAGTAGGCTGATTGCTTTCGGCCTTTACCGATGCATTCATACTGAATCCCCAATCGGTTTCATACACGAAACTCAGCTTCTGACGATTGTAGAAATACATCTGCTCAACCTTTTGCGTACGGAACGACATGAACATGTTGTCCTTGTTGTGGATGAGGAACTTGTCGGAAGGCGACATTACATCATAGCCTGTTTCAAATATGATATTGCGCTGCGGGAACTCAAACGGCGCATTTTTCTTCTTGTTCAAGCTATAGGTAATTTCGGTGCCGTAATAGTTTTTATGCGATTTTGTGCCATAAGCATAATAACCGGTCCAAAACAAGTGCTTGTTGAGGTTGGCAGATGTGCGTCCGCTGACACGCAGACGATAACCATCTACGAAATTGTTGGATATTATAGTGTTGACAGGACCGAAATCAAACTTGCTCTTTGTCTTTGAACTACCTGTCTCAACATAGTTCTCGGCAAATGCACGCAGGAAGAACAGTATCCATTTGAAATTCTTCGACTGTTCCATGCGGTGTATGAATGCATTCATCGACGACTCACCTTTGGTGAGATCAACAGAACGGTATTGGTTCCAGAACGAGTCGTCGCGCACCATGGCATCGGCTTCATGGCGCGTTTTTGCCTTTCCCTTAAACAGTTTCTTGGGCAAATCGTCGAATGCGTAATCACTCAACCGCGTCTTACGCACCACCAGCAACCTTCCCATGAGCTTGTTCATTTTCAGTTCGGCAGCCATATCGTCGGTTGTCAAAGCCCATTCACCATTAGGGAGCTTTGTGTATTCCTGCTCAATCTTCATGTCCTCCACGAAATTCACATCCGAACGTTTGGGCAATGTGAGTGAGCATCGCTTTACATGCAGCGTGGAATCGGCAAGCACATAAAGGTCGCCACGGAAGCCAAAGTCCTGCTGGTTGTTGGGAATGAATTGCAGATGATAGCACAAATCGCGGTCAACATACACCGTATCTTCTATATAGTAACGATAGAACGATATTGCAGTCTCGCCAATGGGGCTTGTAAACCAATATTGAAGCAGACGCACATGGTCGTCGTATATATCCACATCGGTAAACACTTCCTTCAACATCGTGTTGAGTATGTCGCCAGTTTGAAGCACATTGTTTATGCCTTCAGAACGCTGGCCTTTGATTATGTCTTTCTCGTCACGCGGATTTTTTCTGAACACATGCTGTGTGACAGTCTCGTCAACCGATACGGGAAGGGTGAGTTTGTTGTTATAAGGGCTAGTTTCCAACTGGTCGATGAGCCACGGCTTGTTCTTGAACCGCTTGCTCTCCAAGTCCTCTTGCTTTATATCGTTGAGCGAAAGAGTGATTTTCTGATACTTGTTAAACTGATAATATTCATGGTTTTCAAGATGTGTGCGTTGCTTGGCAGCTATCACCCGCTTCATAAGTTCAACCGCAGGATTGTTCTTGCGCGAATAGCGTTCGCGCTTTGTCTTTATCACAACTTCCTTTATGCTGCGGGCATCTTCTTTAAGCACAATCTTCATGTGAGCAGGTGTGTTAGGCCCCACCTTAATTGTTTGTGGCTGAAAACCCACCGAACTGAATGTGAGTTCCCAACCTTCATGGCGTTCTATCGAGAATTTACCGTCCAAATCACTGGCCTCTGCCACATGATGTCCACGGTATATGGCACTGGCATAAGGTATTGGATAGCCCTCGTCATCATATATCTCACCTGTAATCTGTGCCTTGACTGCTGTCAAGACCAATAGCATAAAAGCCAAACAAAAAAGCCTTCTCACCTTTTATCTACTTGATTTATCCTTTATACATTTCCCGTACACATCCCGTTTCCCGACTTGCACAATGCCCTAACGCAAAATGTCTCTCTCGCCGCCGTGGACCAATATTAATCTTGCATGCTCCATTTATTATAAGCGTCCAACACCAGAGATGTCTTGTTTTAGGTTTGCAAAATTAAGCATTAAATATCAAACAAGACAAGAAAACTTTTTGCTTTTAAATATTTTTCTATTATTTTTTTGTTTCTTCTGCACTATAGGCGGGTTCTAAAAATTATATTTGTTGGATTTTTGCATTTTAGCCGAGTAGATTTTTCTTCTTTCTTGAAGGAGTATAGCGGGCTATACGACTGAAAGAAAAAGAAAAAGATGCCGGATAAAATCAAAAAGGCACAAAGAGCAATTCGCCTAAAGAAGAATATTAACAATGCGTGTAATTTTTAGAGCACGCCTATACATAGGCCAGCATCTCATCCAATCGAGTTATCACGGCATCACAGATGCTCTCGTCAGAATGTTTTTCTTCCCATTGTCGGCCTTTTATCCAAATGGTGTGGCATCCGAGTTTGCATGCCGGAACAATGTCCTTAGAATATGTGTCGCCCACCACCAACACTTGTGATGCAGGCATGTCAAGAGCGCAAACGCCAAGCGCGAAAATAGCGGGATTGGGCTTTCTCACCCCGACAACTGCCGACTCTACAATGTCTTTGAAATAACCTTCTATGCCACTGTCACGCAACACTGTATGTATATTGCCATAGAAATTTGAAACGAGAACCATTGGCAGGCCCTTTTGACGCAATTGTTCAAGCACCTGGCGGTTTTCGGCAAGCAATTCAGTTGTGGTTTTGTTTATGCAATCAGCAACCCGACTGGCAATGGTTTCTATTTCATTGTCGTCGAATTCAAGTTGTCTGCCGAGTGCAGCTTGCTTTTCGGCATCATCCTTTCCAGTAGCAAGCAGTTCACGACCGGCAAGAAATTGAAGTTGCAGACGCAGTTTGGCATACAGTATATCGATGAAATGGAAATCGGGAGTAACTATGGGATTTACGGCAAGAGCGCGCTCGCCATAGACGTAGGCATCACGATAGGCATTCTTATCTATAACTACACCACACTGGCAGTAGCCATCGTAAATTACTTCCGACCAATGGTCGCCACGCGTGTCGAGTGTGCCTCCATAATCAAAGATTATACCACTTATTCTGTTTGTATTCATTTTACTTTTTTGTTTCCTATTTTAATAAGAAAGATGCCTATCGCAATCCATACAAGTTCACGCAAACGGGTTATAAGACCAGTGTAAACCCCGAGTGCGCCTGTGAGATGCAAACCGTCGACAGCAAGTGCCAATCCTCCCTCACGCGTACCGAGCTGCATGGGGGTGAAGAATATAAGATTGCTGAAAAGCGATGAGAATGCGAGTATAAGTATTGCATCAACAATGCTCACATCGGCTGCAAAAGCTTTCAATATGAGATATATTTCAACGCTCTGCAACACCCTGGCACCAAGTTCAAGAAGCAACGACGAGTAAAATGTACGCTTGTGCTGGCGGTGTAGCAATGCAATCTGCGAGTCAATCTGCTCAAGCGTTTCGCTCTTCGACTCTGCAAAACGCCGTGCCCAACGCTTAACATACGGGATATGAGTCAGTATTCTTATTCCCTTCTGCGCCATTCCTGTTTTGTAGCCACGCGAGAAAAAGTAAATTCCAAGCAAGCAAAATGCCCCAATCATGCCAAGCAGCACGCCCATTGACACGCCGACTTTGTTGAATGCGATGAAAAGGAATATTGAAAGGAACCAAAACCAGAAATGCGAGAATATGTGCATCATCACATAAAGTATGACCGACGACGTGGCCTTGCTCACTCCCGTGTAAGGCTTCAATTCCATAATACGGTACGGCTCGCCTCCCATCAATCCACAAGGTGTGGTGTAGTTGAGTGCGAAACCGCTTACCGTGAGCTTGTACACTCGCCAAAACGACAATCCTTCGCACTTGCCCTCATCATTGATAATAAGATACCACGAAAGCGTATTCACGAGATACACAACGAGCCACAAGCCGAGAATCAGCGGAAAATACATGCCTAATTTCTGCACATAATGCCAAATGTCGGTATAATCCATATTCATTGTGCAAAGCATAATGATTATGACTATTATACCAAAAGCCATAAACAGATTGCGAAACTTATTGTTCATCGGTCAACTAAATTTATTTATAGCTTTCAATCTTCGACAGTATTTCGTCGCACATGTGTTCGTGACGATAGTGCATATAGAAACACACCGCACTGAACACAACGACCTCTACAGCAGGATACACCCACGGTTCGCCAATGAGCAGGCTTACGAGCAGGGTTATGCTGCGCCAGTTGAACGTAAGGAAGTTGGTGTATTTCATAAGCGGCAGACTGCCTTTGCGGAAATCTCTCCGCAGGCTCTCGGGCAATTGCTCGGGGAAACGGCGGCGTATTTCGGCCTTCAATGCCTGAAAACGGGGCGTTGATTTTTCTTGTTCAGTGGTGTAGTTCTTGTAGAAGAACTGGAAGAACTTCTGCACAGGCTGAGTTTTCCATTTCATCTGCTTGTACAGTTCAACCTGTGTCGAAGCATCATCCATCTCGCTTCCTTCTTTGCCTTTGAGGAAGAACAGGTGTATCTGGCGGTAATAATCAGAAAGGCGACACTGCCGCACATGGCACACCAAACCGCTTAATGCACAAAGAAGCCATATCCACAAGCCCCATTGGGGAGTGAGACGAATGGCAATACATCCGTAAATTGCAGCAAACCAAAAATCGCTTGATGCTCCGTCGAGAATACGTCCAAGCGCCGTTTGTTGGCCTGTCAGTCGCGCAAGCTGTCCATCGCAGCTGTCATACATGTTTGCCCAAACAAGAAGAAGAAAACCAATAAGGTTTATTTTCAAGTCATTGAAGCCAAAACAAACTCCTGCTCCCATTCCAAGAAATATGGAAAGCACTGTGACTGTGTTTGGACTAACGCCAAGCATACGGAAAAACCGTGCCCACTGATAGCCTATTGGGCGGTAAAAATAAAGATCGATATGCTCCTCTGTGTCTGTTGACTTGAGGGTCGATTTAAATTCTGTATTTTCCATTTCTAATATTATATCTTTTTCAGAATTGCCATTGCTATATGAAATGCTGCTTCATCGCGGCATGGTGCGAAACTTGGCCAATCGTTAAAGTCGATTATTTTCAAAACGCCATCATCACCTACTATACAGTCGCCGCCATACACAGGAACACCAAGCATAAGTGCAGCCTTATCGGCCTCACGTTTAAGAAGTTCAGTATCGAATGCTATTCCGCGCGCATCACCGTTGATAACTTCAAGACCAAACTTTGAACGATGTCCGCATTTAGAAGGATAGAACCAATAGAAGAAATCAGTTCCCTCAACGCCATAAAACTTTATAAGGTCGCCACACAGATGTTTGTTGACCACAACCGAGGTGACACCACGTTGCCAAAAACCGTCAAGCAGGTTTTCTGCCTCTGCGGCCGACTGCACATAGCATGTGTCTTCTTTTTGTTGAGCGCAACCATCACCACGTTTCAGCCAACAAGGATAGTCAATATCGTCGGGCATTTTTCCTCCCATCTCTATAATTTTGCTATCGGGACAAGCCACACCACCCTCTATGAGCATCTCGGTCATAGTGCGACGCACACAACGTCTCACTCCCCGACTGCTATTAACAACCACCTTGCCATTGTCTTCTATTCTGTCGAGCGCATCAAGCGCATATTGGCTGCGGGCCATACTGAAAAAGGCATCCACTCCAGCGTCTACCACTCCGGCAGTGTCTTTTATAGTTCCATTGTCGGCAGCGCGTTGTAAAGCAGCTTCAACAACACCGGCTTTCTGGCAGAATTCCTTCTCGTTGCACATCTCGACCTCGGCTCCCAACGTTTCAAGATTGACCCTAACTGCATTCATTATGGCCGCGTCGTTGTCTATACAATTCGGTGAATATTCATTTCCACGGCACACGCCCACCAGTTTTTTGCCTTGAAGCGGACGCAAAAACTCTTCAGCTTTTGCAATGTCTGCCTTATGATCAACATCAAGGATTTTGTCAATCGGATAGGCTTCAAGTTTCAAGCCCTCGGCAACAAGTTGACGTTGGAAATTGCGCATACGGCTCATGCCTTGTTCTATACAATGGTCAAGCACATCAAGAGCTTTGTCGGAAAGGCAATATATGCCGCCAGAGATAAGTCTGTCGCCACTTTCCTGACAATCATGGAATCCCGTTATACTCGGAAGACGATGCATACCTTGTCTGTCGATAAGACTTGTGTCATCGGTAGCGGCACATTCATCTACACCAACCCACAACGGTTTTTCATCGTCAACAAACGGTGTCACAGCCATACATCCGTCGATGTCGGCTGCAGCCATAAAATGCCGTATATATTTCTTGAATTCTTCTTCACGGAAAATCGTATCGACTGTGGTAAGACAAAATTTCTCACCACGCAAATAAGGCGATAACGCATGCAAACTGTGCATAGAACTTGGGGTTGTTTTAACCACCAAACGTAATGGAACAGGCAAACTCAGCGTTTCAAGATGCTCACGCACCGCCGTGCTCCATTCGTTGACAATAACTACAATTTCTGTAGCTCCACAATCAACAAAGATACGCATCAGACGCTCTATCATGGGCTCACCGCACACAGGAACCAATGGCTTAGGTTGTTCAACGCCCTCCTGCGCCAACCGGCTGCCTTCACCGGCTGCAATCACTGCAAATTTCATTCGTTCTCTTTACTTTGTTTTTTAGCGCACAACACATGAAATGCGCAACTTTAATCATATAAACGATGCAAAGTTACAAGAATATTTCGATATAATGGCAGTTTAAGGCGAAAGAGAAATGAAAACTCAGTCTTTTTCCCAAGTTTTGAAGAAATATGAGAATAGAAATGCGATTGCATTGTGACAAAAAGCATTTTCCGTCACATTACAATCAGCCCATTATTTTACTCACTGCCCACTTTCAACTTTCTCACATCGACATCTCCTGACCCTCGCTTTATTTTTATGAGTTTCTTCAAGTCGCCTTTCAACGTTATGTCACCTGTCCCAGTGAGGCGACAGTCAGCCGTTCCACAATTATCGAAGCTGATATCTACATCGCCGCATCCCAGCAATTTCAAAGAAGTGTAAGCCACGCCACGTTCATGCATATCAATGTCGCCAGTACCATACAACTCGATTTGCGACGATACGGTTTGCAACTCTTTCACATCAACGTCACCAGTTCCACGCATTACAAGGGAGAAATTGTCACATATTATATTTCCCAATTCCACGTCACCGGTTCCGTTCATATACACACGCAAGGTGTCGGTGTCAAGACCTTGTTCGCAGGAAAAATCGCCACAACCGCACATTGTCACAGACAATAGGTTTGGAGAATATATGTATATGTCAACTCCGTTGTTGCCACCCGTTGAAAGCAGGCTTTGTTTGCGCGATATGTAAAGTTGTCCCCCGCGATTTTGCAAGTTCACATTTTTTATTTGCTTCTGTCCTCCCACCAATTTCACGAAGCAACTGTCACTCTGGCAGAAATGCACATCATACGGGCAGTCAACAACAAGTGACGTGAAAGGTCTTACATTTTCTTTTACTGTTACTTCTTTATCGTCTGCAAATGTGCCGAATTTTGTTTTGTTGCCAAGGCAAGAGAACATGCAAAAAACGACAGACAGTAAAAATACTAAGGAAAAATGTTTTCTTTTCATTGCTTTATCTAATTGGTTTGTCTTCTTTAATGTGACGCGCAAACAATCAACAAAGTTGCATTTCTTCTACAATAGCGGCAAAAATGTTAAATCAAAGTAAAATGGACAACACGAAAACGGGGCATCGGCAAAAATTATTAACTTTGCACACTATTATGAATATAGACATACTCACAACTGACAGTCTCTCAAAATTGCGGGAGTTGTCGGTCAACTCGCAGGACATCATAATATGTTGCCACAAGTCGCCCGACGGTGATGCGCTCGGAGCATCGCTTGCATGGGCAGACTATCTGTGCTCTTTGGGCAAAACACCGACAATAATAACGCCCGATGCCTATCCAGATTTTCTGCAATGGCTGCCCGGAACAGAAAAGATTATAAGATATGACAAGCATCCTGAAAAGGCAAGCCAGTTGTTCAACGATGCCGACCTTGTATTCTGCCTCGATTTCAACAGCAGCGACCGCACCGACGAGATGAAGGATGTGCTCGACAGTTCTACGGCCAAAAAGGTAATGATCGACCATCACCTTGCTCCCAAAATGGACACCGTCCTTACCATTTCCCACCCTGACATGAGCAGCACCTGTGAGCTTGTTTTCAGAATTATAAACCAGCTCGGAGGTTTCAACACCATGAGCCGCAAGTGCGCCGTCTGCATATACTGCGGAATGATGACCGACACCGGCGGCTTCACCTACAATTCAAACTCTCCCGAAATATTCTTCATCATCAGCCAATTGCTCACCAAAGGCATTGACAAAGACAAAATATACCGCAATGTCTTCAACAATTACAGTCCGTGGGCAATACGGTTGCGGGGCTATATTATGTGTCAAAAGCTCAATGTCTTCAACGATATACACGCATCCTATTTCACTCTTTCGCGGCGCGACATGCACGATTTCCATTTCATCAAGGGCGATGCCGAAGGACTTGTGAACGAACCGCTGCGGATAAAAGGCATGCGTTTGTCGGTATCTCTGCGCGAAGACGACCGCCGCGACAATTTAGTATGGGTAAGTCTGCGCTCTGTCGATAATTTCCCATGCAATAAAGTCGCCGAAGAATTCTTCAATGGCGGAGGACATCTCAATGCAAGTGGAGGCCGACTTGAATGTTCGCTCAACGAAGCTGAGGCCATTGTAAGGCGTGCTTTCGTGCATTATGAAGACCTTCTTAAACAAAATGCACGGTAAACTGGAATCCCGACAAACAGTAAATAAATACATATAAAAATTAAAATATTAACATTCGCCAAACCGTTTTCAACGAAAATGAGTAACTTTGCGAAGTTTTACAACCACAATTGTATATATGAAAATATTAAAATTCGCACTCGCTGCACTCGCAGGTCTGTTGCTTATAACATCGTGCAGTGACACCGAGACTTATGCTGACAAGAAGAAAAAAGAACGCTCGGCTATAAGCAGGTACATAAAGAACCAAAATATAAATGTAATTTCCGAAGAGAAATTCTTTTCACAAGACTCCATGACCGATGTTTCAAAAAACGAATATGTGCTTTTTGAGAGTTCCGGAGTATATATGCAAATCATACGGAAAGGTTGCGGAGAGAAACTCAAGATAGGCGAAACAGCAACAGCATTGTGCCGTTTCAACGAATATAACCTTTTGGAATCGGACAGCACATTGCAGCTCACAAACATATACCAATATAAATGGCTTGTCGACAAGCTGAATGTGAACAACAACTCGGGCACAATCAACGGTTCGTTCATAAGCGGTTCTAGCCTTATGTACACCCGCTACGGACAGGCAGCCGTGCCTTCAGGATGGCTGACTCCGCTTTCATATGTAAACTTAGGACGGCCTGAGAAAGACGGCGACCAAGTGGCAAAAGTGAAGATAATAGTTCCACATTCAGAAGGACAGAGCGACGCATCAAGCAATGTCTACCCCTGTTTGTACGAACTCACCTATGAACGCGGACGTTGACACAACGCTTCGCTATGTCGAAAGCAGGCAAACACGATTAAATTCTCAAACGACACTCCTAACAAAACAAATTCTATATGACACTCATTAAATCCATTTCTGGCATCAGAGGAACCATTGGCGGTCATCCGGGCGATACACTCAACCCACTCGACATAGTAAAATTCACCACGGCATACGCCACATTCATCAAGCGCAACACAAAGTGCAGCGGTAAAGGCAAAATCGTAGTGGGGCGCGATGCCCGCATATCAGGTGACATGGTACGCAATATTGTGTGCGGAACGATAATGGGAACTGGCCTTGATGTCATTGACATAGGTTTGGCAACAACTCCTACAACCGAACTGGCAGTGCAGATGTCGGGAGCATGGGGAGGCATCATCATAACGGCAAGCCACAACCCGCGCCAATGGAACGCCTTAAAACTACTCAACAGCGAAGGCGAATTCCTCACCAAGGCCGACGGCAACGAGGTCCTGTCAATTGCCGAGCGAGAAGACTTTGAATATGCAGATGTCGATCAATTAGGACATTACGCGAAAGACGACACATTCGACAAACGCCACATCGATGCCGTGCTTGCACTGAAACTTGTTGATACCGATGCTATACGTAATGCACATTTCAAGGTGTGTCTTGACACTATCAACAGCGTTGGAGGCATCATCCTCCCGAAATTGCTTGACGAATTGGGCGTAGACTACACTTGTCTCAACAGCGAAGCAAACGGCGATTTCGCCCACAACCCCGAACCACTTGAGAAAAACCTCGGCGGAATCATGGAGCAGTTGGCAAACGGAAACTACGACTTGGGAATTGTTGTCGATCCCGACGTTGACCGTCTTGCATTCATTTGCGAGAATGGAAAGATGTTTGGCGAGGAATACACATTGGTTAGCGTGGCCGACTATGTTTTGTCGCACACTCCGGGCAATACCGTTTCAAATCTCAGTTCAACACGCGCATTGCGTGACATTACCGAGCGTCACGGAGGAAAATACACTGCTTCGGCTGTCGGCGAAGTAAACGTAACCACCAAAATGAAAGACATGAACGCTGTTATCGGCGGTGAAGGCAACGGTGGAGTAATTTATCCCGAAAGCCATTACGGTCGCGACGCACTCGTGGGAATTGCCCTATTCCTGTCGATGTTGGCACACAAGAAATGCAAAGCAAGTACGCTGAGAGCATCATATCCAAACTATTTCATAGCCAAGAACCGCATCGATCTTACCCCTTCAACCGACATCGATGCCATTCTGACAAAAGTAAAGGAGATGTTCAAAGATGAAAAAATCACTGATATTGACGGAGTAAAGATTGATTTCGCCGACAAATGGGTACATCTTCGCAAGTCGAATACAGAACCCATCATCCGCGTTTACAGCGAAGCCCATACTATGGAAGAAGCCGATGCACTCGGAAAACAACTCATGCAGGTGGTCTACGATATGCAATGACACCATGCAGGAACGAGCATCCAGACGCATCAAACATTTATAAAATAATCAACAGAAGTGCCATGCGAAATCACAGAGATTTTGTCATGGCACTTTTTCATCATCACTACACTTTAATTATATAAAAGCTGACATTACATGACGATGAAAACAACAATCATATTTCCCACAATCGGTAAAAAGACAGCACATATTGCAGTTTTGCTGTCATTGTTTGCAAGTATTGCCACAATACCTGTCAGCGCATCATCAGAAGTCAACAAAGACATAGAAGCAAGATATGTTGCCTCGGCAAGCAACGAAACTCATTATTTTTGGAACGGTTTCAATTTCGCTGACACCACTAAACAATCATGCGTAAAGGCCGAAAAGGAATTCAGAAAGTTTGCCAAACTAACTAAAAAAATGCATCCTGCAGATGTAGCAAAACAAATTAACTACTTAGTCAACGCCATTTTCGACAACAAAGACGAGCGTAAACTGCAACGCTTCGCAAAGACATTTACCGACATTGCCGAACGGACGATGGGCAACACAAAGTCAAAACTATACGACATTGTGTCTTATGAGTTGTTTCGTGAAACCCTCGCATCCATTCAATATGCTCACATTGCATCACGCTACGGCAATACGGCTATGGCAAAAAGTGTATTGAAAAACATGCCAGGCACTCTTATCGGCAATGTGACGTGCATGGGGAGACAAGGCGAAACCACCATGTTAAGTTCCACATCAGCCAAATATACAGTATTGTTTTTTTATGATCCCGACTGCCACGTTTGCCATGACATTGCAAAGCAATTGGCAGGCCAAGACATTTTGACCAATGACAGCGACATTGCCGTTGTTTCCATCTATCCTGACATCGACACCAATCGTTGGCTCGCCCATCGGCAGGCATTTCCTTCCAACTGGAAAGACATGTGCAGTGTTAATGGGGAGATAGCCGAAAAGGAATTGTTCCACTTACCGGTATTGCCTGCCATTTATCTTTTAGACAACAACAACTTTGTTATTTTGAAAGACTGCAAACCCGACATTCTTATCAGTGTATTGCATCAACTCAAGACAAGGAAACCTTAATCCCCACCCTACTACATGTTGCGCATAGCCATTCTTATTTCTTGGCGTGCCGCTGCATCTCGGCTTTGTCTATAACGACATAAACCGTATCAACGACGCGTCCGCCTTGCGATGACTGTACGCTACGAAGCGGATTAGCAAAATTGCGGTCGAGCACAGTAACCTCATCCACGAAATAATCCGTTTCGCCACGGTTGCAGAACAAATTCTTAAATCCCCACACTTCATGGTAGCGCACTTTCAGCTTCCACCCTTCCACTTGTGCCTGTTTCATCAGGTTAACGAGCGAGTCTTGGTCATTCCGGTCATTATCGAAACTGAAAGAGAATGGTTCTCCACTTGTGTTCATCCCAGTCTGGGTCATGTTCAGCCGCCCTTCCCAGGAATTCCAAATCACACCTTTACTGGTAAATTCAATAAGGTTACCAACCTTTTCGCCGTTTGAATAGTTTTCCTTGCACCCTGTCAATGACATTGCCAACGCTACAACGACAACCGGCATAAGCAAAATTCGTTTCATCTTGATTCTATTATTATGTTGTGACAGACATTTTTACATAAACTCTACAAAGATAGTTAGATTTATATATAACGCAAAATTTTCATTCGGGAAATGACTTCCCCGTGGAAGCATCTGCCACTATGTCAAAAAAAGAGGCGGAGCTCCATGCTGCAAAGCAGCAGAGTTCCGCCTCTTTCTATATTGTCGGCATGTCTACCGACGGGTTATCATCATTTCATGTCATTTTACTACGAACTTGACAACCATGTTCTTGCCGTCGATTGTAGCCGAAAGCTGGTAAACGCCCGGTGCAACATTGTCCAACGGCATTGCCAAGCTATCGCCAGAATGCACATTGCGATATAATGTCTGCGCCACAAGCTGGCCAGCTGACGTATATACGCGCAACTCGGCAAGGTCGGCATCACAACCTATCTTCACATTGAGTTTGCCTTCACTGTAATCGGTGTCAAGCAGAGCATCATTTGCGTTGCCCTCAATGCCGTCAATTCCATTCGTGGCAGTCACGTTCAAGTCAATGACAGCACTTGTCGAACCGCCGTTGGCATCGGTTGCCACAACAGTAATCTTGGTCTTGCCGACACGTTTTCCACAAACCACGAATCCGTTGCTGGACTCATATATTTCGGCATAAGCGCTGTTGGCAATGCTTGTAGCAAACGTCATCTCGTCGTTGTCAGGATCGGAGAACAGGTTTGAATAGTAGGTAACAGGTGTTGTCTCACCGCGCACCACCGACATTTGTTCTTCACCCGTGAATACCGGAGCACGGTTGGTGAATTCCACGCTATAGTCAACGTCGGTTTCCGCCACATTTCCGTTTGCATCGGTTGCCACCACTGTAAACGATTTTGCTCCCACATTGTCCTCTCCGTATTCGGGCGACAAAGTGACGTTGGCGTTCAACACTGTATTGGCCTCCACGCTAATCACACCATCGGCAATGCTTATTCCATCGGTTGTTCCGTTAGAATTAGTGCATTCGCCTATCGTCAACCAACCGTTCTTGTCGGTGAACTTCACAGTAAACGCATCGCCGTCAGCATCGCTCACCGACAACGGAACTGTCGTCTGCTTGCCCTGCGAGGCAAGAACCACGCTACCCGATGTGGTAATATCGGGAGCAGCATTCTTGTTGAGCCAAATATGATAGTTCACTGTTTTCTGTGCAGGATCGTTGCTGTGTATGACAAGCGTTGCCTTGTTGTTCTTCGCATAATAAGTGCTTCCGGCATTTATCGCAAATTTCACAGGCAGTGTTTCACCCACAGCCACGTCGCCCTCAGTAGTTGTATTGAGCAACTTAATCCAGGGCTCACCCTTTTCTTTCTCTATACATGTCATGAAATAGCCAAACGCGCCGTAGCTGTAAGCCTCATCATAAGTCGCCTCTATGTCAATCCATCCGCCGAAGCTCTTCAAGTAAGCCATATAACGATTGGCCGACGTGTCGCCATCTTTTTGAGCTATTAGTGCCGACTGTTTGTAACCTGCCGGATATTTCAGCACTACATAGAAGGTGTCGGTCGGATTGATATATACGGGTTTGTCAAACTCCAACACACGGGGTTCACCATAATAATTGCCGTTTGAACTGGGTTCTTCCTTGTCCACATGTATCTTTCCGTGTCCGATTACACGCTTACGGTCATTCACCTTGCTTCCAAGCACCACGGTTGCCTCAATGTCAACATTCTCGAGGTCGCCTACGGTACCCACGAAATAGAGGTGGGTGAGGTTAAAGCCTTCGTCGGGAGCCACATAACGTGTTGCTGCATAGAAATTCTGGTCAAGTTCGTCTTCACCTGTACCTATCGTGGCTGCAAGCGCAGAGGTCGCGGGATTGAACACGGGATAGTAGAGAAGATTTGTACATTCCAGTCCGTAAGGCACGTCATATTGATATTGCTGCGAGTCGCTCACGCGCTTCATTGCAGAACGCATAACCTTGGCGGCAAATGTTGTCGAGCATGAAGTCATCACCGAGTCGGTCTTCAGACTTGAGAAGCGCGGCGCAAGACGTGCGAAAGATGTAGGCATAGGATCGTCGCCACCTTCATACGTGTCGTCAACGGCCTCGTCTATTCCCGACGGACTCAAACGCAAATCGTAATGAAGCTGATATTTTCCGTTATTGCCTATATTGAGCGTTTCGGTCGAAGTAAACGCGTCGCTTGCATCGTTTATCACAATCTCGTCACGGTCGAACGTCATTGCCGGTGCCTCTGTGATGTTGATGTTCACCGGTATAACCTTCGAGTCCATTCCGTCTACGTCAAACGTTATGGTTGATGAAGCGGTGGTTGCCTGATAGGTGTTGAAATAAACGAGCTTGAAACGCACTGGTTCAAGACCTACGGTTATTGCATCCATGCTGCCAGGATAGTAAGCCACCCAACCCATATTGGCGTTGCTTGAGGTAAGCGAAAGCGGACCAGGGCCGTCGTCACCGCTCTGATCGGTAGACATCCACACTTGCAACTGGGCATCCTGTGTGTATGTGTCCATGTCGAGCTCAATCATGTTCCCGCTGATGTTGTTGATGACAAATGCACGTTTGCCATTGTTTGCCACCTCAAACTCCACCTCACCGGGAGTATATGTCGGGTCGTAAACCTGGGTCAGTGTGATAGACTCTGGCCATACTGGCACGGCTTCACCAGTTATTTCCACGCTCACGGGCAACGTAACGCTGCTGTTTGCCGGGTCGTTGGTTGTTATCGTGAATGCCTCCTCATAGGTGTCGGCCAGACGGTTTGCATCAATCTCCACCGGCATATCTACACTTGCTCCCGAAGCTATGACATAAGAGATGCCAGGACGGAACAATACAGCATTGCCGCTGCTGATGTTGTTGTCTGACGGCTGGATGCCGCGCTTGCCCGAATGATCCATTATGCCGCACAGTCCGAAGGGCTGGCTCATAAAGCCATCGTCATCCAATTTATACTGGAACTTGAATGTTCCGTCATTGTTGAGCACAACCTCGAAGTTCATGCCCTGCATCATCGTGTTGCCATAGTCCTTGAAGCTAACTACAACACGGTCGGTATAGGCTTTGTAGTAAACGCCATCGCTCGCGGCAGTGTTCATGGTGTGGTTGCCCCAGAACGGACATATAATATTGGTATAGAACGTTTCGGTTGTCGGAATGGTTGCCGGCGGTTCGGGGAACTGCTTGTAATCCACTTCCGGTTTGTCAAACGACACGAAACCAGTATTATAGATGTACATCTTGTCATACTTCTTTCCATAGAACGGGAAGCTGAACGGCAATGTCACCTCTTTATAGTCGGTAATGTCGGCAAAGTAGGAGTAAGCCATGTGTTCGTCGTAATCGGAAAGAATGTCCTCCCATTCATAGTCAACTTCCTGACCGTTTGCAGTAGACTCCCATGTGTAGTCTACGCTTGAGGTAACATCGTCGGCTTCAAGATTCTTGAACTTGAACCACGAATCAGATGCGACACTCACCGTGAGAGGTTCGTCACCATTGTTGGTAAAGCTGTAGCTACGTTCCACGTTTTCGCCGTAGGGCGTGGCTATGTTGTCGCTTGAAGGCGTGGCCGAGTATTGCGGACAACCTATTACCTCGCCCTTCAACGGCAACACCGTAGAAGTGCCGTCAGAATAGCTTACGGTAAGCTTGTCTTCCACAGCTCCACTGTTTTCGGTAGGCAGCACGACTGTGATGTCTTTGCTTTGTCCTGCAGGCACTGTGAAGCCAGCCTTCACATCATCAGAAACAGTGAACTTACCATCAGCAAGGTTCACCGCAGTAACTTTCAGCACGTCTTTTCCGTTGTTTGCAAGATGAGCCACACGTTTTTGTACCGATGTACGGAACACCTTACCGAAATCGATTGCCGTTGAGTCTACCATTGCCTCCGGCTTCAAGTTGTCGCCTGTAATGTTGGCCTTGAACACTATGTTATGGCTTGCAGCCTTCGGGTCGTTGGTGAGAACCACCAGATTGTTGGTGAGATTTCCGGCATTCATCGTGTCGTCGGCCTTTGCCGTAACGGTGAATTCCTTGCTCTCGCCAATGCCTATGTAGCCATCAGCACTCGACAAGCCTGTTATCATCGACTGTCCCGGAGCCACAATACGCAATGCAGTGCCCGTGCCTATGTTGTTGTAGATGTCGTTGTTGCCCGAACGTGCAGCATCGGCATCGGTAACAGTAAACGGATCGTTCACGTCAACGTCGGTCACACCTATATACATAAGCTGACCTTCGTCGCGCATTATCGACGGTGTGTAGTTGTCGTAATATATCGTTGCGTTGCCGTCGGGGCTCAGCACGATGTGGAAACTAACCGGCACATCGCCGTCGGTGCCAAGCGAATAGCATTCGTGGAACTTCACCACGAAGTTGCCGTCTTTGTGTCCGTAGCTCACCTTGCTGCCGTTGCGCATGAGCAAACTGCCGGGAAGTCCGGAGTTGCCGTATGCCGAGATGTAGCCCAAGCCACTCATACATGTGGGTTGAGGCACGAAGCAGCCAATGGTGCCGTGGCTGACTGTGTTCATCGAGATGCCACCGTGCGATGTTATGTACACCTTGTCATAGTTGGTTCCATAGAACGGGAACTTGAAGCCAAGGTTTATGGCACCCGAAATCCATGAGTTGTCGCCAAACTGTGAGGTTATGTCAACCTCATCGGCCAGTTCAGGCTCTGGCTCATACCCCAAAGCCGAGTCGTCATCAATATTCGATACATAGCTGTAGCCAAACTTGTGCGCCTTTGAAGTTGTGCCCTCAACGTTGTTGTCAGAGAATTTCGGGAACACATATTGAAGCGGGTATTTGCCGTCGTTCTTTATTGTGAATGTCGCGGTCTTGGCGTCTCCGCCCACCTTCAAGTCGCCAAGGTCAAACTCACTGCTATCCATGCTGAGCGAAGGCGGTTCTGAAGCTATACCACTCACCGTGAACGAATAAGTATTCTTGTTTGCATCGGTAAGTGTAACAGTGCCGCTCACGCTTCCAGCCTTGGTAGGACTGTATGTGACATGCATCACACTGCTCGACCGTGCAGAAACAGCAGATGCACCTTGCGAGAGGTCGAACTGGTCTGAGGTGCATGTGAGAGTCTTGTTATAGGTGTAGAACCCGGCACCGAAACGTCCTCCGAACTTGCCGTAACCCTTGTTGGTAAGCTCTATGTCGAGTGTCTTTGTCTGTCCTACAAGCAGGTGTCCGAAATCAATGAGTTGCTTGCTCACTATTTCAGGTTTGTTGTTCTTCACCGACATTGTAACTGCGAGGGTGTCGCAGTTAGCCTCCGACTCGTTGGTCTTCATGCGCAGGTTGAACTTGTAGGTGCCGTTTATCATCTTCTGACCGTCGTTCTTCAATGTCACCTGCTGCTTTTCGCCGGGACGTATCTCGCCTGATTTCGGGTCGGGATTGAGCACTGCGCTCCAGTCGGGATTCTTCGAAACGGCATCCACACTCCATGTGAGTTTCTCGCTTACCGACTCGAATGTAGAACCTTTGAGCACTTCGGAGAGGAGAGTCCACGATTTGCCGTTGTCCGAGCTATAATAACTATAGTTTGATATGCCGTCTTTGCTGGCCATTGCCGCACCCAACGGATTTTTCTGTCCGGCCGGGAATTTGGCTACGATCCAGAAACTCTCGCCCGGAGCGAAATAAATCTGTTCGTTCAAATTAATGTCATAACCATAGGCAAAGTAGTCGTAGCTGACACGCTGCAACAAACTTGCTGTTGATATGGAACGGCTTCCGTCATAAATCTCGATTACGGGATTTTCGCCGTTGCTGCCCTTTATGTTAAGGGCTGTAAGGTTGAAGCCATTCGGGAAACTGTCCTTGTCAACCTTGAAATACTGGGCAAGGGCATTGGGCTTTTCCTCGTCCGACTCGCCAAGATAAGCGCGCAGATAATTTGAATAGCTCAAAGTCGATGGCCAGTCGCTTGCCTCATAATCGCTTGTAACGAGTTTGTTGGTAGAGGTAGAAGCACTTGCCGGAGACATTTTTCCGCTGAATGCCACTACATTGCCCGGTGTCGGACTGTTGTTGCGGGCACTTGTCGAGTAAGTGGCACGCGTGGTGGCGGCAACAAGTTCATATTTCAATACGCCCTTGCCGTTGTTGAGAATATTGAATGTGCCCTCGGCCACATCCGATTTCGAGGCATCAAGCGTCATGGCAAGCGTGGTCTTGTCAAGCTGTGCCAACGGACCTTCGTTTGTCGTTGCCGACTTCACCGGCGAAACCTCCGAAGCCTTGCCCCAACGGTTGTAGGCTACAATGGCAAAATAATAGGTTGTTTGTGCCTTCAATCCAGTCAGCTCGTAGCTCATCGCGTCACCGCTGTATTTGTATTTTGTGTCAACCGTAGCCCTGTTGAGCTTTGTAAGGTCGTCGGTGGCAGCAAACTGCTCGGTGCTGTAATAAATCACATGGTGGTCGATTGCCTTTTCTTCACTTTCGGGTATAGTCCATTCCACGAGCACATTGTCGTGCGACGGTGTGAGAGTGAAGTCAGAAACGGCACCCGGCACACTGCTCTCATTGCCTTGCAATGCCTTGTAGGCATCAATGCAACCCGAACCGAACAAACCGGCATATTCAGAATCCTCACCGTAAATGTCGTTGACCGATGTGGTGAGCATCGTGCGCAATGTCTCATTGGAGAAGTTTTTGTTGCCATATTTCGACAATATGAGGGCTGCAACTCCCGATACATGCGGACATGCCATAGACGTGCCTTCCTCATAACCGTAGCTGTCACCCGGCAAGGTGCTCAACACGCCATATTCATCGCCGTTGTCTTTCAGCCCACCGGGAGCCGAAACGTCAACCCAAGTGCCGCGCGATGCATAGTAGGCAGGCTCGCCCGTGGCTGTCGTTGCGCCAACTGCCACTACTTCCGACATGCAGCCAGGATAGTAGTTGCCCTCATCGGCGGTGTTTCCGGCAGCGAAGATACAAAGACCGCCGTCCATTTTGTCGCCACCACCTTCTTTGGTGAAATAGCGCACGCCTTCGGCTGTTGCCTCATCCTCGTCGTCGGGAGTTGACATACCCCACGAACATTGTGCTATACTCGCTCCACGGTCGGCAGCATAGACAAGTGCTGCGCCATAGTCGGCCACAGCCGACGAACTTGCGCGGGAGTCGAACACCTGGCACACCATCATCTTCACGCCGCCTGTGCCGTCGCCTCCACCGGCAACACCGCACACGCCAATGCCGTTGCCATTGGTGGCTCCGACAGTTCCGGCAACATGGGTGCCGTGGGTATGGGCACTGATATTGGCCGAACCTACTACAAAATTGTAGCCGTAGACATCGTCAACATATCCATCGCCGTCGTCGTCAACACCAGGCTTTCCGTTCAATTCGGCTTCATTAATCCATACATTGTCCTTCAAATCGGGATGGTCTACCTGAAAACCTCCGTCAACGATGGCCACTATGACATCTTTTGAACCGGTCACACCACTCTCCCAAGCAGGAAAGACATTTATGTCGGCTCCGGGTTTTGTGCCGCTCAATTGGCCTTCATTGTGATAATGCCACTGAGCCGAAAGCATCGGGTCGTTGAATGGCATTGTAGAAGCAGCCTTCTGTGCTTTGGCTATTGTGGCAGGAGAAACCTCGATGTATTTCTGGCTGTCAGAAATTGTATAAACGGGTATGCGCTGTGCGTGCATGATGCCCGCCGTCGAACGATAGAGGTTTCGTGCCTGTGCCGGTGTCATGGCATTGTTGTCGTAGGTGATGTCATACCATTGGTCGAGCCCATACTTGCGGTGTTTCGCCTCATCCTTTCCGGCATAGGGAAACACTCGCCGCATGCTTACAGCGTGCACTTTGCTTGCCACACCGTCGAGCTGCGCCACGCCAGTCGTTAAATATGCCGCCGGAGCGCGGTTCGTGCCCGATGTCGGCAGAGTGGCATTTTCCACTTTCGCCGCCAGTTCGGGCTGAAGCTTCACGCGCACCACACCTTCAATATAGCGTGGCGACGACCCATTAACAACCTGCTGCGCTGATGCCTGCCCTCCGCCAACGGCAAGAAGAAGCAGACAAAGACTTGTCAGTTTGTTTTGCATAAAATGTTATTAAAAATTAATATTATCCTATCTTACCTTAAGATTAGTCCTCCCAATATCTTGCAAAAGTAATAAATTTTAAGATAACAAAAGAAAAAAAGAACAAAATATCAACAAGACAGTATTTTTGTATTACGAGTTTTCATAAAACAAGCTGTTAAATCAATACAATCTTAATGTCTGAATCCAAGTATTGGTATCCGTTTTTTTTTTGCAAAACCGTATAACGTATATGACGTTATACCTTTACGAAGTTTTTTGTATATACTCATGTTTCTGATTTGGAAATTAAGGTTGAGAAATGTCCCCGAAGGGGGCAAACTCTGCATAACCGCTGGTGACCGAAGGGAACCTGCGG
>CAVKCP010000005.1:0-57332 GCA_963654815.1 Lachnospiraceae bacterium | reverse complement strand
TGGCTGAACGCGAAATAATAGCGAATGCTTTTTGTTTACCAACGATGTCTTGGAGAAGGCTAAAAGCCCAATCCAACGGCAAAGATACAAAAAAGGTAATGAAGACAGTGTGTTTTTATATGGAAAAATCACCGTTAATGGCGTTGATAGTATTCTAGTAGCGTGTGTTGAAGACTGGCTCCAATGTCTATGCCTTACAATCTGACTTTGCAGAGCCAGTAGAATAGTGTTAATTTTTTAAAACTTGCAAAAAAAACGGCAGTGAAGCAAAAGAGGAAATCATTTGTTTTTTGTAACTTTGCATCAACTTTAACAAAGGTGTTTCCGCTCGCGAAACATTTCTTCTCATCATATTTTACTTTTAATATATGTATAGTAAAGACGAATTATTATCGAAAAGTGTGTCCGACTTGGAAGATATTGCCAAGCAACTTGGCATTAGCATCGCATCAGGTGCAAGTGAGGAAGATATCACTTACGACATACTTGACAAACAGGCCGAAATTGAAGGCAGCAAAACAACAACCGGCACAAAACGCAAACGCACGAGAATAGTGAAAAAAGACACCGACCGTGTGTATTCGGTAAACGGCAAAGACGGTGAGAACTTTGATTTGAAAAAGAACAAGTCGGCCGCTGACACCCAACAACAATCTCTTTTCAAGGAAGAAACTGATATACCTGACACGGCCAACACACAAAAGTCAGAAGACGAGGTTGCCGCCGCACCTGCCCCGAAACGCCGTGGCAGAAAGTCGAAAAAGGAACTTGAACTTATCGCCTTGGCCGAAGCAAAGGAAAACAATCCTGAAACTGAGCCGGAAAGCAACGCTGCTGCAGAGGCTGACACAACCACCATGCCGGAAGATGAAGCCAATGCTAACACCGATGACATTCAGACTGACGATAAAAATGTGACTGACGATATTCCGGAAGAGGCTTTCGCAACAACCGGCGACAACAATACCGACGATGAGAGCAACGACCTCATAGCAAGACTTCAGGCAAAAATCAACGCACATAACGAGAGTCAGGAAGCAGCTATAATACAAAATGGCACAAATGTGTGGAGCGGCGACCCTGACGACGGAACCGATTTCATTCCGGTAATCGACCTGCCTATCGAAGACCATGGTGCAGTTCCTACGTTCGACATGTTTGACAATCCGACATCGCCTGCACAAAACGCTGCGCAACCGTTCCAATTTCAGGAAACTGAAGACGAGGAGCAATACGACTTTTCAGACATCATAACGGCCAATGGAGTGCTTGAGGTAATGCCTGACGGATATGGATTCCTCCGATCAAGCGACTACAACTATCTGTCATCACCCGATGATGTGTATGTGTCTGCACCTCAAATCAAACGCTACGGATTGAAGACAGGAGATGTGGTGCAATGTCATGTGCGCCCACCGCACGACGGTGAAAAGTATTTCCCGCTTACCAACATCGACATGATAAACGGCCGAGAGCCCGCCGATGTGCGTGACCGAATCTCGTTTGAGCACCTTACGCCGTTGTTTCCCGACGAAAAATTCAACTTGTGCGGCGACAAAGCAACGACAAATCTCAGCACCCGTATAGTGGATTTGTTCTCGCCCATCGGAAAAGGACAGCGTGCATTGATTGTAGCACAGCCAAAAACAGGTAAGACAATACTTATGAAAGATATTGCCAATGCTATTGCCGCCAATCATCCGGAAGCTTATCTGATGATGTTGCTCATAGACGAGCGCCCCGAGGAAGTTACCGACATGGCCCGAACAGTAAATGCCGAGGTGATAGCATCAACCTTTGACGAGCCAGCTGAACGCCATGTGAAGATTGCAGGCATTGTATTGGAAAAGGCAAAGCGTATGGTGGAGTGCGGACACGATGTCGTGATATTCCTTGACTCAATAACCCGTTTGGCCCGAGCCTACAACACTGTATCGCCCGCATCGGGCAAGGTGTTGACCGGTGGTGTTGATGCCAATGCTCTACAGAAGCCGAAACGCTTCTTCGGTGCGGCACGAAACATTGAAGGTGGCGGCTCGCTCACTATTATAGCCACCGCTCTCATCGACACCGGTTCGAAAATGGACGAGGTGATTTTCGAAGAGTTCAAGGGCACGGGCAACATGGAACTGCAGCTTGACAGGTCGCTGTCTAACAAGCGCATATTCCCGGCTGTGAACCTTGTTGCATCGAGCACGCGCCGTGACGATCTGCTGCAAGACGAAACAACACTAAATCGTATGTGGGTATTGAGGAATTACATCTCTGACATGAACCCAATGGAAGCAATGAATTCCATACACGACAAGATGCGCCGAACACGCGACAACGAGGAATTCCTGCTTTCAATGAACTCTTAAATGCCATTGCCGACAATGTGCGGCACGTGTAAAGGAAAAGAAAAACAATACATATTTAAAGGGAGGGAAACCTCCCTTATTGTTTATGGACAAGTGTATAGAAATAAAAGGGGCGAGAGTTAACAATCTGAAGAACATCAGTTTGAAAATCCCCCGCAATAAATTTGTTGTCATAACCGGCGTTTCTGGCTCCGGAAAATCGTCGCTCGCCTTCGACACTTTATATGCAGAAGGCCAACGCCGGTATGTGGAGTCGCTCTCATCCTATGCCCGTCAATATCTAGGACGTATGCATAAGCCGGAATGCGACTTTATTGCCGGTCTGCCACCAGCCATTGCCATCGAACAGAAGGTAATATCGCGAAACCCACGAAGCACCGTGGGGACAATGACAGAAATATACCAATATCTGTGCATGTTGTTTACACGCATAGGCCACACCTTCTCACCAATCAGCGGAGAAGAGGTTGCGATGCACACATCTCAGGATGTCGTCGACAAAATCATGCAATTCTCCGAAGGCAGCAAGTTTGTGATACTGTCACCACTAAATGTTGCAGAGGGGCGCACATTGCAAAAGCAACTGTCTGTTGAATTGCAACAAGGATACTCCAGAGTATGGTTTGGTAATGAGATAAGACGTATTGACGACATTTTGGAAGATTGCCAAGCCCTAGAAAGCACGAAATCCAACGACATATACTTGGTTATCGACCGTATAAATGCAAGTAACGACCCTGAAACCATATCACGAGTTACCGATTCTGTGGAAACGGCATTCTTCGAAGGAAACGGAAAGTGCAGGGTTGTTCTGTTGCCTGCGGGAATAAAATATGATTTCTCTTCGGAATATGAAGCCGATGGCATCGCTTTCGAAAGGCCCAACGACAATATGTTCTTGTTCAATTCTCCTTCCGGAGCATGTCCAGAATGTGAGGGCTTCGGTATGGTGGTAGGAATCGACGAAAAGCTTGTCATTCCCAACACATCATTGAGTGTATATGACGGATGCGTGCAGTGTTGGCATGGCGACAAATTGAGTGTATGGAAAACAGAATTTTGTCGCAAGGCTGCAAAAGACCATTTCCCGATATTTGAGCCATACTACAAACTTACCCCAAAGCAAAAAGACATGCTTTGGCACGGTTTGCCGTCTGACAGGAAACACTCTTTTGAAAACAGAACATCCATAGATGCCTTCTTTCAAATGGTGAAAGACAATCAGTACAAAATACAATATCGTGTGCTGATGAGCCGCTACCGTGGCAAAACAACATGCCCATCGTGTAAAGGTAAACGCCTGAAAAAAGAATCGTCATGGGTGAAAATTGCCGGCAAAAGCATCACCGACTTGATTGAAGTGCCCGTGTCAAACCTTATAAAATGGTTTGAAAACCTTAGCATTACACCGCAAGAGATGCAGGTTGCCGAACGTCTGTTGAAGGAAATCACAAGCCGATTGAATTTCCTTGACGAGGTGGGCTTGGGTTATCTATGCCTTAACCGTGCGGCAATGACATTGAGCGGTGGTGAAAGCCAACGTATAAATCTGACAAAATCGTTGGGTAGTTCGCTTGTCGGTTCATTGTATATTCTCGACGAACCCAGCATAGGATTGCACAGCAAAGACACTCACCGGTTGATAGAAGTATTGCGTAAGCTTCAAAGCATAGGCAACACCGTGGTTGTAGTTGAGCATGACGAAGAGATAATGCGTGCTGCCGATTATCTCATTGACATAGGTCCCGATGCAGGAGTAAATGGTGGAGAGGTGGTTTATGCAGGTTTGGTTGACGACATTGACAATGTTGATGCCGAAAACAGTAGAAGCCATACTGTAAAATATCTCACTGGAAAGGAGCAGATTAAACGCCCTCTTGGATACAGGCAATGGAACAAGGCAATAACGATAAGAGGGGCACGGATGAACAATCTTAAAGGCATTGACGTGCAGTTCCCGCTTAATGTACTTACAGTTGTGACCGGTGTCAGTGGTTCTGGAAAATCTTCTCTCGTTACCGGCATCCTGTTTCCGGCTCTGAAACGGCATCTCAACGAAGTGGCCGATGCTCCCGGGGAATATACTGCAATAGAAGGTGACTGGAACCAGCTGTCACATGTAGAATATGTTGACCAAAACCCAATAGGAAAGAGCACCCGTTCAAATCCCGCCACCTATGTAAAAGCATACGACGCTATACGCCGTCTGTTTTCAGAACAACCTCTGGCTAAACAGGAAGGGTTTAGTGCGCAACATTTCTCTTTCAATGCTGAAGGCGGACGGTGCGAAGAATGCAAGGGTGCAGGAACCATAACGGTTGAGATGCAATTCATGTCTGACATCATACTTGAATGTGATGCCTGCCATGGCAAACGTTTCAAGAAAGACATCCTTGACGTACGGTTCCACGAAAAAAATATCTATGATGTACTGGAAATGACTGTTTCAGAAGCTGTAACATTCTTTTCGGAACATGGAGAAAAAGCCATCGTGAAGCGGTTGATGCCTCTTGAACAAGTGGGACTGGGATATATAAAATTGGGACAGAGTTCTTCTACGTTGTCAGGTGGAGAAAACCAGCGTGTGAAACTGGCCTATTTCATCGGACAAGAACGCCAAGAACCCACATTGTTCATATTTGATGAACCAACCACCGGACTGCATTTTCACGACATTCAGTGTCTGTTGAAAGCATTCAACACACTTATCGAGAAAGGACATTCAGTTATTGTCATTGAGCACAATATGGATGTCATAAAATGCGCCGACTACATCATCGACCTCGGAAAAGACGGGGGAAACAACGGTGGAAATGTGGTTTGCACAGGCACTCCGGCTGATATTGCTGCTTGCAATGACAGTTACACGGGATTGTATCTAAAAGAGAAAATGCAAAAATAGCCCCTTGTTGCACATGATAGAACAACTGTCCATATTGATACCCACCTACAACAACCGCTGCATTGAACTTGTAAGGCGGTTGTCGGATGTTGCAAACGCCACAGGTAACCTCAAATATGAAATCGTTGTTGCCGATGACGGTTCCGACAAGGCTGACATAGTAAAGGAAAACGGGACAGTTGCGTCTATACCCAACTGTCGCTACATAAGGAACAGTGTGAACAAGGGACGCGCATTCACACGCAATTTCCTTGCACGAAGTGCCCAATACGAATGGTTGCTGTTTGTTGACTGTGAAGTTGAAATACCTAAAGACAATTTTCTTTCAGCCTACATTGACGCGGCCGAAGACTTTGACGTGGTGTATGGCGGTGTAATAATAGGGAGCAATTCCGAGAATCTGTCGGGAAATCTGCGATACAATTACGAGAAAGCATGCGAGCCTCATCATTGTGCGGCAAACAGAAATAAGCACCCTTATGACAATTTCCGCACTGCAAATTTCTTGATACGCCGACAAACAATGCTAAGATTGCCATTCAACGAAAACATCAAATCATACGGCTACGAGGATGTAATGTACGGCAAATGCCTTTGCGAGAACAATGTAAAGATATTGCATATTGACAATGGAATAGAGTATGTCAACTACGAAAGCAATCATCGCTTTTTGGAAAAGACCGAAGAAGCCATGCACACATTGCTTATGTTCAAGAAAGAAATGGAGAATTACTCACGGCTTATCAATGTTGAAAAGAGAATTACAAACTGGCATGTGAGGAAACTGTTTCATCTCATTTACAAAGCAAAGAAGGAACGTTGGCGAAAACGGTTGCTTTCGTCCAATCCTTCAACCTTTGTTTTCAATCTCTATAAACTTGGCTACTATATAGACCTGACAGAAAAGGAGCGCAACAAGACGTGATTTCTATTCCAACTCGTAAATTCCCATTGGCGACCGGCGTTTCAACACCTCCACATGAGGAATATGTTTCCCAGACTCCAAACCTTCATTCAACGTGTTGACTACTGCCGACAGAGCTAAAGCCGGAGTGTTGTTTTCCTCGCTTAAATGGCACAACCATACACGTTTCAGTTTTTCCGACCTGCATTCGGCAATCATTTTGGCACACTCGTCATTGCAGAGATGCCCGTTTCCACTTCTTATGCGTGCCTTCAGATAGGCCGGATAAGGGCCGTTTTCCAACATTCTTTCATCATAATTGGCTTCGATAACTAAATAGTCGGCCTCCTGTATCACTGTTTGCATTTCTTCTGTCTGATGCCCTACATCAGTCAACAGACAAAATACAGTATCATTGTGGCGAATCATGTAGCCAACGTTTTCACTACTGTCATGCGGCACGTTGAAAGCAGTCACCGAGAAGTCACCGAGCTGAAAAGGCGTGTTGGTTTCTACAAACCTACGGTTCTCATATCCCACCTTGTGTTTCACACAATAGTTTTTGTCAATGCCGCTGTGTACAAGTCGTGTTGCATACACCGGTATGTCCATTTTCTCACTCAACGATCCTACTGATTTTATGTGGTCAGCATGATCATGAGTCACCAATATATAATGTACGTTTGATAATGACAGACCATATTCCTTGAAACATTTGCGCAAATTGCGCAGACCAATACCCAAGTCAAGCAGCACCCCAGTGCGTTCTGTATATAGATAATAACAATTGCCGCTACTTCCGCTGGCAAGTGATATGAAATTGAACATCTTGTTGTTTTTATGCAAAAGTATCAAAAAATAAATGATAACACAAGTTTTTATATTACTTTTGCAATACAAACAAAGGCTTGAAAATATGTCACATCACAGTTCTGTAATTTACAAAATTTGCCTCACCATGCTGTCTTCATTTGTTCTTGCCGCATGCGAGACAAAAGAAGCAGAATTGGTTGAGACAACATCAAAAACTTTTGCCAACGAGTTCTTCAACCTGAGATATGGCAACGCTGCCACATTATGCACGCAGGAATCAAGGAAATGGCTGGAATACTCTGCTTCAAACGTCAGCCAAGCAGATCTTGACATTGTTAACAACTACCCGGACACAGCGACTTGCGAGATTGTAGATGTCAACATGAACAATGATGACGATGCTACCGTAAAGCTCAAAGTGCACAATTTTCTCGACAACGATTCACTCGAAAACAAGTCTAGAATATGCCCATCTGCCGTTTTCTCATTCAATTTGCACAAAGAAAACGACAAATGGAAAGTTGTGCTAGATGCACTGCCAGCTGCCTTGCAAGCCAAGGATTAGCCCTACTGCCACTGCATACCTCATCGCTTTGTATGGGTCAAGTCGAACATATAAGTAAGTTTTACAACGATATTACTTATGTTTGACTTGGCGAAATAGTCACGTTTCGTATCTCCGAAAATGTTTCCAAGACCATAGTAATAGCGGCCTTCAAGCAAGAAATGCCCTACATGCGGCACTGTATATTCCACTCCTATTCCCGCTGCAATGCCATAATCAAACTTGTTTTCCACCTTCATTGTGTCTTGCGCGACAGTCGTGTTTGAGCGGTCTGACAGGTTGGCTTGCGCCAAATCGAAATTGGTCTTGGTGCTTTCGTTCAGCAAGAAACCGAATTGCGGTCCTGCCTGAAAGAAAAACTGCATGCCTTTCTTTTCCTTTCCCCATGCCAAGTGAGCAAAAAAAGGCACCTGAATATAGTTCAAGTCACGCACATAAGTTTCTGCCTGATTGGTCGTCGCGTTTACCACCGGCTTATCATCGGTGGTGTATATTCTTTCGTTCCATCCTATTTTCGAATAGTTCACCTCTGCATATATCGAGCAAATGGTGCTGAAATATTTTTCACAGACATAACGCAACGAAAGTCCACCGGTCATTCCTCCATGATAATTCTGCGTCACTTTGGGTGTGAAGCCGATGTTGCTCATTACATATCCGCCGTTTATACCGAGCGAGAATTCGTTGCGATGTTGCCCGATTTGTGCCTGTGTTATCATTGGAATGGCCAAAGCAATGGCCAACGCTGATTTCCTGTAAATATTCATCAGTAGTTTATCGATTCGGTTGAGTGGTTACGGGTGTAGTGTATGAGCATAAAGCTATAATTTTGCAGGCCTCCATTGTCTACTCGCTTGAATTTCAACGGAGTTTGCATCGGTGTATATATCTTTTGCGTATAAGTACCGTTGAAATTTTTCCCATACTTATTCAATCCTGTTATAAAATACATTGTATGGTCGAAACCCGTAATTGCGAAACGCGGAAGAGCCTCGCGCATGTCCGTCTTGAACCAACTCCTGTAAGATTTCTCTAGTGCCTTCGTCCGTGAAGACATGGCGTTATAGTATGCTACTGTTGGAATATAGGCATCATACTTATGGAAATATTCCTTATACACCTTGTCATACATCAGCCACTCCGTATAACCGAAGAGTGAAATTACCATATTCGGGTTGTTCTTTTTGAGTATATCGAGCTTTGCCAATGTGGAGTTCAGTTCGGGAGAACGGCCTGTGTTCACCACAACGACATTCGTTTCATTTTTCACAAAAGCCTTGGCAAACATGTCATCAGAAGAATTCAAGTTGGTGATATTGTATTTTATGCCCCTTGCTTCCATCTTCTTGCGCAGTGCGAACGTGAACACACCCTTTTGGCTTGTAACGTCATTGCAGTCAACAAACACCGGGTGACAACTGCCGAAACGGTCGAGAAAAGCCTTAACCGAACTTTCATTGAACATTTGCGGAGCCTGATATATTTGGAAAATATTGGCATTGTTTGAAACATCGTCGCCTTCTATCGAAAAAGGAATGACGAGCCGAATGTTATGTTTGCGGCAGAAATTGCCTAATGTTGTCACCTGCTTTGTATACAACGGCCCAAATATCACATCACATTTCTGCACGTTCGGATCTTTCAATATCTGGTTTACATCAGCGTCAACAGACAAATTCCAAGCCATTGTAGTTGTGCTTATACCTTTGGCCTTCAATGAGTCACAAGCCATAAGCACACCACGGTAATATTCGGTCATGCGTTGGCCATCACCGTCAACATTGTGCAAAGGCAGCATTACGCCTATGCAAATGCTCTTGCCCGAATTCACCTGTTTGGCATTGTTACTTGCCACTGGCGTTGTCTTTGTTTTTACAGAAGGGTAGGGTATGAGCAGTTGGTCGCCTTTTTTCAACGTAAACCCTTCCTTTGACATTTCGGGATTGGCTTTCACCAATTCATCGATAGTTATATTGTATTTCTTGGCAATGCCATAAATGGTGTCTTTCTTTTTTATCGTGTACAGGTCCTGCCATTTGGCAGTCTGTGCACCTACCGATGCTGCAAGGCAAAACAGCACTAGAAACACAATGTATTTCAACGTTCGTTTCATTTCCATTTCACTTGATTTCCGACTACAAAAGTACATAAAAATAGCGGTTTTCTGAAATTTATGTGTTACATTAATCCGACAACCGGCTATGTTACAATTTCTGAAAGCGGATGCTTTAATTATTCACCAGTATTGCTGCCTGAGGTCTCGGTGTATCCGCGCAGCAGGTTGACATCTTTTTTGATGTTGTATTTGCGTCCGTCGGCTCCCTTCGCCTTTACCAATACATAATACACTCCGTCTTTCACGTCCTTGCCGTTGTATTTACCATCCCAACCTCCTGCCGGATCGGTCCATTCATAGAGCTTCTGTCCCCAACGGTTGAATATATAGGCATGAAACTCAACCAAACTCTGGTAGCCGCTTTTCGCCTTATATACGTCGTTTATTCCGTCGCCGTTTGGCGAAAACGCATTGGGCATTTCCAGCTTGCTTTCAGATATTACTACCCTTATTGGCTCATTCTCCGACCAATATTCCTCGGTATATTCCACCGTATCGTCGCCTTGGCTGAACGTAGCATACAGCACTATTTTGTGCGAACCGGCCTTTGTGAATGTATATTCCGTGTCCTCTTCATACCTTATTAAATAAGGTTCTTCTTTATCTTCCGTCATAAAACGCCATTCATAATGTGCAGTCCATCCTGTTGTATTTTCGGCATTTGCCTTAAACTGGACATACAACGGAGCCGACCCTGAATAACTTGTCGAAGTTTCTTCGCCATCAGAAGTGGTAAAAGTAGCCGTCGGGGCAATCGTCGGAACATCATCTGCAAACAGGTTGGTCGCTTGCATCACAATGATGCAAGCCAAAAGCGCAAGACGCAATATTCTGTTCATGTGCATTCTCTTTTCAATGTTTCATAAAACTATCCTATGTGCATGTTGCCATCGGTGCAAGATTTTCATTCACACAACAAGGCAAAACCGCATACAAATGCAAAGTTAAGTAATATGCCGCACACCACAAAAGCGCAAATCTTCATTTTTGTTTTTTTAAATAAGGCCACTTGTTCTTTATGATGCCAAATGAAACAAAGGCTATTTTTTCTGCCAATAATTTCATTTTTATATGAAAACTTGGTATCTTTGCAACGTTTGTATGCCTGCAAATGCACATACAATGCCAAATATATTGGAATAAACAAAGAAGAAAACAAGCGAATACACAATGAATTTGAAAATCAGACTGGCACTGATGAACTTCTTGCAGTTTGCAGTGTGGGGAGCCTATCTGACTTCCATGGGACGTTATTTGGGAAATATTGGTATGGGGTCGGAAATAGGTTATTTCTATTCAATGCAAGGTGTTGTATCAATCTTCATGCCTGCAATTATGGGAATTATTGCCGACCGTTGGGTGCAGGCACAGCGACTTTACGGCATTTGTCATCTTTTGGCCGGTGTATTCATGCTTGCAACTGCTTGGTATGGAAGCCAAGCCGGTGTCAATGCTTCTTTCGCCACAATATTCTCGCTCTATTCCATGTCGGTGGCTTTCTACATGCCTACACTTGCTCTCTCCAATTCTGTTGCCTACAATGCATTGGGACAGGCCGGTTTGGATGTGGTAAAGGATTTTCCTCCCATTAGGACATTGGGCACTGTAGGCTTTATCTGCACCATGTGGTTTGTCGATTTAATGGGCTTCCAGTCAAATCAATTCCAATTTGTCACATCTGGAGTGATTGGTTTCGTTCTATTCCTGTATGCATGGACACTTCCTTCCTGTCCCGTTGCAGGGGCAGGCGAGGCAAAAAGCCTGGCAGAATCATTCGGTTTGAAAGCATTCTCTTTGTTCCGGCAACGCAAAATGGCCATATTCTTTGTCTTTTCTATGCTTCTCGGCGTAAGTTTGCAGATAACCAACAGCTTTGCCAACCCCTACATCAGCAGCTTTGTAACTATAAAAGAATATGCCGACACATTTGGCGTGCAGCATGCCAACATCCTCATTTCACTCTCACAGATAAGCGAAACATTGTGCATTCTGCTTATACCTTTCTTTATGAAGCGTTACGGCATAAAGAATGTCATGCTCATTGCCATGTTGGCATGGGTACTGCGTTTCGGTCTCTTCGGTACGGGCAATCCGGGCACGGGCGTTTGGATGTTCATCCTGTCAATGATAGTATATGGAGTAGCATTCGATTTCTTCAACATCAGCGGTTCGTTGTTTGTTGAAAACAATGCCGACCATTCCATGCGGTCAAGCGCACAGGGTCTGTTCTTCCTTATGACCAACGGCATTGGAGCAACCGTAGGAACAATCGGTGCACAGAAGATAATCAATGTCTTCACCCACAGCGTGCAATACGGCGACAATTTCTACACCGTTGGCAACTGGTCGGCATGCTGGTTTATATTTGCCGGCTACGCACTTTTGGTTGCAGTGCTGTTTGCCATAGTGTTCAGACCGTCAAAGAAATAGGTAACTCAAAATGGAAAGAATTCGGCTTCATTTCAAAGGTTTAAGCGAGTTTGTCGGAAATTCGAAAATTCTGCTAGTAAATTTCACCGATGAAGAAGAAACGCGGCAGTTCACCGTGTTGTGCGACAATGCCGCCGCCGATATTCTCAAATCTTATGTCACCGGTGAGCAGAAGGCAAGCAGTAGCTTGGTAGGCACTCTTACAACCATGCTGAAAAGCCGTGGCGTTCACCCTACAATTTTCATAAACAGTGTCGTCAACGGACAATATACGACGTTGTTATGCGATGAAAATTCCTATGAATTGCACAAAATCGACATCAACGAGGCTTTGGTAATGGCGTTTGCCGGTAATGTTCCGATATATATAGAGGGCACTTTGTTTGCGCGTCAGGGGGTGGTTTACCAGAAAGGACGTTCGATGTTGGCAATACCCGTGAACGTTCTGAGCAACGAAATTTTAGACAAAGCACTTCAAAAAGCCATTGCCGACGAGAATTACGAGCTTGCCTCACAACTGCAAGAAGAGCAGAAGAGAAGAGAATCGGGAAAAAGTCACACAGAAGAAAAGTGAATGCAAAGATTGTGAGACACGGTGAAATGCAATGACTGTAAATAGAAACAACAGAAACGACTATGAAAGAAATAAGATATTTCTATGTGCCGGAAGCCGAAACCCAAACAGAATTGCCCGACGAGGAAGCAAAACACGCTACAAGGGTGTTGCGTCTTGATATGGGCGACGAAATGTTTCTCGTTGACGGAAACGGAACTTTGTGCAAGGCCGAGGTTACAGCCATATCAAACAAGCATTGCCTGTATAGAATTGTAGAGGCGACAAAAACAGAATCCACATGGCACGGAAAGGTAAACTTGGCCATTGCGCCCACGAAGATGATGGATCGCATTGAATGGATGGCCGAGAAGGCCACCGAAATAGGCATTGACGAAATATCATTCATCGACTGTAAATTTTCCGAACGCAAATCAATTCGCACCGACAGGGTTGAACGTATTGTCGTGTCGGCCATGAAACAAAGCCACAAAACATGGAAGCCTGTGGTGAACGAAATGGTGAGCTTCAAGGATTTTGTCAATGCTCCGCGCCCGGGCAACAAATATATTGCACACTGTTACAACGAAGTGGAAAGAAAAGATTTACTTCAAGAGCTGCAAACTGCCGACATCAACGCTGAAACAACAATCCTCGTAGGACCCGAAGGCGATTTCTCGATTGATGAAGTACGCTATGCGCTGTCGAAAGGATTTACGTCGGTGTCGCTTGGGCAAAGCAGACTGCGCACCGAAACAGCTGGTCTTTTTGCCGTAATGATGGCCAACACTTGCAAGAGAAAACAGTAAAACCAACAACAAACAATGATGAATGAACATTTTAATGCAACTATTTTGAGAACTTACGGGCAACACATATTACAAAAGGTAAAGCTTTTTCACCTTTCGGCAATATTGTGTCTGTTTGTATTTTGCGCCTGTTCCGACAACGATTATATTAATGCAATACCCGGAAACAGTCCTGCCATCATTGCCTTTGATGCAAGCGAAATAAGCGAAAATCACGCATTTGATTCATTAAAGGAAATATTCGGGGGCAACGACCTTGCCGAAAGTGGCATCAATTTCAAAAGTCGTGTATTTCTTTTTGAAACCATTGACGGCAACTTTGGGTTGTGTGCCAAAGTAGATGACAAAGGCCGCTTAAAGAAATTTGTAGGCAACTTGGCGAAATCGGGCATGGCTACAAATCCCGTGGAACGCAACGGTTTCCAGTTTACCGACATAAAAAAGTCATGGGCCATAGGTTTCTCCGACAAGGCATTGGTAGCCATAGGACCTGTAACAGCTACATCCATAGCCGACACATGGACTATGATAGCACGGCTACTGAAACAAGACGATGACAGGGGCATAAAAGCATCGCCCCTTTACACAGCCTTGGACTCGTTAAAAAGCCCTATTGCCTTGGTTGCCAAAGCCAATGCTTTACCCGACAAAGTTTCGGCCCTTCTCACTTTGGGATTGCCCGAAAGCTCTTCGGCATCGCAGGTTATGGTTGCCGCAGAAGCATCAGTAAAAGGGGAGATGCTTGCCATTTCAGGCCGTGTTTTTTCCGACAACGCGAGAGTTGACAAAGCCTTGAAAAATGCACAAAGCGTTTACCGTCCAATAGGCGATGCATTCTTCACAACTCTGTCAGCCAAATATGCGGCATCGCTATATGCCAACGTCAACGGAAAAGCATTTCTTCCATTGATGCAGTCGAACAAAGCCTTACAGGCATTATTGGCTGGTTTGAACATGGCGGTTGACTTAAACCTCATCATTAACAGCATCGATGGCAACATGGTTGTGGCAAGCAATGCCCATGGCACGGCGCAGGACATTACGTTTGCAGCCAATCTGCCAACCGACAAATGGCAGAATGAAGTGGGCTACTGGAAATCATCATGTCCCAGCGGGGCCAAAATTGTCGATGCAGGCCCTAACTGCTACCAATACACCGACGGCAAATCGGCATTCTATTTCGGCTCGGCCGACGGACAGCGTTTTTATTGTGGAAGCGATTTGACACTGGCAAAATTTGCCGCAAGCGAGAGTGTGCAACCCGAAAACAAGGAAATTGCAGCACTGATAAAGGGTAAGCGATTTGCAATTGTCGTCAATACAGATGCCGTTCTCGCATCGATAGACGATGGAAAGAAAGGACAGACTTTGAGAAAGCAACTGTTTGGCAATGTGAAAAATATTGTATATACAATGGAATGATGATGAACAAGATTGTTTTCAAAAACGTGGTTCCTGACGTTTTTGCCTCGAAAACCGATTGGGTTTCTGACGTATGGGCACAGGAAACCACCTTCACTAAAGGCAACACATACCTTGTAGAGGCCGCAAGCGGAATGGGAAAGAGCACATTCTGCAGCTATATTGTAGGCTATCGCAATGATTACACGGGTAACATTTATATGGACGACTGCGACACTCGCACATTTGGCATGTCCAAGTGGACAGAGGTGAGAAAATCGCACATTAGCCATCTGTTCCAAGAGCTAAGATTGTTTCCCGAATTGACAGCCCTTGAGAATGTTACAATAAAGAACCGCCTCACCAGCTTTGTTACGATGCAGAAGATAGACATGTGGTTTGAGCGGTTGGGCATTGCCGACAAACGACATGAACTTATAGGGCACATGTCGTTCGGACAGCAACAGCGTGTCGCCTTTATGCGCGCCTTGGCGCAGCCGTTCGATTTCATTCTGCTCGACGAACCAATCAGCCATCTTGACGACAACAATGCAAAAATCATGGGCGACATGGTTGTAGAAGAGGCCAAAGCCCAAGGTGCGGGAATTATAATGACAAGCATAGGCAAACATATAGAACTTGATTACGACAAAATTTTAAAACTATGAAATTGGTTTGGAAACTTCTGCGCCAGCATATAAGCATTCCACAGTTTGTGGGATTCTTCTTTGCCAATCTTTTCGGCGTTATGATTATCCTTTTCGGACTTCAATTCTATTTCGACATAAAGCCTCTTTTCACAAGCGGTGACAGCTTTATGAAAGGCAATTTCCTTATTGTAAACAAGAAAATAGGTGCTGCAAGCACACTGACAGGCCGCACCAACACATTCAACAAGCAGGAAATCGACGAAATAGCCAGCCAACCGTTTGTGCGTGACATGGGCGCATTCACCTCCACCGACTATAAGGTGGAAGCCTCAATGGGGATTAATGGTGTCAACGTGCTCAACTCCGAGTTGTTTCTCGAAAGCGTTCCCGACGGGTTTGTCGATGTGGCTCTTGACAAGTGGAAATATGACGAGAGCTCAAAAGAAGTGCCCATAATTCTGCCGCGTTCCTATCTCACAATGTATAACTTCGGGTTTGCACAGTCCCGTTCATTGCCAAAAATAAGCGACGGACTCGTGGGAATGATAACATTCAAACTGTTCATGCACGGAAACGGGCAGAACGATGTGTTTGAAGGACGTGTCATAGGCTTCTCAAATAAGCTCAACACCATTCTCGTTCCGCAGAAGTTCATGGAAGCCACCAACAAGCGTTTCTCTACCGACGATGCTGCCGAACCTACAAGACTGATACTTAAAGTTGACAACCCGACCGACACCAAGGTGACTGAATTTATGGACTCGCACGGATATGACATTGCCGACAACGACATGGATGCAGAGAAAATAACATATTTCCTGCGGTTGCTCGTCACTATAGTAATGGGTGTGGGACTGGTAATCTCGGTTTTGAGTTTCTACATACTTATGCTGAGCATTTACCTTCTTGTGCAGAAGAACTCGACGAAACTCGAAAACCTGTTGCTAATAGGCTACTCGCCTGCAAAGGTTGCTCTGCCATACCAGACACTGGTATTGGCTCTCAATCTGTCGGTATTGGCCATAGCTGTCATAACACTGGGCTTCGTAAGAAACTATTACATAAATGTCATAACAATGCTATTCCCCGACATGCCCGACACCACGATGTTAACAGCGGTTTTAGTGGGCGTAGCCCTTTTCCTTGTGGTATCAGTATTGAATATCGCAATCATAAGAAACAAGATAAATGCCATTTGGCACCACAAGGCATGATGCGCTGATTGCGTATAAACGAAAAAAACGGCGGCAAAAACGATTGCCGACGTCAAGTAATTTCAATTGCCGACGAACCCGTAGTTACTTTTACTGCGTTTCGTCGGCAATTGTCATTTCATGTCAGTTCTTGAAACTGTGTATTGGAGCAGGTATGCGTCCGATGCGGTTTACGAAATCGGCACAACTGAAAGTATTTACCGGCATGACGGGCGCATGACCAAGCAAACCGCCGAAATCAACGCTGTCGCCCACTTTCAGTCCACAGGCCGGAATTATGCGCACAGCCGTAGTTTTCTGGTTAACCATACCTATTGCTGCTTCGTCGGCAATAATGCCTGCAATCGAGGTTGCAGGAGTGTCGCCCGGAATGACTATCATGTCAAGACCCACCGAACATACACACGTCATTGCCTCAAGCTTCTCAATGGTAAGCGATCCTGCGTCAACGGCATCAATCATGCCCTGGTCTTCGCTGACTGGGATGAACGCACCGCTGAGTCCGCCCACATACGAGGAGGCCATGATGCCGCCTTTCTTCACTTGGTCGTTAAGCAGGGCGAGGGCAGCCGTTGTTCCGGGTGCACCGGGGTGTTCAAGACCTATTTCCCTCAATATGTCGGCCACGCTGTCGCCTATTGCCGGAGTGGGTGCAAGCGACAGGTCGATAATGCCGAACGGTATGCCAAGTCGGCGCGAAGCCTCCTTGGCCACAAGCTGTCCCACTCGCGTCACCTTAAACGCGGTGCGCTTTATGGTCTCGCAAAGTGTTTCGAAGTCGGCACCTCTGACACCCTCAAGCACATGTTTCACCACACCCGGGCCGCTCACGCCGACACTTATCACCGCGTCGGGCTCTGAAACGCCATGGAAAGCACCTGCCATAAACGGATTGTCGTCGGGGGCATTGCACAAAACCACAAGTTTGGCGCAACCGATTGATGCACGTTCTTTGGTCTGACGGGCCGTTTCCTTTACCGTTTCGCCCATAAGTCTGACAGCATCCATGTTTATTCCGGTCTTGGTAGAGCCCACATTTACCGAGCTGCAGATGAAATCGGTTTCAGCCAAAGCCTTCGGTATTGAGCGTATGAGCAGTTCGTCGCTGTGGCTCATACCTTTCGACACTATTGCCGAATAGCCTCCGAGAAAATTCACCCCAACGGCCTTTGCGGCGCGGTCAAGGGTCTTTGCTATTGTCACATAATCGTCGGGGGTCTTGCAGGCAGAACCACCTACCAATGCTATTGGCGTGATTGCAATGCGCTTGTTTACAATAGGTATGCCATATTCATTTGAGATGTCTTCTCCGGTCTGCACCAAATCTTTGGCCAAACGCGTTATCTTTTCATATATGTTTTTGCACAGAACATCAAGATTGCCGTCGATACAGTCCAACAGGTTTATGCCCATTGTTATCGTGCGCACATCAAGATTCTCCTGTTCAATCATTTTGTTGGTCTCGATGACCTCAGAAATGTTTATCATAGCGCAGCTTCTGTTAAATACGGTGCATCATGTTGAATATCTCCTCGCGTTGGCATTTCACCTGAACGCCCATGTCCTTGCCGATGCTTTCAAGCTCCTTTGCAGCAAGTTCAAACGTTTTTTCCATGCGCGTCATGTCAACAATCATCATCATGTTGAAATACTCCTGCACGATGGTCTGCGATATGTCCAATATGTTTATCCCGTTCTCGGCGAGATATGTACACACCTTGGCTATGATACCTACTGTATCTTTACCTACGACTGTAATAATGGTCTTGTTCATAATATTCATATTCGAATTTTAATATATATCCTGATTGTTCATCGGCTAATCCATTTGGCACGGCAAGCAGCCTGTTGCCTGTTCTTACTTTATGCCCCTTGCATTGAGTGCAGCACTGTATTTGCGTGCATTGGCAAGATGCTCATCATAAGTGCGCGCAAAATTGTGCGTGCCGCTGAAATCCTCTTTTGCGCACATGTAGTAGTAATCGTGGTGCACATAGTCGAGCACGGCATCGATGCCTGCGATTGAAGGTATGCGTATTGGGCCCGGGGGCAATCCGGGATTTTTGTAAGTGTTGTAGCGGCTGTCGATGTTGAGCAACGACTGATAGATGCGTTTGAGGTCGAAACGTTGCCATGCAAACTTTATGGTGGGGTCGGCCTGCAACGGCATACCGTTTGGATATTCAGCATTGCGCAGCATAAGGCGGTTGTAATACATGCCGGCCACCATGGGTTTCTCTGCGTTGTTGGCTGTCTCCTCGTCGATTATACTTGCCAATATCGTCACTTCTACAGGCGAAAGGTGCATGCGCTTAGCTTTCTCCATGCGGCTGGAGTTCCAGAATTTCTTGCACTCCTTGTCCATCTTGTCAAACAGTTTCTCAACACTCGTGTTCCAATAAATGTCGTAGGTGTTGGGGATGAACATGCTCATTATGGTCAATGTGTCGTAACCATAGTGTTGGCAGAGTTTCTCATCGGTCAAAGCCTTGTAAAGCGACGCACTGTCGGCCATAAGTTTCTTCGACAATTCGCCTGCAAGACGGCTTACAGTGCGCACCGACGGGACTACGAGCTGCACCGGCGACTGCAATCCGTTTTTCAAATGTCTGAACACTTTCAACGCTCCATCGCCCGATTCCACGGCATATCGGCCAGTGCGTAGGTTAGCACCGTATTTGCTGTGCCTTGCCAAAGTCTTGAAACCAACCATGCCATGACTGTTGGATATAGCGGAAAGCTTTGTGTAAACCGAATCGATGTTGTCATCGTTGTCGATATATATATATTGTGTGGTTGGCTTCGACAAAAGCGACGAGAAAAAATAATAATACACTATTCCGAAGATTACCAGCAGACAAGCGAATGCCGGCACAAGGAATTTGCGATTCTTAAAATTCTTTTCCATAAAAAACATATTTATAAATCACGTTCTCGCTACGTTTATTTATCGCCTTGCTACACCTCAGCCCAATGCTGTCGGGCACTCATGTCAGGCCTTATGCAGCCTACATCGGCACTTTTGGCGAAAGCTGCACACGCATGCTGCGGCTGCTGTACGCATCTGCCACAGATGCCGCACATGTGTAGGGCAAATGCCCCACAATGGCCAACAAGTCTTATGTCGGCAACGATTAAGACCTGTTCCACATCGCAGAGGCGATTTGTTTTGCCTTGCAAATTTATATAAAAATAGCGAATTATGTAAGGCTTGCGCGAAAACTATTGCAAAAACGTGTAGTTTGGCCTTCTTTGCCCACTTTCACCAATTCGGTTGCCCTACATTAAGCATATTATAAAATTATTGCTACCTTTGTATGAAAAATACAGACAAATGCAACAGTCACAACGTTTTCACAACAACACGCAAGACAATTCAAAGGTTTATGTGGTGGACACAGACAACGAATTGCCTTTGCTCGAATATCTTCTCAAGACACTTAATGTGAGCCGCACAAAAGTGAAGGCCACCCTTCAGGGGCGCGGCATCAAGGTAAACGGTAAGGTGGTAACACAATTCGATTTCCAACTTAAACAGGGGATGAAGATCGCCGTGAGCCAGCATAAGAACGCAAATGCCTTCAAGAACCGCTATGTAAAGATTGTCTACGAAGACCGATGGTTGGTGGTTGTAGAAAAAGCAGTGGGCATATTGTCGATGGCCGCAGGACATTCGTCGCTGAATGTGAAGTCGCTGCTCGACGACTATTTCCAGAAAACGAGACAGCGTTGCCGCGCACATGTGGTGCACAGGCTCGACCGCGACACAAGCGGACTTATGGTTTATGCCAAGGACATGGAAACCGAGCAGATTTTCGAACACAACTGGCACGACATAGTGTATGACCGGCGTTATGTTGCAGTGGTGAGCGGTGAGATGGAAGACGATGGTGGCACCGTGGCCAACTGGCTGAAAGACAACAAGGCTTATGTAACCTTTTCGTCGCCCGTTGACAATGGCGGTAAATATGCAGTGACTCACTATCATGTGCTCGACCGCACTGTGGAACACTCACTTGTGGAATATAAACTGGAGACGGGACGCAAGAACCAGATACGCGTGCATTCGGCCGACATGGGACACCCCGTCTGCGGCGACACGAAATACGGAAACGGCTACGACCCGGTGCACCGTCTGTGTCTGCATGCCTATCTATTGTGCTTCACACATCCCATAACGCACGAGCGCATGGAGTTTGAAACGCCCATACCGCCATTGTTCCGCCACCTTTTCAAGTGATGAACCTAGAATTTGCTACGGTTGACGAAACAATGCCGCGATGCTGCATCGCGTTGCATTTTACAACAGAAACGCAGTGCAAATCGCCCATTTTTTAGTAACTTTGCAGAAAGTTTTTGAAAAATATATTTTATGAAGCAGACGAAGATTGTTGCCTCCATTAGTGACAGGCGGTGTGATGTCGATTTTATCAGGAAACTGTTTTTTGCGGGAATGAATGTTGTCCGCATGAACACGGCACACGCCACCCCGGAGGGTATCAGGACTATAATAAAAAATGTAAGGGCCGTGTCGCCGCACATCGCCCTGATGATTGACACCAAGGGTCCCGAAGTGCGCACGACAGGAGTGGCAGAGCCCATCAGCTACAAGACGGGCGACATTGTAAAGATATTCGGTCGCCCCGAAATGGACACCACTCACGACATCGTGAACCTGTCTTACAAAGACATCGCGAGGGACGTGAAAGTGGGCGATGACATTCTTTTCGACGACGGCGAGCTCGACATGAAAGTGATTGAGAGTGCCGGACCAATGCTCGTGGCACAGGTGCAGAACGACGGCGTGCTCGGATCGCACAAAAGCGTGAACGTGCCCGGCGAGCACATCGATCTTCCGGCCATCACGCCGAAAGATTACAGCAACATTCTTCTGGCCATTGAAGAGGACATCGATTTCATAGCCCATTCGTTTGTAAGGTCGGCTGCCGACGTCATGGCCATACAGAAGATACTTGACGAGCACAACAGCGACATAAAGATAATATCGAAGATAGAAAACCAGGAGGGTGTTGACAACATCGACGAGATTATCGATGCCTCTTACGGCATAATGATTGCCCGAGGCGACTTGGGCATCGAGGTGCCCATAGAACGCATCCCTGGAATACAACGCCACATCATACGCAAATGTGTGATGAAGAAGAAGCCCGTGATTGTGGCCACACAGATGCTGCACACGATGATAAAGAACCCGCGCCCAACACGTGCCGAGGTGACCGACATTGCAAATGCAATCTACTCATATACCGACGCTCTGATGTTGAGCGGCGAGACTGCAAGCGGAAAATATCCTCTTGAAGCCGTGCAGACAATGGCATCGATAGCCGAACAGGCCGAGAAAGACCGTGCTGCCCTTAGCGACCACGAGGTGATGTTGGGCGACAACTGCACGCAACGCGAATTTCTTGCCCACGCAGCAATCGACTCTACACGGCGTCTGGGGGTTGCTGGCATCATAACCGACAGCGAGACGGGAGAGACAGTGCGGCATCTTGCCGCTTTCAGAGGTCCGAATCCCGTTCTGGCAATATGCTACAAGGAGAAGACTCAGCGTTGGCTGAACCTAAGTTTCGGTGTCATCGCTATCCACCAGAAGGAGCATGCATCACCCGAATACATCTTCTCTGCCGCTCTGCGAATGCTAAGACAAAAGGGATATATAACCCTCAACGACAAAATAGCATACTTGAGCGGAAGCTTCGGAGAAAATGGCGGCACTACATTCCTTGAAATAAACGAGGTGCGTCAGGTGTTCGACAAGTCTTACGAGTTCCACCTTCCGCAGGTGTCTACCGACGTAAAGCAGCAATAGGGTAGGGAGATGCACCGGTACATCATGCATGATTGACCGGCGGAGTAACCCGTCTAAATAAGGATTTTAACAATGCGTGTAATTTTCAGAACACGCCTATACATACGCAGATGCCACAAAAGCACTTGCGGAGAATGTAAAAATATAATTTAAACAGAATAAAAAAATGAAAGCATTCGTTTTCCCTGGACAGGGATCGCAATTCGTTGGAATGGGCAAAGACCTTTATGATTCCAACGAAACGGCCAAGAGCCTTTTTGAAAAAGCCAATGAAATTCTTGGCTTCCGCATCACCGACATCATGTTTGCCGGCACCGACGAGGAGCTGAAGCAGACAAAAGTGACACAGCCCGCAGTGTTTCTTCACAGCGTAATTTCGGCATTGTGCCTTGGCGACGATTTCTGCCCGTCGATGGTGGCAGGCCACTCTCTCGGAGAGTTGTCGGCTCTCGTGGCATCTGAAGCTCTGAGCTTTGAAGACGGATTGAAGCTTGTATATACGCGTGCAATGGCCATGCAGAAAGCTTGCGAGGCTAACCCCGGTACAATGGCTGCCGTTATCGGTTTGCCCGATGAAACCATTGAAGGCATCTGTGCAGAGGTGAGCACTCCGGAAAACATCGTTGTTGCGGCCAACTACAACTGCCCCGGCCAGCTCGTGATAAGCGGAAGCATGGATGCAATAAACGTTGCCTGCGAGAAACTGAAAGCTGATGGAGCTAAGCGCGCACTGCCCTTGAAAGTGGGCGGAGCTTTCCACTCACCGCTTATGCAGCCTGCAAAAGAAGAGTTGGAGAAGGCTATTGAAGCCACATCGTTCAAGACTCCGAAATGTCCGGTTTATCAGAACGTTGACGGCAAGCCTCATACCGATGCCGAGGAAATAAAAGCCAACTTGATTGCACAGCTCACCAGCAGCGTGAAATGGACATTGAGCGTGCAGAACATGATAAGCGACGGTGCTGACGACTTCACAGAATGTGGCCCGGGCAAAGCTCTTCAAGGAATGATAGGCCGTATAGACAAGTCGGTTGCTGCCCACGGTATTCTATAACCAAGAGTATGAACCGACAGAAAATCATCATCTATCAGATTTTCACACGTCTTTTCGGCAACCGTTGCACAACCCGCAATGAGAATGGGACGGTTGCCGAAAACGGATGTGGAAAGATGAATTTCTTTGATGCAGACGTTCTTGGACAAATAAAGTCGGAAGGATTTACCCATGTTTGGTACACTGGTCTGATAAGACACGCGTCAACAACCGACTATTCTTCGCACGGCATTCCGCGCCAACATCCCGCAATCGTGAAGGGAAAAGCCGGCTCGCCCTATGCCATAACCGACTATTACGACATCGATCCCGACTTGGCCGAAGATGTTGACAAACGTATGGATGAGTTCCAACAACTCGTTGCCAACACTCACAAAGCCGGTCTGAAAATGATAATCGACTTTGTGCCCAATCATGTGGCACGCCAATACAAGTCGGTAAAGCATCCGAAAGGTGTGAGGGATTTGGGAGAGGACGATGACAAGAACATGGGATTCACGCCACACAACGATTTCTATTATTGTGTGAACGAACCTTTCACACCGTCGGTAGACCTTCTTGGTGGCGAAACCGAAGCTTATTCGGAGTTTCCCGCTATGGCAACCGGTAACGACCACTTTGACAGTCATCCCGGAATTAACGACTGGTATGAAACGGTGAAGATAAACTACGGTGTGGACTATTGCGATGCAGGTGGACGATCGGTGCATTTTTGCCCCACGCCTTCGGCATGGCAGAAAATGGCCGACATACTGCTTTTCTGGGCATCAAAAGGCATTGACGGTTTCCGCTGCGACATGGCAGAAATGGTTCCGGTGGAATTTTGGAAATGGGCAATAGCGAAAGTAAAGGCAGATTTTCCCGAAATCATATTCATTGCCGAAGTGTACAACCCGGCACTCTACCGTAATTACATTTCAGCAGGGTTCGACTACCTCTACGACAAGGTGGGAATGTATGACACAATGCGTGCAGTGATATGTGGCAACTGTGACACATCGGCCATTACTGCAAGCTGGCAGGCCACTGACGACATACACGACCACATGCTGTTCTTCCTTGAAAACCACGACGAACAACGCATTGCAAGCGACTTTTTCGCTGGAAACGGGTTCCGTGCCTACCCTGCATTTGCAGTCAATGCACTCATGCGCAAGAATCCGTTCATGGTTTATGCCGGACAGGAATATGGCGAGCGCGGAATGGACAAAGAAGGGTTCAGTGGCTGCGATGGTCGTACTACGATTTTCGACTATTGGACAATAGAAAGCATCCACCGCGCTTATGTAGAGAAACAACCTCTTGCCGATGAACAGAGATTGTGCAGCATGTATTCTGCCATACTCAACATCGCACAAAAGGAAAGTGCCGTTTCTGACGGCGAGTTCTTCGATCTCATGTATGTAAACCCACAGTTGGCTTCACGGCAATACGCATTCTTGCGGAAGTCAGGAAACGAGATGCTTCTCGTTGCGGCCAATTTCTCGGGCGAAAAGACATGGTGCGACATACATATACCCGACCACGCCTATGAATTTCTGCATATCCCTGAAGAAGAAATATGTGCAGAAGAGTTGCTCACAGGTGTTGCGGTTAATGTCAATTTAAAGTCAGAGCGGAGCATACAAACAGAAATCGGAGCGTTTGGCTGTGTAATTCTAAAATTCATTTTTCCCATGGAACAGGATGTAGTGTTTAACGAACACAACAAAGAAGAATTTCCGCCTGCCCACACAGCAGAGCATTTGTTGAACCAGACAATGGTGCGCATGTTTGGATGCGAGCGTTCAAGCAATGCGCATATTGAACGCCGGAAAAGCAAAATAAGCTTCATCATCGACCACAAGCCTTCGCGCAAGGAGGAAAAAGAAATAGAAGATCGCATGAACGAGCTTATAGATGCTGACCTGCCCGTGAGATATGAAACCGTTGACAAGGACAACTTGCCAGATACAGTGAATGCAGACAGACTTCCCGAAAATGCTTCTGACAAAATCAGATTGGTATATATCGGTGACTATGATGTTTGCCCTTGCATCGGAAAGCATGTGCGTTCAACACGTCAGATAGGCAAATTTGTTATGCTTGGAACAAATTGGGATGAAATGAAACATCAATTTCGCATCAGATTTAAAATAGTGTAAAAGCATTATTCGATACAATCAAATGGCCGGAATACTGCAGTTCGGAAACGAATACAGTATCCCGGCTTTTTCGTTTAGGAATTGTTCTGCGACAAGAAACATTAAGCCCCCGAAAGTTTCAGTCAAACTTTCGGGGGCTTAAAATTTATATTGCAATCGGCTTATCGGTAATTTTCGTGGCAAACTGCCACTTTACGATGTAAATGCCTACTGCCGTTTAACTACTCCTTGATATTAGGCTCTTCAAGTCCAAGTCCTTTCTTCTTGTCAACAACTTTGAGAATGATGCCTATAACGAATGCAGCTATACCAAGTCCGGCAAGCATCACAAGCGGAGCGGTGTAGTTAAGCTGGGTGGCATCGGTCACGCCTTCGTTCGTAGCATTCAATACTTTGCCTATAAGCAACGGGAAAAGCCACAATCCAATGTTCTGTATCCAAAAGATAAGAGCGTATGCCGAACCTATAATCTTGGCATCGACAAGCTTAGGAACGCTTGGCCACAACGATGCGGGAACAAGCGAGAACGATGCACCGAGAATGAGAATGGTGAGATAGGCTACTATAACGCCTCCCACTTGGTTGCCTTTGAATTCGGGAAGTATGAACGCGAATGTAAGGTGACAAGCAATGAGAAGGAGCGAGCCGAGCACTAACATACTTGCAGCCTTGCCTTTATGGTCGACATAATTGCCGAGAATCGGGGTGATGCCAACAGCCAAAAGTGGGAATACGGCAAACACTGATTCTGCCGACTGGCGCATGTAACCCATGTAGCAGTAAGCTACAAGCGAGAGGATTGAAACGACAAGCATGGTGTATTTCAGCCCCTTTTGTTTCATAAAATTAAACATGAACGCCGTTGCGGCCACTATAAGCATGATGGCATACTGCACAATCGTTACAGAAGTGGATGCCCAAAAAGAGTCTTCGGGGACTTCTGTGAACGTCAGATTGCACTGGAGCATGTTCACAGCATACTTCTGGAAGGGGAAGATTGCAGAATAGTAAAGCACGCAAAGGAGCGAAACAAGCCAGAATCCACTTGATGTAAGGATTTGACCAAGGTCGCTTATTCTGAACGGGTCGTCTTTCTCCTCAGCCTCACCTGTCTGTGCGTCAAGTTTCTTGTCCATGAAGAAATATACGACAAACATAATGAGTGCGATGCAAAGCAATACTACGCCAAATGCCACCGAACGCGAAACGCTCACAACGCCGCCGAGTTTAGCAAAGAACGGTGAGAAAATCATACATGTAGCAACGCCAAGACGGGCGAGAGCCATTTCCGAACCCATAGCGAGAGCCATCTCCTTTCCTTTAAACCATTTCACAATACCACGGGAAACCGTTATGCCTCCCATCTCGGCTCCACAACCGAATATCATAAAACCACATGCTGCAAGCTTTGCAGAAGCGGGCATTCCTTCATAGAACGGCGACACGCCCAACTGTTCAAATACGGGTATATGGTTCAGGTTGTTGGTAAACCATGTCTCTAAACCGCTTCCGATGAAGCTATCGCTAATGGCATACCATTTCACTATTGCGCCGACAAGCATAACTGCACCAGACAGCAAAGCGGTGAAACGAACACCCATTTTGTCCAAAATGACGCCCGCGAAAATCAGGAAGAATACAAAAACGTTGAGGAAAGTTTCAGCTCCCTGCATCGTTCCGAACGCATTGGAATCCCAACCGCGCTGCGATTGCATCAAGTCTTTAATGGGTGACAGTATATCCATGAAGATGTATGCGCAGAACATGGCAAGTGCCAAAAGCAACAACGCAGTCCATCTTAACCCTGCGGAGTCGCGTAATGTTTTTTTCGTAGTCTCGTTCATATCGTTATAATATTGTTTTAGTTTGTACTTTATAGATGCTTCTTACTTCTTTAGCCACTTGTCGAGCCACTCAAAGAAAGTGCGTTGCCACAATACTCCATTCTGTGGTTTCAACACCCAATGGTTCTCGTCGGGGAAGATAAGAAGTTCTGCCGGAATGCCTTTCAAGCGTGCGGCATTGAATGCACCAAATCCCTGATTGGCATTGATACGGTAGTCTTTCTCGCCATGTATGCACAGTATGGGGGTGTCCCACTTGTCAACGAAACGATGAGGAGAGTTTTCATAGGTTGTCTTGGCACGTTCCGTTTGGTCTTTGTTCCAATAAGCATCGTCATATTCCCAATTTGAAAACCATGCTTCTTCGGTGTCGGTGTACATGGATTCAAGGTTGAATGCGCCGTCGTGAGCTATGAAACACTTGAAACGCTTGCCGTGATGGCCAGCAAGATAATACACCGAAAAACCTCCAAAGCTTGCGCCTACGCATCCAAGACGGTCTTTATCGACAAAAGGTAAGTTGTTGGCAGCATCGTCAATAGCCGAAAGATAGTCTTTCATGCACTGTCCTGTCCAATCGCCCGAGATTTCCTCGTTCCATTCCGAGCCGTAGCCAGGAAGTCCACGGCGGTTTGGTGCAATGATAACATAGTCGTGTGCAGCCATAATCTGGAAGTTCCAACGATAGCTCCAGAACTGGCTTACGGGGCTTTGCGGGCCTCCTTCACAATACAAGAGGGTGGGATATTTCTTGTTTGCGTCGAAATTTGGAGGCAGGATAACCCAACATTGCATCTGTTTTCCGTCGGTAGTCGTAACCCAACGCTCCTGCACTTTTCCCCAATCAAGACCTTCATAGAACGCTTTGTTCTCATACGTCACCTGGGCAATAGATGTCTTCTTGACGTCTTTTCCCGGTGTTATGACATAGAGCTCGTCTGCTTGCGATATGCTATGGCGCGAAGCCAGCAGTTTTCCAGTCTTGCCAAGCATCTGAAGCGAACCGAAATCAGCCCAATCATCGGTCAACTTTTTCACTTCTCCCTTGAGATTTGTCTGATACATGTTCACGCATGCATGCCAACAACCTATGAAAAAGAGTGATTTTGAGTCGTTGTTCCAACAGAAATCATCGACATTAGAATCGAAACTCTCGGTTACATACGTCTTTGTTCCTTCTGAAAGATTGTAAACACAAAGACGGTTGCGGTCGCTCTCATATCCGTCGCGGGCCATTGATTGCCATGCAATGTATTTTCCGTCGGGTGAAAAGCGCGGATTAACATCATAACCAACGTTCACATCAGCAGTCTGATGGTTTATAGGCTGGTCTTTCATCGTCTTAGTCGCATCTACTTTTACCTCCTTATAATTGGCCGGTTTGCACAAATTCACGGTATTGCCCGTTTCAACATTATACAAATATATGTCGGCATCGGTAGATATTGCATAGTCAACTCCCGTTTTCTTGCGGCAAGTATAGGCGATGCTTTTTGAGTCGGGACTCCATGCGAGTTGCTCCATACCACCAAACGGAGCCAAAGGACATTCGTACGGCTCGCCGTTGAGGATGTCTTTTCCTTCGCCAATCCCGTCGTTTGTGACATCAGCCACGAATGGATGCGGGATAGTCTCTACATAATGGTCCCAATGACGATAATTGAGGTCGGTGACAATACGTCCAGTTGCCAATGGCAAGTCATCGGGGTTCTTCTTGATGCTCTCGTGATAGGGTAGCGATTTTACAAGAATCACGCGCTTTTCATCGGGTGAAAATTTATAGCCTTCAATTTCATTTTCCGAGTTAGAAAGCTTCTTGCGGTCGCTACCATCAGCTGCCATCGACCATAACTGGCCGTCACACAGAAAAGCGATGCGTTTGCCACCGTCTATCCACGAAGCGTCTGTTTCTCTTTTTGCCGTTGTTGTCAGTTGCCGCATGTTCTTTCCGTCAGAGCCAATAGTGTAAAGTATTTGATGGCTTTTATTTTCTTTTACGCTATAATAGCCCACTTGATACACGATAGTCTTGCCATCGGGAGAAGCAGAAGCTCCCGATATACGCCCCATTGCCCATAAAGTCTCAGGGGTCATGCGCTTGTTTTTGGCAATCTTATTGATTTCAGTAGTTTTTCCAATCATGGTCTGTGCGCTGGATGTAATGGCAAAGCACGAAATTAGGGCTGATGCCACAAAACACAAAGTCTTGTTCATAATCCACATATTTAGCATTTAACAATTATACGAATAAACATATATGCCGCAGATAAAGCAGAAAGCAGTTTGCCTTGTGCGGAATGTGGCTATGCGGAAACCCTACTAGGTTTTCTGCCAATGCCGTCCATTCAAGGCAAACTGCTTTATTTGTTTTTATTTCAGCAGTCCTTTTCTTTTGCGCTCGAGTTCTTCACGCTTTCTCTGCAGTTCCTGTTGCTGTTCCTGCATAGCTTGCAAGCGTGCAGCCAAGCCACTCACTTTCTTCGGATTGTCCTTGTTCTGTTTGTAACGCTCCTCAAGTATTGCGAGGAGTTTCGCATCGTCGGTTGTCTTGCGCAACGTCCACATGATTGCGGCACTGAAGAACAGTGATATGAAATAATAGAAGTTCAATCCTGCCGAGTAATCGTTGAACATGAAGAAGAACATCACCGGCATGAGGAACATCATCCACTGCATCATCTTCATCTGCTCGGCCTGCTGTCCCACCATTTGGTCTTTCTGCTGACGCATGGTCATTACTGAGTACAGAATGTTGGCCACGCAGAACAAGATACAAGTCAATGAAAAGTGGTCGCCTATGAGCCAAAGGTTTGTATTCCACTCGAAAATCGGGTCGTATGTAGACAAATCCTTTATCCACAGGAAGCTTTCGCCACGCAACTGAATTGCATTCGGGACGAAATTAAACATTGCGACCCAAATAGGGAACTGGATTATCATCGGGAGACAGCCTGAAAGCGGCGACACTCCATACTTTGCATATTCAGCCATCATGGCCTGTTGCTTCTGCATCTGATCCTCCGGTTTGTCATACTGCTTGGTAGCTTCCTCCAGTTTTGGTTTAAGCACACGCATCTTTGCTGAACTCATGTAGCTCTTCTTCACAAGCGGATAGGTAATGACTTTGAGCAACAAGGTGATGAGAATAAGCACAATACCCATATTGATATTCAATCCTGTAAGGAAATCGAATACATATATGGTGAACCATCGGTTTATGATTCGGAACAAAGGCCATCCCAAATACACCAGACGCTGCATTTCCAAGTCCTTGTCGAAGGCACATTCCTTTTCCACACGCTTCAACAGTCGGAAATCGTTGGGACCGAAATAGAAATCAAATTCAGAAGGCTTCTTGCCGGAAGGATCGAAGAACGATTTCATCTTTGCCTCATATTGCTTCAGATAGCCCGACCCCTTTTCCTGCGGAATACTTGTCAGTTTGGCATTTTCGGCGAAGTCGTCCTTTGCTATAATTACGGCAGAAAAGAACTGGTTTTTAAATGCTACCCAGTCAATCTTGTCGTCAATGGTCTTGTCTTTCTGTTCACTTGTTTCCGACAGATATTTCGTTCCACCGTCAGTAAAGTGATAAGTGAGCGAAGCATAACGGTTCTCGAAAGTAAAACCGCGTTCCTGCTGCCGGCAAAGGTCTTTCCATTGCACATCCATCTGATTGTATGAAGGAGCGAAATAACCTTCCAAGCCATTTGCCAGAATGCTCATGTGCAACATATAGTCGTTGCCGAGAGTATATTTTATAGCAAGACTTTTCCCGTTGCCTGCATCTGCCGTAAGCAGAAGCGTACTGTCGCTCACAGCTGACGGTGTGAAATACAGGTCGGATGTGTTTATATTGGCCTCTTTGGCAAGAAGTGCGAAATTAAGGGTCTGGGTTTTCTCGTCAAACAACGTGATGTTGCTGTTGCCCCTATAGTCGTCGAAGTTCTTGATTACCGCCTTGTTTACGGTTCCGCCCTTTGTGCTTATTACAAGCTCCACCTTGCTGTTTCTGAGCACCACATTGGTAGCTTTGCCACTCAAAGCAGCATGAAACAGAGCAGTAGTGTCGGCAGTTGCCTTGGCTTTTGCAGAAGCTTCTTTCTGTTGTGCGGCCAGTTTTACCGCTTTCTCGGCTTTAAGTGCCTCAACACGTGCGATAGAGTCCTGACGATTCTGAGCGGCACGTTGTTCTGCCGAAGGTTGCGACCAAACGGTAAAGCCTATCAATACGGCGGCGATAAGCACAAAGCCGATTATGTTGTTTTTGTCCACGTCTTTATATGTTTGTTATTTCTTGTTTTCAATAGCGGCCTTTACGAAATCCACGAAGAGAGGGTGCGGATGAAGAACCGTGCTCTGGTATTCCGGATGGAATTGTGTTCCGATATACCATTTCAATCCCGGTATTTCGACGATTTCAACAAGATCGCTCTCGGGGTTGCGTCCCACGCACTGCATTCCTGCTCGTTCAAATTCTTTCTGATAGTCGTTGTTGAATTCATAGCGGTGGCGGTGACGCTCCTGAATATGCTCTTTCTTGTAGATATTAAATGTACGCGAGCCCTGTTTCAGCACACATTCATAGGCGCCGAGACGCATTGTTCCGCCCATATTTGTTATGTTTTTCTGCTCCTCCATAATGTCGATAACATTATGCACGGTCTTCTCGTCCATTTCACGGCTATTGGCATCGGCATATCCGAGGACATTTCTTGCAAATTCTATAACAATCATCTGCATGCCAAGACATATTCCGAATGTTGGAATGTCATGTGTTCTGGTATAGTGTGCGGCAACGATTTTGCCTTCAATACCGCGTTGTCCGAATCCGGGGCATATCACAACACCATCCAAGCCTTTAAGTTTTTCAGCCACATTCTCCTCTGTGATGTTCTCAGAATTCACAAAGGTGAGCACAGTCTTGTGGTCGTTGTACGTGCCTGCCTGCGAAAGACTTTCGCGGATAGACTTGTATGCGTCCTGAAGGTCGTATTTGCCCACCAGTCCTATATGCACTTCCTCGGTTGCTTTGTTGCGGCGGTCGAGGAAACTGCGCCACGGCCCAAGTGCAGGAGTGTCTCCCACGGCCTCGCCAGTTTTCTTCAATATAGCCACATCAAGTCCCTGTCGCTGCATTTCCACCGGCACTTCGTATATGCTCGGCAAATCCTCGCTCTGGATTACACACTCACGGTCAACATTACAGAAATTGGCTACCTTGCGCAGAATGCCGTCGTCAAGATGCTTCTCGGTGCGCAAAATAAGCACATCGGGCTGTATTCCCACGCTTTGCAACTCCTTAACCGAGTGCTGGGTAGGCTTTGTCTTCAGCTCTCCAGCTGCTTTAAGATAGGGCACATAAGTAAGGTGCACGTTAACGGCATTCTTGCCCAGTTCCCATTTCAACTGTCGTATTGCCTCCATAAACGGAGCACTTTCTATATCGCCGATTGTGCCTCCGATTTCGGTAATAACATAATCATAATGATACTTCTGCCCGAGCAACTTCACATTACGCTTTATCTCATCGGTAATGTGCGGCACCACCTGTATGGTCTTGCCGAGATAGTCGCCACGGCGTTCCTTGTCGATAACCGACTTGTATATTCGTCCAGTCGTGAGCGAATTGGCCTTGGTGGTCTGAATGCCCGTAAATCTCTCGTAGTGTCCAAGGTCAAGGTCGGTTTCCATACCGTCCACCGTCACATAGCATTCCCCATGTTCGTAAGGGTTGAGCGTTCCCGGGTCGATGTTTATGTACGGGTCGAATTTCTGAATAGTGATGTTGTAGCCTCTTGCCTGCAAGAGTTTACCTATCGACGACGATATAATTCCTTTTCCAAGTGAGGAAACCACGCCGCCGGTAACAAAGATGTATTTTGTTTCAGCCACGATAAATATAATTAAAAAACTTAATACTTCAAGTTAAAATACAAGTTGCAAAGTTAGCATAAAATTGCGAAACCGACAAGTTTGTTTCGATTTTTATTAATACCTTTGCAACCGTAACGCATTAACGAATATGGAATTAAGAAACACCGCTATATATATACTCTGCCTGTCAGCTTGTTATGCCAATGCGCAAACAAGGGGATACGGTCGGCACTACGACCGCAAGCAGGACACTATCTCACTGTTTGTGAAGGCTTACGAAGACTCTCTCATGCAAAGCAAGCTCTGCATTGACAGCCTCAAAAGCAAAGTAAACACGGGCACTTCAGTGTATGCAGGCGACTCTTACCGTCTGTTTGCCCCGATGACATTCTACCGTGATGTTGTAGGCGAGAAGCTCCGCGACAACAACGGCGTGCCGACGGCACAGAAAGAAACAAACAACTGTTTGTTTGACATATATCTTAAGCGACCCGATTTGGTTACGGGCACACAGAGGCAGATTGAGAAAGATGCCCCGACATTGCCCCAAAAACCTTATGAAGTGGTGCCCGACGTTGACATAATAGACAAGATTTCGCCCAAAGCAGAAGACACCGACATTGTGCCGGTTGACATTTTCGTGAAGAAACCCAATTTCTGGAATGTGTTCGGAGACTATGGACTCCAATTATTCCAGAACTATGTTTCCACCAACTGGTACAAGGGAGGCGAGAGCAACTACTCGCTTCTTGCCACACTTACGCTTCAGGCCAACTACAACAACAAGCAGAGGTTCAAGTGGGAGAACAAACTTGAAATGCGCCTCGGCATACAAAGTTCACGGGCCGACACTCTGCACAAGGTGAAAACATCAGAAGACCTGTTGCGATATACCGGCAAAGTGGGGTTGCAGGCAACTAAAAAATGGTATTACACATTGCAAGTAATAGCCAGCACACAGTTTATGCGCGGCTTGAAGAGCAATGACAACTTCGTGTATTCCGACTTCCTTTCGCCGTTCACATTCAACCCTTCACTTGGTATGGATTACGGGGTGAACTGGCTCAAGGGCCGCATAACGGGTTCCATTCACCTCGCCCCGTTTGCCTACAACATGAAATATGTGAAACGCGACGAACTTGTTACGCGCTACGGCATTGATGAAGGCAAGCATGTACTGCACGATTTCGGTTCGGAATTCATCTTCGACCTGAACTTTGCCTTCACGAAAGATATAAAATGGAAGACGCGTTTGTATGGCTACACCACCTACAAACGCACTCTGATGGAATGGGAAAACACATTCACGTTTGTCGTGAACCGATACATAACGAGCAACCTCTTTATCTATCCCCGGTTCGATGACGGCACAAGCCGCGATTCCCACCACGGCTATTGGCAATTGAAAGAATACATATCATTAGGATTCAACTATAATTTCTAAGCAGCATCCCACCTTGGTGCTGATTGCTCCAAACGCAAACGCGCACACATCAGGAACCCTGACATGTGCGCGTTTGCGTATATATTGCCGCTACATTAATTTCAAGAAGGCGATGCAAAACCAACAATTCAAGCAATCGAGCAACTGATATTATATGTCAACGACTTACAGTGAATGCCAACTACAAAACAATGATTGTTTGTAAGCGTTGATTTCCCGTTTTATTCTGCGTCAACAATGCCTGCATCCTGCCATTGTTTCGCAAGAATTTCAGCATCGGCAAGAGCCCTTTCGTCGTCCACTTCATACTCTTCGACAAGCAGTTCTGCCAATGTCTCCGGAGTAAAGTCCTTTCCTTCTACTTTGTTCCACAAATATGCGGCACTCTCATTCAGACTTATAATCTTCGAGAAGTCGATGTTTTCTTTTCCCTCGGCTATAATCATGTTTTCACCGCAGATGCTTTTCAGCACAAATCCATTCTTTATTTTCATACTTGTAAACCTTTTTTCAATCTTCAAATACTTGCTTTATCCGATGATCATTTCCGCTTGATACCACTGCAGCTCGGTAGCCAAAGCGGCGTGTTCCATTTGCAGCATGCACATAACGCATACGCAATATGCGCGTGCACCATACGCCACACGCTTACCGAGCGGTTGAAAAACCTCTGCATGACTACTTTTTGCAGTTGCATACAGCATGTAAGCAAAGCCAAAGAAAAGCCTTAGCGTTTCAGATTGGCATTTTTGTAACAAAGCGCGGCACCTATCGCAGTGCAGAACTCCGAATATTGCGGTATTTTGAATTTCACTCCATACAACCTCTCCGTGGCCGGGAACACACGCTGGCATTGAGGCAGAAGCGTCAGATTGCCAATCATCACGAAGTCCTTTATGCCGCTTCCGAGCGAAGAAAGAATCGATGCGCTGCATATAGACTGCAACACCATCCATATCAGTCCGAGTGCAATATCCTCTGGCGAAGCGTTGCTCTTGGCGTTTCCAAAGAGCGAGGCAATCGCGTCCATGGGCAGCCCCGGCAGCGGGTTGGCACTGATGTCGCTTATCAAGACGTTAATCCGCGACAGATCGCCATTTTGGGCAAGCATCGAAAGTTGCTTTATATCGTCGGTGTTTAGGAGCAACCGCGACAGTCCCTGTAAGGTGCCGCCGCCGATGCCAATACCGCCAATGTGTTCAATCTTGTTGTCGTCGCACTGCACTATCGACGTGCCCGTGCCCATGCTCACAACTATCATGCGGTCGATGTTGGTTTCATAGCGTGCCCCAAGCCCGTCGGCAATAAACTCTTCGGCCTTGTCGGTGGGCAACCCATACATCGGTTCGTTGATATATGCGCTTCCCACGCCTGTGAGCATCACTTTCTCGACATCGCTTAAACTCACCTTGTTGTCGTGCAGATACTTGCCGAAAGCTCCATATAACGACGTTACCGGGTCGGTTGCCCTTATGCGAATAGGCGAGACCACCTTTCCATTTTTGTTGATACCTACGATTTTTGTAGTGCTAATGCCTACGTCTATTCCTATTACGATTCCCATATCTGATTTTGAATTGTTGTGGCTTGGCAGCCCGTTGTAAGTAAAGTGTCTTAATAGAAGAAATAATTGAAACTGTCCATTGAGCAATATTGTGCCAAGAGTCGCCTTGTCAGTTCTACGGTATGTTCCACATTCTGTCGGTTTCCGTCATATCCGTTTATCAATACAACAAGCCTTTTGGTTTGCACGCTTGTCTTTGTGCGCTCATGGTCGGTTGTCGGAGTACCTATGCCGCCAACTTCGTCACGATAGACAGGCAGTCCCTCAATGTTTATCGGTCCGCGCCCAATTCCCTCATAAGGTTCGTCTTTCGTGCCGATCCCCAAAGTAAGAGTGTCGCCTACAATCTTGTCGCGGTCGAAAGCCCCTATGCTGTAACCCGATTGCATGCTTACAAGGTTGGTCAAGTCAACAAGTGTGTTCACGCTATAAAGGTTCTTGCCTTGGATAGCTCTCCTTGCAAGAGCCTCAGAAGACGGGCGGTATCGCGACGGGTCTTTGCCGCACAGGCGGTAAACTCTGCGTGTAGCCGAAATTGCGCTGTTGTTTTTCAGACTTTCGGTTGTTAGCGTTGATGCGTATTTGGCTGACAAAGCTGCAATTTCAGTCCACAGTTCATCAGAATGAACAGTGTTGGTTACGTCGGCTTCAATGCACGCTCCCAAAAATTCCGGGCATTTGGCGCGCAGTTCATCGCTTACTTTAATATTCATGTCACAATGTTTTTCTTGTCGGGTCAAATGTCAGTTTCGAGCATATTCAAAAACGTTTCCTCATCGACAATGGGAACTCCCAGCTTCTCGGCTTTCTGCAATTTTGCCGGACCCATGTTCTCGCCTGCGAGAATAAACGATGTCTTTCCGCTTATTGAACCTACATTCTTTCCGCCATTTTGTTCTATCATGCTTTTATATTCGTCGCGGCTGTGTTTCGAGAAAACACCGCTTATCACTATGCTCTTGCCTGCGAGCCTATCGGTCATGCTCCCCATCTGCGCTTCACTTATCTGCATTTGCAGTCCGCTGGCCTTCAAACGATCTATAATCTCCAGGTTTTTAGTGTCATGGAAATAGGTCATAACACTTTTTGCTATTGTCACTCCAACGCCGTCAATGTCGGTCAATTCCTGAAGAGAAGCACCAGCAATCGCATCCATCGACTTGAAATGCCTTGCAAGCATGCGCGCCGATGTTTCGCCGACAAACCTGATGCCAATTGCAAACAAGACTCTTTCGAATGGCACTGCCTTTGATGCTGCGATGCCGTTCAGTATGTTCTGCGCCGTCTTCTCACGATTGCCGAAGGCATTTATATCGCTCATCTTCAAATCGTAGATGTCGGCGACATTGTTTACAAGCCTGCGACGGTAAAGTTCGTCAACCGTTTCCGGGCCAAGCGACTCTATGTTCATTGCCTTGCGCGATATGAAATGCTCAATCTTACCCTTTATTTGAGGGGGGCATCCCATATCGTTCGGGCAGTAATAAGCGGCTTCGCCTTCATAGCGCACAAGTGGTGTGCCGCACTCGGGGCAAGTGCTGACGAATGCAACGGGAACAGCCCCATCTTGACGACGTGTCTTGTCAACGCCTACAATCTTGGGTATTATCTCACCACCTTTTTCCACAAGCACATAATCGCCCACATGCAAGTCAAGCGAACGTATGAAATCTTCGTTATTAAGCGTGGCACGTTTCACGACAGTTCCGGCCAATTGCACTGGTTCCATGTTGGCCACAGGCGTTACCGCACCAGTTCGGCCCACCTGGAATGTCACTTCGTTGAGCCGTGTGCAGGCCTGCTCGGCCTTGAATTTATAGGCGATGGCCCAACGGGGGCTCTTGGCGGTATAGCCCAAATGACGTTGTTGGCGCAGCGAATTTACTTTAAGCACAATGCCATCGGTGGCAACGGGCAGATTTTTGCGCTCCGTGTCCCAATAATTTATATAGTCGTAAATTTCCTGCAAGGTCTTCACCTTACGCATACCACTGCTTATCTTGAAGCCCCAATTGCGTGCCGCTTCCAAATTCTCGTAATGTCCGTCGGCAGGCAATTGCTCGCCGAGCAAGTAATAAAGGTAGCTGTCAAGGCGGCGGCTTGCCACAAGCCGCGAGTTTTGGCTTTTGAGTGTGCCGCTTGCGGCATTGCGCGGATTGGCAAACAACGGTTCTTCGGCAGCCTCACGCTGGGCATTTAGCTGCTCAAACACATCCCATGGCATAAGAATTTCGCCGCGTATTTCAAATTCCTTGGGATAGTCTGTCCCGTTAAGTTTCAGCGGTATGCTGCGTATAGTCTTAACATTGGCCGTTACATCATCGCCACGCACTCCGTCGCCGCGCGTCACTCCACGCACAAGTGTCCCGTCAATATAAGTCAACGAAATGGAAAGACCGTCGTATTTCATCTCGCAACAAATATCAAAGTCCTCGCCTTCAAGACCTTTTCTCACACTTTCATACCATTCGGCAACATCCTGCTCATTGTAGGTGTTTGCCAATGAAAGCATGGGATATTTGTGCACCACTTGAAGGAATTTCTCGTTCAAGTCGCTGCCAACCCTTTGTGTGGGTGAATTGGGGTCGGCCATCTCGGGATGTCGGGCCTCCAAATCCTGCAACTCATGCATAAGCATGTCAAACTCCTGGTCGGAAATCGACGGTGTGTTCAGCACATAATATTTATAATTGTGCTCATGCAGTTGCTGGCGCAGGTATGTAATTCTTTCCTGTTCGTTCATATAGTGATTGTTCAAATTAATGCGGAAACATGCGGCAGACGTTGTCTTCTGCATGTCTTTTCAATGCAAAGATATCAATAATATCGCAGTTTCTTGATATTGTTGATTAAAATAACTGACGACACATGTCGCATGTCGGTGCAGGCATCATTCCAAAACTCTATATTTGGCAAATTTCAGCAACAATTGCTTCATGCCCACGTTTTGGAACTCAACCGTGGCCTTTGCATTTTCATTCGTCCCTTCTATTCTCAGCACTTTGCCTATGCCGAAACGCTGATGCTCAATCATAGACCCTGCCGCAAGTCCATGTGTGGCGGACGTTGCTTCGCCAGAGCCTGGAACCGGCCTTTGTCCACATTCTGAAACGGGACGCATACCGGCATGCACATTGCGCATGTTGCCAAACTCTAAGTTTTCGTTCACGCGATTGCCACGAGATGTGCGGGGTGGGGTGTAGGCCGATGCTTTGTTGCTGCCAGTATATTCGCTGAAATCATGTGCGCCTTTGGCAAACGAAGTGTCTTTTCTGAATATATCGCGCCCAACATCCGGCCGTGCATAACCGCTTGTGGTGGTGTCGGCAGGAGCGAGCAACGAAGCAATGTCTTTAACAAACCGGCTTATGGGATTGAACGACATGTTGCCGTATTGGTAGCGGCTGCGGGCACATGTTATATAGCATTGCTTTTCGGCCCGTGTTATCGCGACATAAAACAACCGGCGTTCTTCTTCCAAATCCTGCATAGAGCTGCTCGAACGCGTTCCCGGGAACAGGTTTTCTTCCATTCCGACAATAAACACAACGGGAAATTCAAGACCTTTTGAGGCATGTACAGTCATCAATGCAACTTTGTCGTTATCGGCATCGGCATTGCCGTTGTCGTAATTGTCGGCATCGGTGGAAAGGGCTATTTCCTGTAGAAAGTAGGGTAGTGAGCATTCGTTTTCATGCCCTTCCTCACGTTTGGTATCTACAAATTCGCTCAAACTCGACAAGAACTCTCCCACATTGTCCTGACGCGACAACCCTTCTGCGCTTTTGTCGGCAAATATGGCTTGCGAAATGCCGCTCTTCTCGATTATCGCCTTTCCCAATTGAAAAGCGTCAACACCATTCACTTGTGAGATGAACTGTTGTATCATTTCACGGAAGCAGTAAAGTTTGGCAAGCGTTCCACGGTTTACATTCAGTCCATAACGGTCGGCATCGGCCATGACATTCCACATGCTTGTGCCGTTTTCGTGGGCCATGTCGGCTATTTTATTGACCGTTGTAGCCCCAATGCCCCTTGCCGGATAGTTTATGATGCGTTTGAATGCCTCTTCGTCGTCGCGGTTTGTCACAAGCCGGAAATAAGCCAAGATGTCTTTTATCTCCTTGCGCTGGTAGAAACTCAGCCCGCCGAAGATGTGATAAGGCAGATTTTGTCGCCGCAATTCCTCTTCAAGAGGGCGACTTTGGGCATTTGTGCGGTAGAGCACACAAAAGTCGGAATAGGAATAATGTTCTTTTCGTCTCAGCCGCGCGATTTCTTTCCCCAAAAAAGCAGCCTCCTCCTTGTCGGAATAGGTTTGCAGAAACCTTACTGAGTCGCCTTCCTCATTCTGGCTAAACACATTCTTCTTTATCTGACGGCGGTTATGTTCTATCAGACAATTGGCTGCATTTACTATGTTTTGTGTGCTGCGGTAGTTTTGTTCGAGCTTGAACAGTTTGGCGTTCGGATAAGTCTTTTGAAATTCAAGAATGTTGTCGATGTTGGCACCACGAAACGCATAAATGCTTTGGGCATCGTCGCCCACGACGCTCACCTTGTTGTTTTGTTGTGCAAGCAGCGATATTATGCATTGTTGCGCATAATTGGTGTCCTGATATTCATCCACCAAAATGTATTTAAAGCGGTCGGCATACTTGGCGCGTATGTCCGGATTATGAGCCAATAGAGAGTGGGTGAAAAGAAGCATGTCGTCGAAATCCATCGCATTTGCAGTGCGGCAACGCATGGCATACTCCTTATATATTTTACTTATAAGAGGCATTTGACTGTTGTTGTCTCTTTCGGTCAACGATGTGTCAGCCGCATAAGACTCCGGGGTGATGAGGGCATTCTTGGCAAGTCCTATACGATAAAGAACGGTTGAAGCACGGTAGGTTTTGTCGTTGAGTCCCAACTCTTTAATTATGGCAGTTACGAGCGACCGCGAGTCAGCATCGTCGTAAATCGTAAAATTGCTGTTAAAACCGATGTCATGTGCTTCGACTCTCAATATTCTGAGAAACACGGAGTGGAATGTGCCCATGTTTAACATGCGTGCATTTTCTTCTCCCACAAAAGCCCCGACACGTTGTTTCATCTCGTTGGCCGCCTTGTTGGTGAACGTAAGGGCAAGTATGTTCCAGGGCTTCATGCCGTGCTGCAACAAATAGGCTATTTTGCATGTAAGCACACGCGTCTTGCCCGAACCAGCACCGGCAATTATGAGCTGCGGGCCATCACAATATTTCACAGCCTGTTCCTGCTGTTGGTTAAGGCCCGATAATATGTCGTTCTTCATTATGCAGTTCTGAATGGTTTGTCAGTGCAAATGCATCATTTGCGGCGGTGGTATATGCCGCCCGAAGTGGTTTCGGGATTGTAGCTTTCGCCCTCCTTTGGGAAGGTTGGGATAAACCGCATTTCACTTTCTATTTTCCCTTTTCGTGCACGCATCCATGCCGTGGGGTTTGAACTGTCGTATTTTCTCGGGTTGGGCAACGAGGCTGCTATCAATGCACATTCGCCCCGCGACAGCGAAGCGGCATCTTTACCGAACTTGTATTTTGCTGCAGCGTCGGCTCCGTAGATGCCATCGCCCATCTCTATGGAGTTGAGATATACCTCCATTATGCGTTGCTTGCTCCACAACAGTTCGATGAGTGCAGTGAAATACACTTCAAACCCTTTTCTTGTCCAGCTGCGTCCCGGCCAGAGAAAAACGTTCTTTGCAGTCTGTTGCGAAATTGTGCTGGCTCCAAGCTTGCGGTGGCCTCCACGCATGTTTCGCTTTGCAGCACTCTGTATGGCATTGAAATCAAAGCCGTGATGCAGAAGGAAACGCTGGTCTTCGCTTGCCATGACCGCTACTGGCAAATGTGGCGACATGCTGTCGAGCGACACCCAATGGTGATGCCATGTGAGGTGTTCGCCGCTTGAAATCTGTTGGAAACAGCGTATGAACATAAGTGGGGTAACATAAACGGGCATGAAACGATAGGCCACAACGGCAAGTATCGTACTGCACAAAAACAAAGAAACGCCCCAACGTATGATTTTAAATACTATATTTCTTTTCATTACTTCCACAAAAGGTGGGTTCTAAAAGTTGGCTTCGTCTGATTGTGAGGAAAATTGTCCATGGAAAGAGACCACAAGATGACAAAACGCGACTTATAATATTTATCAGTTGTTTGCAGTGGAAGTTTTTATATTCCACCTAAAACAAAAATATGTTACCCTCAATGCGTCAGTAACACATAAGGGTAACATATTTCTTATATGAACGGTTATTATTTCAGAGTTCCGTTGTTAGCAGCATCAACCATGGCTTGGCTTGCATAAAGGAACACCTCAACACGGCGGTTCTGCGTTCTGCCTTCGGCTGTTGTGTTGTCGGCAACGGGCTCAGAGCTTCCCTTGCCTTCTACCTTCTGGAATTGCGAAGAAGGAACACCACAAGTGAGCAGATAAGACTGCACGCTTTGTGCACGCTTGTTGCTGAGCGGGAGGTTAATACCGTCATTACCAGTAGAGTCGGTATGACCATAAATGTCAATATGGCAGTCGGAATTGTTCTTCAACACAGTAGAGAATTTTGCCAAATCTGTCTTTGAAGCAGCGTTGAGATCAGACTTGTTTGTGGCAAACAAGATGCCTGAGTCGAATGTCACCTTGACAGCGGTCAAGCCGTTTGCATCAACAACTTCTTCAACCTTTGCATTCTCAATCTGGCGAGCCTGCTCTGCCACCTTGTCCATGTGGTGGCCTATCAAGGCACCTGCACCTGCACCTACTGCACCGCCAATAGCAGCGCCAACAGCAGTATTGCCTGCGAGTTTACCAATGATTCCGCCTATCAGCGTGCCTCCGCCGGCACCAATAAGCGAGCCTGTACCCTGTTTTGTCTGGCAACCCACCATGGCAAGCATACACATAGCAAGTGTTGCGCCCTGAACATTTTTCATTTTCATAATCTGAATATTTAATTGTTTCTAATGCCAAATATGTCTGTTTGTCAGCTATTTTATCATTGCAAAGGTAATGGTTTTTTTTATATGATGTCACCATTACAACATTTTTTTGTATTTTTGCATTCAAATTCATAAAGACACAACTATTAGTAAAATGGCAAAAGAATTAAAACAACTGACAAAACGCGCAGACAACTATAGCCAATGGTATAACGACTTGGTAGTTAAGGCCGACCTGGCCGAGCAGTCTGCCGTGCGAGGATGTATGGTTATAAAGCCATACGGATATGCGATTTGGGAAAAGATGCAGCAGCAGCTGGACAAGATGTTCAAGGAAACAGGAGTGCAGAATGCATATTTTCCGTTGCTCATCCCGAAATCGTTCTTCAGCCGCGAAGCCGAGCATGTCGAGGGGTTTGCAAAAGAGTGTGCCGTTGTAACACATTACCGTCTGCGCACCAACGAAGACAAAACAGCAGTGGAGGTTGACCCCGCAGCCAAACTTGAAGAGGAACTTATCATCAGGCCCACGTCTGAAACCATTATATGGAACACCTATAAAAATTGGATTCACTCATGGCGCGATCTGCCACTCATGTGCAACCAGTGGTGCAATGTGATGAGATGGGAAATGCGCACGCGCCCGTTCCTTAGGACATCGGAGTTTCTGTGGCAAGAAGGACACACTGCTCACGCAACGAAAGAGGAGGCAGAGGCAGAAGCACAGAAAATGCTGCATGTTTATGCCGACTTTGCCGAAAAATGGATGGCAGTGCCTGTAGTGCAGGGAGTAAAGAGCGAGACCGAACGTTTTGCCGGTGCGCTCGACACTTACACCATAGAGGCCATGATGCAAGACGGCAAGGCTCTGCAAAGCGGAACAAGCCATTTCCTCGGACAAAACTTCGCAAAAGCCTTTGATGTGACCTATCTTAATAAAGAAAACAAACCGGAATATGTATGGGCTACCTCTTGGGGCGTATCAACACGTCTGTTGGGTGCACTTATTATGACACATTCCGACGACAACGGTCTTGTGCTTCCTCCAAAATTGGCTCCTATAGAGGTTGTCATCATACCTATTTGCAAAAGCAGCGAACAACTTGCCGAAATATCGGCCGAACTGAAACCCGTGATTGACAGTTTGCGCAATGCCGGCATAAGCGTGAAATATGACGATGCCGACAACAAGCGTCCCGGCTTCAAGTTTGCCGACTACGAGCTGAAAGGCGTGCCCGTGAGACTTGTTGTAGGAGCAAGAGATTTGGAGAACAAGACTGTCGAGGTTATGCGCCGCGACACTCTCGAAAAGGAGACGCGCCCCATTGAGGGTATTGTTGAGTATGTAGAGAAACTTCTCGACGACATCCAGGCCAACATTTTCGAGAAAGCCCGAAGTTATCGCGATGCACGCATATACGAGTGCGACGACTACAACGAGTTCAAGGAGAGAGTGAAAGACGGAGGATTCTTCCTGTGTCATTGGGACGGTACGGCAGAGACAGAGGCCAAGATAAAAGAGGAAACCCAAGCCACAATACGGTGCGTTCCGTTTGGCTATGAGCAGACTCCGGGCGTTGACATGGTTTCAGGCAAACCTGCAAAATGCCGTGTCATCATAGCACGCAGCTATTAACCTTACCGGTTGTGTGAAGCATATATGTGTTGGACACATGTGCTTTGCGCAACCTTGTATATTTGCATTTATAAAATTACTAAATAACTATGGATTGGATTGTTAACCTTTTTACGACAACAGATTCCGTCGCCCACATATCTATATTATATGCGGTGGTGATTTCGGTAGGAATTCTGTTGGGTAAAATTAAAGTTGGAGGTATCTCGCTAGGAGTTACTTTCGTTTTATTTGCAGGAATTGTTGCGGGTCACATAGGATTTACAGCCCCGACAAACATTCTTGGCTTTGTCCAGGATTTCGGACTGATTCTTTTTGTGTTCTGTATCGGTATGCAGGTAGGCCCTGGCTTCTTTGAGAGTTTCAAAAAGGGTGGCATTACGCTTAACATGTTGTCAACAACGACAGTATTGCTCAACATCGCAGTAATGTTTGCCTGCTATTACATTTTCTTCGACACAAACGACAAAAGCAACCTTCCGATGATGGTAGGTACGCTCTATGGTTCTGTAACCAACACCCCTGGTCTTGGTGCTGCCAATGAAGCTTTGGAGTCGGTTTGGAAGAACGGGGCTATGCCGCAGATTGCATCCGGCTATGCTTGTGCTTATCCTCTCGGCGTTCTTGGCATCATTGGTGCTACGATTGCCATTAGATTTCTCACAAGAGTAAAGATTTCGGACGAAGAAGAGGCACTAGAAGCAGAGGAAGCAGAAAATCCCCACGCGAAACCTTATCAAATGCACCTGAAGGTGAACAACTCGTATCTTGCCGGCAGAACTCTGAAACAAATAACCGAGTTCTTGAACCGCGATGTGGTTTGTTCCAGACTCATGCACGATGGCAAGGTATCGATACCTAACAGCAAGGACGTGCTTGAATTAGGCGACGAAGTGCTTGTTGTTTGTGCAGAAGCCGATGCCGAAGCCATTCAGGCATTTATTGGCCCGACAATAGAAGCTCCATGGACAGACGAGAACGCAAACCAGCCGCTCGTTTCGCGCCGCATCATTGTGACAAACTCCTCAATGAACGGAAAGACTCTCGGAAAAATTCATTTCTCAAGCGTTTACGGTGTTACAGTAACACGTATCTCACGTCAGGGAATGGACGTGTTTGCAAGCCGCAACTACCGTTTCCAGGTTGGAGACAAAATTCTTGTAGTTGGACCGGAAGACAATGTTAACCGCATTTCCGATCTTATGGGAAATTCAGTGAAAAGACTTGACACGCCTAACATTGCAACCATTTTCATCGGAATAATTATTGGTATTTTGTTCGGAAGCATTCCAATCGCAATCCCCGGTATGCCTGTTCCCATGAAACTTGGTATCGCAGGTGGTCCGTTGATTATCGCCATACTCATTGGTAAGTTCGGACATCGCATTAAACTGAATACCTACACGACGACTTCTGCAAACATGATGTTGCGCGAAATTGGTCTTGTATTGTTCCTTGCCAGTGTCGGAATAAAAGCAGGCGCGAATTTCTGGCACACGGTAGTGCAGGGAGATGGACTTCTGTATGTATTTACAGGCTTCCTTATCACCATAATTCCGATATTGATAATCGGCACGATTGCACGCCTGAGGTTCAAGTTCAACTATTTCACCATTATGGGTATGATAGCAGGTACATATACCGACCCGCCAGCATTGGCCTATGCCAACTCAATATGCTCGCGTGAAGCACCGGCTGTAGGATATTCCACCGTTTATCCGCTCAGCATGTTTCTGAGAATTTTCACCGCACAGATAATTGTTCTGTTCTGCTGCGGATAAGGAAAATATCATATCACACACGATAGGGTATGTCTCCCATTGACAAAACACAAAAAATGTTTGTCAATGGGAGATATTTTTATTAATAGGTTGGCATGCCGACAAAATGCCATATATTTGCGATATCTGTTTGCAAAAGTCGCATCCCAGCAAAACCGTAATAAGGCAAAAATGAGGCTTTTATTTTGATTATTGCATTATTTGGAGTAACTTTGCATACAAAATACGAATAATAAAATATGATAACTGTAACCAATCTTGCCATACAGTTTGGCAAAAGAGTTCTTTATAAAGATGTGAATCTGAAATTCACCTCGGGTAACATATATGGAGTAATCGGTGCCAATGGCGCAGGAAAATCGACTTTATTGCGTGCCATCAGTGGCGAATTGGAGCCAAATAAGGGGTCAGTTGAACTTGGCCCGGGCGAGCGTCTGTCTGTATTGGAGCAGGATCACTTCAAATATGACCAATATAGAGTGATTGACACAGTGCTCATGGGTCACGCACCATTATGGGCAAACATGAAAGAGCGTGAAGCTTTGTACTCTAAACCGGAGATGACTGAGGAAGATGGAAACCGTGCCGCCGAGCTTGAGGAAAAGTTCGCCGAAATGGACGGTTGGGAAGCAGAGAGCAATGCCGCACAGATGTTGTCAAACCTCGGTATTTCTGAAGCTTTGCACGAGAAGCAAATGGAGGAATTGTCAAACAATGAAAAGGTGAGAGTTATGCTTGCCAAAGCTCTTTTCGGCAACCCCGACAACCTGCTCCTCGACGAGCCTACCAACGACCTTGACCTTGATACGGTGCAGTGGCTTGAAGAGTATTTGAGCAATGTAGAGCAAACAGTACTGGTAGTTAGCCATGACCGACATTTTTTGGACTCTGTAAGCACGCAGACTGTTGACATCGATTTCGGTAAAGTTACGGTATTCGCAGGCAACTACTCTTTCTGGTATGAGAGCTCACAGCTTGCACTCCGTCAGGCCCAAAACCAACGCCAAAAAGCAGAGGAGAAGCGAAAAGAACTGGAGGAGTTCATCCGTCGTTTCTCGGCAAACGTCGCCAAGAGCAAGCAGACAACAAGTAGAAAGAAAATGCTTGAGAAACTTACTATCGACGAGATACGTCCTTCAAGCCGCAAATACCCTGGTATCATTTTCCAAATGGAACGTGAACCCGGGAACCAAATTCTTGAAGTTGAAGGTCTGAAGGCTGTTGATGCCGATGGAACGGTGCTGTTCGACAACGTAAGCTTCAATGTTGAGAAAGGGCAAAAGGTCGTATTCCTCAGCCACAACCCCAAGGCCATGACGGCATTGTTTGAGATAATCAACGGCAACCGCACCGCTGATGCCGGCACCTATAAGTGGGGAGTAACGATAACAACGGCATATCTGCCGCTTGACAACACCGAATTCTTCCAGAGCGACAAAAACCTCGTGGATTGGCTGAGCCAATATGGTCCGGGCAACGAGGTCGTGATGAAAGGTTTCTTGGGACGCATGTTGTTCTCGGGTGACGATGTTCTGAAAAAGGTGAACGTGTTGTCGGGAGGTGAGCGCATGAGATGTATGATTGCAAGAATGCAACTCCAAAATGCCAACTGTCTCATTCTTGACACACCGACCAACCACTTGGATTTGGAAAGCATCCAGGCTTTCAACAACAATCTTGTCGGTTTCAAGGGCAATATATTGTTCTCCAGCCATGACCACGAGTTTATCCAGACCGTGGCAAACCGCATCATAGAACTTACTCCCAATGGCATCATTGACAAACTCATGGATTATGATGAGTATATCTACAATGACCAGATAAAGGAATTGAAGATGAAAATGTACAATGTTTAATGTCTGATATTTTGCGCAGATGCCACTTTGGCAAGAATTTTGCTATTGTTATTCTGTAAATAAAATTAGATATGGATATGACAGAGGATATAAAGAACGAGAAAGAAACAAATAAAGTCAACGACCCTGAGGTTGCTGAAAACGAAAAGGATGCTGTTGTGGAATCTCAAAGTGATGACGCTACCAACGAAGAGACGGCTGACGGCGAAACAACTTCCAGCAAAATAGAAGAGGCCCAGAAGGAGATAGAACAGCTTAAGGACAAATATCTCAGAACCGTAGCTGAGTTTGACAACTACAAGAAACGCACGCTTAAAGAGAAAGCTGAACTTCTCCTCAACGGAAGCGAAAAGGCCATAAGTTCGATATTGCCTATATTGGACGATTTTGAAAGAGCAATAGCAGACAAGACAGAAGACCCTGCTGCGATGAAAGAGGGCGTAATGCTTATTTACAACAAATTTGTAAAGACACTCGAAAGTCTTGGCGTTAAGAAAATCGAAACCGAAGGAAAAGACTTTGACGTGGATTTTCATGAGGCAGTAGCACTCGTTCCTGGCATGGGAGATGACAAGAAAGGGAAAGTTATCGACTGCGTTCAGACCGGATATAAGCTGAACAACAAGGTTATACGTCATGCCAAAGTCGCAGTGGGACAATAATTGGAGCAAATGGCAAAAAGAGATTACTACGAAGTCCTTGGCGTTGAGAAGACAGCCACCGACGATGAGATAAAGAAAGCATATCGCAAAATAGCGATAAAATACCATCCCGACCGAAATCCCGGCAACAAAGAAGCCGAAGAAAAGTTCAAGGAGGCAGCAGAGGCATACGACGTATTGCACGATGCCCAAAAGAGACAACAATACGACCAATTCGGCTTTGACGGTCCGGCAGGCGGAGGTTTTGGCGGATTCGGCGGAAATGCCGGCGGTTTCTCCATGGATGACATCTTCTCTATGTTCGGCGATGTATTCGGCGGACATGGTGGTGGATTCGGAGGAGGCTTCGGTGGATTTGGAGGCGGACGTGCGCAACAGGCCCAATATAGAGGTTCTGATCTTCGCATAAAGGTATCGCTGAGCCTTCAGGAAATTGCAACTGGCACAACAAAGAAATTCAAGGTGAAAAAATATGTACCTTGTTCACATTGTCATGGAAGCGGCGCAGAGGATGGAAGTGGTAGCGAAACATGCCAGACATGCCATGGTAGCGGCGTAGTTACACGCACTACACGCACAATGTTCGGCATGATGCAAACACAATCTGAATGCCCTACATGTCACGGTGAAGGTCGTGTCATCAAGAACAAATGCCATGAATGTGGCGGTTCGGGCATCGTAAAAGGCGACGAGGTTGTAGAAATCAAGATACCCGCAGGTGTTGCCGAAGGAATGGTAGTGAATGTTCCCGGAAAAGGCAATGCCGGTGAACATAATGGGATAAGCGGAAATATTCAGGTTTACATATCTGAAGAACCGAACGACACGTTTGTGAGAGACGGCAATGATATTATATATAATTTGCTGCTCGACTTCCCGACTGCCGTATTGGGCGGTAATGCCGAAATACCTACAATTGACGGCACCAAGGTGAAGATAAAGATTGAACCCGGCACTCAACCCGGCAAGACATTAAGATTGCGTGGCAAAGGTCTGCCTGCCGTTGAAGGATATGGCAGCGGGAACGGCGATTTGGTTGTCAATATCAGCATTTTTGTCCCCAAGACATTGTCAAAAGAAGAAAAGCACGCTGTCGAAAAATTCAAAGACAGTGACAATTTCAAAGGCGACAAAGAAACAAAGGACACTATATTCAGTCGTTTCAAGAATTATTTCAACTGAAAACAACGCCAAAGGCACAATTGATTTTACAGACAATGAGATAACGCCGCAGAGCGTATCTCATTGTCTGTTTTGTTTTTAACGTCAAAATATTGCAACACATATGAACTATCAAGAAACAATCAATTACCTATTCAACTCAACCCCCGTATTTGAGAAAGTCGGAGCAACGGCCTATAAGGAAGGACTTTATAACACTTATATGCTTGACGAGCATTTTGGCCACCCACACAAAAGATACAAAACGGTTCATATTGCCGGCACAAACGGGAAAGGTTCTTGTTCACATACCATAGCGGCTATACTGCAAAGTGCAGGTTACAGGGTTGGATTATACACATCACCACATCTTGTCGATTTCAGAGAAAGAATACGTGTTGACGGAAACTGTATTGACGAACAGTATGTAATAGATTTCGTAGAAAAAGAAAAAGATTTCTTCGAACCTTTAAAGCCGTCGTTTTTTGAATTGACAACGGCTATGGCATTCAAATATTTTGCCGACCAGAATGTAGACATAGCAGTTATTGAAGTAGGACTTGGTGGTAGGCTTGACTGTACCAACATAATTACTCCAATACTATCTGTCATTACTAATATAAGCCTCGACCATACACAATTCCTCGGTAATACTATTGAAAAGATTGCAACAGAAAAAGCCGGGATAATAAAATCGAATGTTCCCGTTGTCATAGGCGAAACAACACCCGGAACCTATAAAGTATTTGCAGAAAAAGCAAACGAAAGCAATGCTCCGATAATATTTGCTGAAGAAAAGAAGGAAGTCATTACGGCATTTCACGGCGATTCCGGTTTTATAGAGTATAGCACTGTTCATTTCGGTACGATAAAAGGCGAACTCCTTGGTGAATACCAAGAAAAGAACACAAACACCATATTAGCTGCCATAAAAGTCCTAATGGAAGCCAATGTTATAGACGAAATCAGCTGTGTGAAAAAGGGTTTTTCACAAGTATGCGAAATCACAGGATTGGAGGGAAGATGGCAAAAACTTCAGCACAACCCGCTTGTGATATGCGACACGGGACACAATGTGGGTGGTTGGAAATACATTGCCGACCAAATAAGGAAACAACATTGCGAAACGCTGAGAATAGTCTTCGGCATGGTAGACGACAAGGATTTGCATCATGTTATGGACATGCTTCCTCAAAATGCCACATATTATTTCACCAAAGCAACAACAAAGCGCGCCATACCAGAAACAGAAATCCTGCGCGAAGGCGAGGCACACGGATTGCACGGAAAGAGTTATTCTTCGGTAAAAGACGCTTATTTGGCAGCCATAAACGATGCCACGCCCAATGATTTCATTTTCATTGGAGGAAGTAGTTATATCGTAGCCGATTTGCTGACGTTTTTAAAACGCAACGATTAATGGTTTTTAAAAAGTAACGATTAATAGTTTTTAACTGTACACTTTTCGCATTTTTTTTATAAAGACTTGGGCATTACGTTTTTTTTTGGTTACTTTGCAACATAAGAAATCTAACTAAAAACTGATCAAACAATGAGCATGACCGAATCGGAAAACATCTGTGGATTGAAGAAGTCAGACTTTCAATCCACTGTCGGAGGAAAGAAAACCGACCTATATATACTGAAAAACTCTGACGGCAATGAAGTGGCCATAACCAATTATGGCGGAGCAATCGTTGCAATCATGGTTCCTGACAAAGATGGCAAATTGGCCAACGTGATTCAGGGACACGACAATATCGAAGACGTTATAAACTCGCCCGAGCCATATCTTTCTACTCTTGTCGGCAGATATGGAAACCGTATTTGCAAAGGGCAATTCCAACTTCACGGCAAACACTACCAATTGCCTATCAACAACGGGCCGAACTGTCTGCATGGTGGACTGAAAGGATTTAATGCCAAAGTTTGGGATGCCCTTCAGATGAACGACCAAACATTGGTGCTCAAATATGTAAGCCCATACGGCGAAGAAGGATTCTCCGGAGAAATGAGAGTCACCGTCGTATATACCTTCACCAACGACAATGAACTCGTCATTGAATATCTTGCGACAACCAACAAGAAGACTATTGTAAACCTCACTAGTCACGGTTTCTTCTCATTGGCAGGTATAGCCAACCCGACACCCACAGTAGACAATCTTGTATGCGAAATAAATGCCGATTACTATATTCCGATAGACAACACATCAATACCCACCGGCGAAATACGCCTAGTCGAAGGAACACCGTTTGATTTCAGAACGCCCAAGGCCATCGGAACGGACATTGATGCAGACAACGAACAGATAAAGAATGGCGCAGGTTACGACCATTGCTTTGTCTTGAACAAAAACGAGGAAGGCGAACTTAGCTTTGCAGCCCGCATAGAAGAGCCAGTAAGTGGACGCACAATGGAAGTTTATACTACAGAACCAGGTGTTCAGGTATATACAGACAATTGGGCCGATGGATACAAAGGGCAGAACGGGGCTACCTTCCCGCGCCGCAGCGCAATATGTTTCGAGGCACAACATTTCCCCGATTCACCCAACCATCCTTATTTCCCGTCTGTTGTGCTCAATCCCAATGAGCAGTACACGCAAAAGACAGTTTATAAATTTGGCGTAAACAAATAAACGGGCTTTCTTCTGACATCATCTAACAGTATCTGAAAATAAAAACGATTGAGAATTGGAACAATTCTATTCTCAATCGTTTCTATGAAAAAATACATCCTCTTAACCTTTGGGAAACTGTAAAACTAAATAAAAATAAAACATGGAAAAAGTAGAGAAAAACTCTAAGAAACAAGGAAGTATCATTGCCATTCTTGCAATGATTTTTCTGTTCGCAATGATTGCTTTTGTGACCAATTTGTGCTCACCTATGGCAGTTATTCTCAAAAACAATTTCGCTGTATCTGAGTCATTGGCACAGGTAGGCAACTACGGAAACTTTGGAGCTTATTTCCTTATGGGTATTCCTGCCGGACTGTTGATACAAAAATTCGGTTACAAGAAAACTGCACTTGCAGCTCTCGTTGTTGGAATTGTAGGTTTGCTTGTACAATGGTTGAGCGGTTCTATGGGATTCGTCGTATATCTTATTGGCGCATTCATATCCGGACTCTGCATGTGCATGCTCAACACAGTGGTCAATCCTATGCTTAACCTGCTTGGCGGTGGTGGCAACACCGGCAACCAGCTGGTTCAAATTGGCGGTGTATTCAACTCGGCCGCTGCCGTTTGCGTCTACATCCTTATGGGTAGCCTCATTGGCGATGCAAGCAAGGCCAAAGTTTCTGATGCCACACCCGCTCTGTTCATCGCTTTGGCAATATTTGTATTTGCCTTTGTCGTTATTTTCTTTACGAAGATACAGGAACCGCAGCAGCATACAACTGGTGAGGTTACGAAGAACAGCAAATACAGCTGCTATTCTTTCCGTCATTTCAAACTCGGCATGTTGGCAATCGCTGTCTATGGAGCAGTTGAAGTTTGTCCTCCCACCTACATCATGTCATATCTTACTGCACCGACCGATGCTGCCAATCCCGGACTCGGCATGGATGCCGGCTATTGCGGAACGCTCAGTGCGGTATATTTCATATTCATGCTCATCGGCCGTTTTATTGGCGGTATGATTGGCGGTAAGGTTTCGGCCAAGGCCATGATTGCTACTGTCAGCACAGTTGCTATCGTGCTGGTGGCAGCCGGTATGCTTTTGCCTAGCACTATGCTGGTAAGCTGCCCGGGCATTGACTACACCTCACTGAGCTTCGTATGGGGTAAGATTCCTGTTGGAATGTTCGCTTTCCTTTTGGTTGGCCTTTGTGCATCAGTAATGTGGGGCGGTATTTTCAACCTCGCCACAGAAGGACTTGGAAAGTACACTGCAGCTGCTTCGGGTGCATTTATGATGATGGTTGCAGGTTTCGCTGTTATGATTGGCATCCAGGCCGTTGTCATCGACTTGACCCATAGCTACATAACAAGCTTCATTGTAGTATTGCTCAGTGCTGTTTACATTCTTTATTACGCCCTTGCAGGTTCGAAGAATGTCAACACAGACATCCCCGTTGAATAAGAAAACCCAAGAGGTTTGTCTGTGAAGAACATACATTTCCTCCAGACAAACCTTAATGATACAAAATCTATACATTAACAAAAAACACTATTGATTATGGACATTGAATTTGTAAGAAGCCGTTTCGTCAAGCATTTCGACGGCAAAACGGGCAATATCTACACCTCTCCCGGACGTATCAATCTCATTGGTGAGCACACCGACTATAACGGCGGATTTGTATTCCCCGGTGCAGTGGATAAAGGCATTATGGCCGAAGTGCGTCCTAATGGAACCAATACCATCATGTGCTACTCAATCGACCTGAAAGACCGTGTCGAGTTTAAGGTAGACGATCCTACCGGCCCGCGCGCAAGTTGGGCACGTTACATCTACGGCATCGTTCAGGAGATGAAAAAACTCGGTGTCGATGTAAAGGGCTTCAACACTGCATTTGCAGGTGATGTTCCTCTTGGAGCAGGAATGTCTTCGTCGGCAGCTTTGGAAAGTTGCTTCGCTTATGCCCTCAACGACCTGTTCGGCGACAACAAGGTGAGCAAATGGGATATGGTTCTTGCTGGCCAAGCCACAGAGCACAACTATTGCGGTGTGAATTGCGGCATCATGGACCAGTTTGCAAGCGTGTTCGGAAAAGAAGGATGCCTCATGCGTCTCGACTGCAACAGCCGTGAGTTTGAGTATTTCCCATTCCGCCCTGTCGGCTATAAGCTCGTGCTGCTCAACTCATGTGTGAAGCACGAACTTGCAGGTTCGCCTTACAACGACCGTCGCAATTCTTGTGAGAATGTCGTGAAGCACATTGCAGCGAAGCATCCGGAAGCTCACTTCGAGACATTGCGCGACTGCACATGGGAACAACTTGAAGAGGTCAAGGCCGAAGTAGGAGAAGAGGACTACAAGCGCGCTCATTTCGTGCTTGGCGAGAAAGACCGCGTACTTGCAGTGTGTGATGCCCTCAACGCAGGCGACTACGAAACCGTTGGCAAGAAGATGTTTGAAACCCACGAAGGACTCAGCAAGGAGTATGAAGTTTCGTGCGAAGAGCTTGACTTCCTCAACGAGATAGCCAAGGAAAACGGTGTAACCGGTAGCCGCATCATGGGCGGTGGCTTCGGCGGATGCACCATCAACCTCGTGAAAGAAGAACTTTACGACAAGTTCATTGCCGATGCAAAGGCAAGATATTCTGCCAAATACGGCAAAGAACCCAAAGTTTATGACGTTGTCATAAGCGAAGGTTCTCATAAAGTTTGCTAAAGTGTTGGCAACACAAAGATACTGATGTTTTTTTGAAGTTGGAGGCGTTCTGCTTATGAATGTCTCCAACATCAAAAAGCTCCCACAGACATTTCAATGTCGCACAGATTGAAAATTCCTTATAAAAAATTATATGAAAACCATTAAACGTATTATCCTTAGTTCTGCGATGTTGTCTGCCTTCATCGCAACATCATGCACCAAAGGTGGCATGATAACCGAATCGGGGCTCGATGCCGCACGTTTTGACACGACAATCAATGCAAAACCCGTACAGTTGTTTGTATTGAAAAATGCCAACAACATGGAACTGTGTGTCACAAATTTCGGTGGACGCATCGTGTCGGTGTGTATGCCTGACAAAAACGGAAAGCTTACCGATGTCGTGCTTGGCTATGACAACATTGCACAGTATGCCGACTCTGTAAACTGTCCGAGTGATTTCGGCGCAGCCATAGGCAGATATGCAAACCGCATAGACAAAGGCGTGATATATGTAGGAGGCAAGAAAATACAACTTCCGCAAAACAATTACGGTCATTGTCTGCATGGCGGCCCGTCAGGATGGCAATACCAGCCCTACGACGGCAAGCAACTTAACGATACAACCTTGCTACTCACGTTGTTGTCTCCCGATGGCGACAACAATTTCCCCGGCAATGTGAAAGCCACTGTCACTTACACGCTGCTAAGTGACAACACCATCGACATTAAGTTTGAAGCCACAACCGACAAAGAAACGGTTATAAATATGACCAACCATTCATATTTCAACCTTAACGGCGACCCATCAAAACCCGGAACCGACATGTGCCTGTATATAAATGCCGACAAGTACACACCGGCAGACTCCACCTATATGACAACAGGAGAGGTGAAGGATGTCAAAGGCACACCGATGGACTTCACCACACTGCGACCGCTCAACACGACAATCAACGACACATCGTTCGAACAAATAAAAAATGCCGGCGGCTACGACCACAACTGGTGTCTCAACACATATAAAGACGGAAAGGGTGATGACACCAAGATTGCAGCCTCTCTTTATTCGCCACAAAGTGGAATAAAGCTTGACGTTTACACCAACGAACCGGGCATTCAGGTGTACACAGGCAATTTCCTTGGCAACAACGTGAAAGGAAAGAAGGGCATTGTTTATCCGCGTCAAGCATCAGTGTGCCTCGAAACCCAGAAATATCCCGACTCTCCCAACAAGAAAGATTGGCCGTCGCCTTATCTTAAGCCCGGCCAGAAATACTACAGTCATGTGGCATACAAGTTTAGCGTGACGAAATGATTGTCAGTTTAAGGATTTGACAACTACAATACAGTAATGACATAGAGTAGGAGAAGAGCCAAACGGTTTTTCTCCTATTTTTATTTATTGGTGTCCGGTAAACTTTTGATCTAACATAGTAAAACGTTGAATGGATG
>CAVKCP010000004.1:0-66293 GCA_963654815.1 Lachnospiraceae bacterium | reverse complement strand
GTTTCTGGTCGTAGTAGCCGTTGCGCCCCATGTCGTTGGTCATGTAGAGCGTGATCTCACCCTTGAGATTCTGCCACTCGGCGGCATTTGCGTTTTGTTCATTCACTGTGGAGACCACGGCAGTCTTTGCCTGTGCTTGCACCTGCAAGCCACCCATCAGCAAACTTGTGGTCAATGCGAATGCGGCAAGTCCCTTGCCGCAAATCCTGAAAACAATCTTTTCCATTACCTTTTCTTAGGGATAAGTACCAGTTAAAATTTTGGCGCAAAGGTAACAGGGCTGTATGACAAAGACATTACAACCCATTGAAAAAACAATAACGTAATGAGAGGTTGAGTTAACTATTCGGTAATGGTATCGGCCTGCGCTATTACCATAATATTATAATGTGAGTTCAACGGCTTTTGTTTCGTCGAACTCACGCTATTTAAAGGCTTCTTTGGTGTAAGCCTATTATGCTTCTTTTATTATCCACTCCCCAATTGTGCGCTTCCCACTATCGTAGTTGACACCTACTTTCACAAGTCGCTTGCCATTGGCAGAGTAGGGGATGAGGTAGCCTTTGTCGTCAATCTGTTTTAGCGCATCTTCGGCCGAGCCATCATATTTAAGCTCAAAGACGTATGTGGTGTCGGGCATGTGCAGCACGGCATCGGCACGGCCTATGGCACTGTCTTCCTCAACCTTGATATATGCCCCCATGAGGTTGAAAATGAGATAGAATACGGTTTGGAAATCGCGCTCGTTCTTGTTGGAAAGACGGTTGGAAATGCTTGAGAGATATGCTTTCAGATTTGTCATTGCACCATTCAGGTCGTTGTCGTAGAGATGTTCGACAAAATTGATTACCAAACTGTTGTTGTCTACTGATACTGGCGAAAGGTAGTTAGGCGCGAGGCTGCGCAGCATGCCAATTCTCACTTCCATGTTGGGATAACCCAGAACGTAACTCTGTGTCAGCGGACTGTATTTCTTTATGGTGAGGTAGCCGCTTTGGTAAAGCAATGGCAGAACGGAGGTCATCTGCTCGGGCGAGACATCGAAGTCGTCAATACTGATGCCTTTCTGTTCAATATCTGTCACGTTGACGTGGTATTTCTGCAGACTCTTGATAAGATATGTTGGCGTACCCGAATCGAACCAGTATGATTGTATCTTCTGTCCGTTCATTGCCCTTATCAGACTGAATGGGTTGAACACATCCTCCGACCGTTCGCTGAAATGGTAGCCGTCGTAGTAGTTCCTTAATTCTTCAAGACACTCCTCGTATGTCATTCCGAGTGCCTTGCCCAGACACTCCACGTCGGGACGCATTGCAGTGGTTAGCTCAGTATAACTGATGCCGCAGATGGCAGAATACTGGTCGAACATACTGATGTTCTCCAAATTGTTGAGCTCGCTGAATATGCTGAGTTGTGAGAACTTGGTGATGCCAGTAATGAACGTGAATTTCAAGAAAGGGTCGAGTCTCTTCAGCGGGCTGTAGAAATTCTGCATGATACGCCGCAAGTCCTGCAGGTTCGTCTTTTCGTGTACTACGTCGAGCAACGGTGCATCATATTCGTCGATGATGACCACAACCTTTTGCCCCGTCTGCTTGTAGGCGCGTTCCACAATACCCATCAATCGCTTGTTTGGCGTATCTTCTTTTTCTCCCGTGCCATATATTTTTTCGTATGGCAAGAGTATGAAATCAATATATCCTTCCAGCTCTTCCTTGGTGAAGTGCTTTGCCCCGCTCAGGTCGAAATGCAACACGGGATGCTTTGTCCATTCCTTCTCATAGTCGGCAATGGCAAGCCCTTCGAACAAATCCTTACGTCCATCGAAATATGCATGTAAGGTGGAGGCAAAGAGCGACTTGCCGAACCGTCTCGGACGACTCAGAAAAACGTATTTCATTTGTTTCATGCGGAAATCTACAATGTATTTCGTCTTGTCTACATACAGATAACCGCCCTCTCGAATATCTTCGAAGGTCTGTATGCCAACGGGGTATTTGTTTACGATTTCTGCCATAATCTCACATTTTTACATACGTTTGCCACAAAGTTATAAATAATATTCGTGAACGCAGACATCAGTGACGATGAAATCATACCAAGTTATATTTTTTACCGTCACTTAATGCCTTGACCACTCCCCAATTGTTTTCCGGCAGAATAGCTTTCCGGGAATTCTGTGAACGGTGCTTCTGCCTTGATGCCAAAAGTAAAATAGAACGTTTAAAGTGATGACTTTTTGGATAAGAAATCATATTTTATATGAAAAATGTTTCGTAGGCCAATAAAAATGACTACATTTGTAGCCGATAAGCTAAATTATAGCTATATGAATAAATGTGCAATTGCGTGCAGTGCTATTTTCTTTCTTTCTTTTCATGCAAGCGCACAGACCTATCTAAATTGTGATTTCACCAATGGAATCCCGGCTGACTTCACATTGATTGACAATGATGGCAATACGCCATCTGCCGATATGGCCAAAGAGGGATTCATTGTAGGAACTCCTTGGCTGACTGCTTCGCCAAAGGGTGAGTCAAACCTTGCAGCATGCAGTACGTCTTGGTACATGCCTGCTGGAACTTCCGACGATTGGATGATTACGTCTGCTTTCACAGTACAAGACGATAACGTGGAGCTTTCTTGGCGTGCCATGGCATCTGACAAGCGCAACCGCGACGGCTATGCCGTATATGTGTCGGAAGTAGGCGGCAAATCGGTGAGCGACTTTAACTTACAACAACCGATCTTTACCGTAGCTCAGGAGGAGAACGTCTGGACAAGACACGCCGTTTCGCTTGATGCCTACAAGGGAAAGACTATTTCCATAGCCTTCGTCAACAATTCCACCAACAAGAGCCGCCTCTACATAGACGACCTCTATGCCGGTGTGCACAGCGACCTCCTCTGCCAACTTACCACCGCCAAGGGAGTGCCGTCGCTGGGCGATGCCACCATCAGCGGCAAAGCATATACTGATGAAGACAAGACCTTCGACGGATTTGATGTTGTCTTGTCTTATGGCGACGAATCTTATTCACAGCACTTTGCCGACAAGATAACCAAAGACTCCCCGGTCAGCTTCACACTCGACCACAAGATCAATCTGCAGAAATACAAACCAGTGAATTATAGCGTAACGGTTTCGGCCGAAAATCAATCACATACATTAAATAGCACCATTACGGCCTATCAGCGCAAAGTGGTGTGCGAAGAAGGTACAGCCACATGGTGTGGCTACTGCGTTCGTGGTTTGGTTTATGTAGACTCACTCAAGATGTATGCCCAAGACTGGGCAATACCAATAGCAGCCCACAGTGGCGACGTGATGAGCAATGGATATGCCAGCCAACTCGATTCGTTTTGGGGCGTAGACGGTCTACCGGCAGGCGTAGTCAACCGCAAACAAAAGTCTGATCCAGGCAAATTCTTCACCATTGGCAAGAAAATGATGGCCAAGGAGACGGTGCTTGTAGACATTGACTTGCAAGCCCAGCTTGACAATGCAACGCGCGCAGTAAGCACCACAACCACACTTCATTTCGCCGAGCCTGACCGCACAGCCAATTATGCTCTTGCCTATGCCGTGATAGAAAACAACGTGCATCAGCCCGACGACGACAACTATCGCCAGCATAACTCTTATGCCAATGGCGTGGAAGGTGAGATGGGCGGATATGAGAAATATGGAGATTATATCCCGGCCAGCGTGATGTATTATCAGTGTGTGGCACGTGGATATGTAGACGATTTCAACGGCATTGCAGAAAGCGTACCTACAGAATATAAAGCCGATGAAGCTTTGACATACGAGAAAGACTTTATTTTGCCAGACGGTATCTTGGACGACAGAAACACAGAACTTGTGGTGATGCTCATCGACAAGAGCGACAACCATATCGTCAATGCACAGATTGCTCCGTTGGGAGAAAACGAACTGATGGGCATTGGCAACATCACAGCCAACAACTCTTCTGCTGTGGGCAAAACTGCATACTACAATGCCAACGGCATGCTGCTCAACAAGATGCAAAAAGGCTTGAACATCATTCATCAGGCTGACGGAAAGGTTATCAAGATAGTTCGTTAGTACAACTATCACCATTTTTTTTCTACTCATCGATTTTATATCTGTCACGATATGTAGTCGCCAAGGAGGGTTTCTTCTCCTTGGCGTTTTTTTTTGAATATCACTCACCTTTGAATGCCTTTTAAGTGCATTTGCGTGGCATCTTGGCAAAAATGACTACCTTTGTAACCGCAGATAATTAACATGAGATATGGGATTGAGAATAAAAATGGTACTGATGATGGCATGGATGTGCTGCCTATACAGCAGTGCAGCCCGACAAAACATGAACAAAATGTTTGACAAGTGGAGCAACACGCCCAGTGAAGCCCTGCTTGACAAAGCACGCGAAGCTGTACACCAAGGCAATAGGCAGGAGGCACTTTTGTTGTACAGCACCGTAGCCAACAGATATTACCAAGAAGACGTATCGCTAAGTGAGCAAGAGCAAGCCGCACGGGCGATGAACAACATAGGCTACATCTACTTTTACTTCTACTACGATTATCAGAAGGCATATTCATACCTCAACCAGTCGCAAAAGATTTCGGAAGATAAGAAATTCGAAAAAAACCTTTCGTATGTTTACCTCAACATGGCCAACCTGTTCCTAACCATGTCAGAGGTGCAGCCCACCGAAAAATATTTTGCCAAAAAGCCACTGCAATATTATCGAAAAGCTTTCATGTGTGCACTGAAATCCAAGGAATGGAACGTTCTCCAAATCATCTACAGTAATATGCTGTTCACGGCATTCTCTGAACAGAATATGAATGAAATACAGGAAGAAAGACACCTTTACAACCATCTCCAAATGCCTGCACACACTCCATTGGCTCTATACAACAATTGGACGGAAAAGGCTATCATGTCTTACCAGAGCCACAACTACAAGGACGTGCTCCACTTTTTGCAGAAAGCTAAGCAAAGCGTAGACACGCCCGACACTCCCGAACGATATGTGTACACCACCATAGGTATGGAAATCTTAATCTACGAACTGTTGAACGACAACAAGGCAGTAAAAGAGAAGTTCCTGGAGATGACGCAACTGGTAAATCAATATGATATCAAGGATTTGAAAGTGGAGCACTTTAGACAAATGCTCGACTATTATTCGCAGAAGAACCAACACGACAGTATTAACAGATATGAAATCTTGTATTTCAAGGCAAAAGACGCACTCGTCACTGAAAGCAGATTGCATGCAGCCAGCGAAATGCACTTCTTGTCAGAACTGCAAGATGCCAACGACAAAGTACGCATACTTGCCGCTCAACATCGCCAACAGCAAATCATCATGTTGCTTTGCGTGATACTTGTTGCTGTTTCTGCACTATCAGCTATCTATTTCATCCGCAAAAACAGAGAACTGCGCCGCAAACAGCAGGCTCTCTATGAGAAAATGCAGGAAAGGTTGCACCGTGAGGATGAGTCGCGGCAGGTAAAATATCTTAACAGTAAGTTGGATGAGCAAGACAAGAAACAAATTTTCGGAATGATACAGGCGGTGATGTCAGACACTGCGTTAATCTGCTCGCCCGATTTCTCGCTGCGCCTGCTTGCCGAGAAAGTGGACAAACCTTACGCCGAGGTTTCGCAAGTGGTCAATGAGATGGCTGGCAAAAACTTCAACGCCTTTTTGGGCGAATGCCGAGTAAAGGAGGCTTGCCGACGGCTGAGCGACATCTCGCAGTATGGCCATCTCACCATCGAGGCTATCTCTGCAAGCGTAGGATTTAAGAGCCGAACCAATTTTGTGGCGATATTCAAGAAGGTGACAGGACTGACACCAAGCGAATACCAAAGGACGGCAAAATTGCAAAATGCCGCACAAAATGCATAAAATGCTACGTTTTGTGTCTCAATATATAAATCAAGACATACTTAAACACCGAAAACTTGCCATTTATCCCAAAGCTCTATACTTTTGCTGCCGATTGAAAAGAAAGAACATCGGTGGCAAAAAGTTGTCGGAACTCTGCTTTGAACTGCTGATGCCCAACCACAGTAAAAAGAGTTCCACCAGACTAACATATAGTATAGAGCATGAGAACTTTTACTCCCTATTATGGTGTGTTGGCAGCAGCCTTGACGCTGGCACCGTTAGGTGCATCTGCACAGACCGAAGGCAAGCAGATGCTACTGAAGTCGCAAAACGAAATGATGGTAAGAGGCCACAAGGTGCCTGTCTTTGCTAAAATGAAGACCAACGGCAAGGCCACAACACCTCAGATTTCTGCTAAGGCTAAAAACAGTGTCAAGAAGTCGTGGAGCGGCGAAAACCACTATGATGAAATCTTGACAGAAGAATTCGACAAATTCACCAAGGGGTCAGAAGAAGAGCCCGACAGTGTGGCTCTCTGCGATGAATATGGTTATTTCGGCGGTCCCGTACAATGGGACATCGACCCGCAGTACACCACCAATAGCGGATGGTGCGGCAGCTGGGTTTTCCAGGCAGGCGGCAATGCCTACCTCAACGACCCGTTGGGCTACATCGGCGCCGTGCTCAACTCTCCGTTGGGCGACTATTCTGGCAACCTCACCATTACCCTCCGTGTGAAACCTTACGGCAAGTATAGCACAATGCTCAACATCAATGTGCTGAAGAATGGCTACGACGACCCCTCGTTCGCTTCTACCGACGACGGAAATACCAACGCAAGTATCAATCTCTATCCCGGCAAGGGTTGGAAGGTCATCACCTTTAAGGTGCACAATCTCAGTGCCGACAACGACGGCTTCCTGCAATTACTCTCTTACGGCCAGTGCCTCATAGACTATGTGCGCATCACCCGCGACGATGACTTCATTGCCTCACCTGCCATGCTTCCAGCCACAAACTTCACCGACTACTCCTTCACCGCCAATTGGCAGAAGGTAGACATGGCAAACAACTACTGGCTATGGATTTACAAACGTGCCGAGACCGGTAGCGAAGACCGCAGTTGGAGTGCCGATTTCGAATCAGCCGTTCCTGAAGGATTCACAACCAACGGTAAACTGAAGGATGCCGCTGGTGTAGACAACAGCAAGGCATTGGTTCTGGAAAATGGTGACACCCTGGTGACACCATACAACTTCTCCACCTACAAGAGCATGAAATACTGGATGGTAGTAAATGGAGCAACATCAGACGAGTTGGAAGATGCCGACGCAAAGATACATGTAGACTTGCTCACCGTGAACGGTTGGCAGGAATACGGCGACTTCTATGCAGAGTACTGGACCGAACCGGGCGATCTCGACCTTGACGAGTATAGCTACGGCAAGTTCAACAACCAATACTTCGGCGTGCGCATCTATCCAGTCGACATGCCTGAGGGCGCCTATCTTGCACTCGACAACATAGACATTCAGGCTGGCAAGGATGCTGAACTGCAGCCTGTGGGCGAAAATGAGGAATACGGTTACATGTACGGCAGCACAAAGAAAACCTCGTACACCTTCGAAGACTTGGATGCCGATGCCGACTACTACTATGCCGTGCAGTCTCACTATAGCAGTGTGTCGTCTAGCCCTTATCTTTATCTTGCCTATGGCGTAGCCACTCCGCAGGTGAAGCCTGCCACCGACATCGACAGCCGAGGCAGCTATACAGCCAACTGGGACTCATCTGTCAAGGCTACTGGCTACCGTGTCAACAACTATGGTCTTACCACCGTCAAGGAAGATGGCACTTACAGCATAATCGACGAGGACTTCTCCGGCATCACACAGGATGTGACAGATGCAACCGATCCTACCGACCCAGAGCTGTCCGGATCGAACAAGTATGAGAGCCTTGACGGTTACACCAAGTTGCCGGGGTGGACGGTGAAGAACATGGCTTTGGCTCAAGGATGGATGGGTGCCGTCAACGACGACTACACAACGGGTATCGTCAAGACACCGGCCCTCTATCTGGCTAATGCCGACAACTTCAAGTTGACCATCAAGGCCGTAGGCGAGGCTAATACCGACCTTACCATCAAGACCGCCAAGCAGACCTACTACATCACCTTCGACGACAACGGCGAGATAGACGGTACCTTCACCATCCCCGAGAGCGGAAGCGCCGTGACGATGAGTTTCACTGCTGACGCAACCTTCATGATCGACAATATCAAGGTGAGCCAGGATGTCAAAGCGGGCGACAACATCTATACGCTCCTCAACTCTGCCACCATCGACGGCAAGGAGAATACATCTACTACATTCTCCAACCTCTACGACTACGAGTTCGATAGCTATGCCTATACCGTTACCGCCATTCGCGACGGTGGGGCAAACTATGCTGAGTCTGACCCCTCCGACTATGTGACGGTAGACCTTGACAACCAAACCACTGACATTGATCAGTTCAACGGTGCAGCCTCTGCCAAGATTATAGGCCGCTACAATGCAAATGGTATGCAGATTAGCGCTCCACAGCGTGGCATCAACCTCGTCAAAATGAGCGATGGCACGGTGAAAAAGGTGCTTGTCAGAAAATAAGAAGTAGTATATGAAAAAACTACTCATGGTGTTTGCCGCCTTCTTGGTGGCAAACACCATTAACGCGCAAGCCACAGACCACACCTTTGAATTTGTTGACAAATCGGGAAACATTGTGCCCGACGGTTCGGTCATCACCGTGAACACCGTCGAGGACAACGGCTTGGAGCTTATATTGCCAATTCCATTGGCAGTGAAGGCTACTGGCGAAACCGACAAAGGGGGTACCATAAAAGTGGATGCATCTGCCATGCCCAACGGTAGTTTTAAGATATGCTCCTTTGGCAACTGCATTTTAAAATCCACCCCATGCATCTTCAATTCGTCGAAAGGCAAGTTGAACAACATCACTAAAGAGAGCATCGCGGCAGAGTGGATTCCTACGGAAGAAGGAACATGGACAGCAACCTTGCAACTACAGGTAGTGGATCCTGAGTATGATGACATGAACGAGGGGTATGTATATAATAAGGTGACAGCCGATGGGCCGAAGGTCACCGTCCACTTCGAATATGGACAGTCTGCGGGCATCGTTGACCTCACCTCTAACCCTTCCTCTTGCGGCTTGGAATATTACAATGTTTTAGGTCAAAAGGTTTCAAGCCCGCAAAAGCGTATCACTATCGTGAGGTATAAGGATGGCAAAAACTATCGAGTGAAAAAGGTTATTTGCAAATAGTTAATTAATTTTACAAACAAAGAGGCAGGCAGGTTGCAAAAGCAACTCGTCTGCCTCTTTTTCGTGCGCTCGGCATGAGTGTTGTCCAACGCTGAAAGCCCCGAGTAATTCAACAACTTCAATTACTTAGTCCAAAGCAACGTTAGTTGTGAGGATAAATTTTGTTCAAAATCAAAGGAAACTCTTGAAATTAGCCATTGATGTTCATTAACGCGCGTTTTACGGCATCACAAGCATTACATTGTTCGGTGAGTTTTAATGTTGCCGACTGCGTGTTGGCCAGCTGTCCATTGAACGTCAGTCTTGAAATGTCTGTACCGACAATCTCAAGTGTTTTGTCCTTGACACCAATTTTATGACGGGGCTTTATTTGGTATGCTCGGCATGAGCATTGTCTAACTTTTTCGTGCCTCTAATGAGGAATGTCATTTCAAGTCGTGGCTTGCAAAGCGTTGTTCGGCAAGCTTTTCATATTTTGTTCCGGGGCGGCCGTAGTTGGCATAGGGATAGATGCTTATGCCGCCGCGCGGAGTGAACAACCCCGTCACTTCAATGTATTTCGGATCCATGAGTTTAATGAGGTCTTTCATTATGATGTTGACACAATCCTCATGGAAGTCGCCGTGGTTGCGGAAACTGAAAAGATAAAGTTTGAGGCTCTTGCTTTCTACCATTTTCACGTCGGGAATGTAGCTGATGCGGATTTCGGCAAAATCGGGCTGCCCGGTGATGGGGCAGAGCGAAGTGAATTCGGGGCAGTTGAACCTCACCCAATAGTCGTTGCCCTGGTGCTTGTTTACAAAGGTTTCGAGCACCTCGGGTGCATAGTCGTCGCGGTATCTGGTCTTTGCGCCGAGAGCCTGCAAGCCCTCGTCCTTACGGTTTTCTGAATTGTTGCTCATGTTGTTGCGTTGTTTTGTTATACGTTGAAAATCTTCCACACGTTGTAGCTCACACCGTTGTCGTAGGCGTCTTCGCCCTCGTGTCGTTTTGTTGCCTTCACCACGCGTATGGTTATGGGCAGTGCCACCACTTCGTAGAGCGTCTTGAGCACTATTTGCGCGAGCATGAGCATGGGCAGTTGGCGCAATGGTACGATTCCGCCGAGTGCGAGCGGAAAGAATATGATCGAGTCGGCAGTCTCACCGTAGACGGTGCTCAGTATGGCGCGCAGCGAGAAATTCTTTCCGCCTGAACTTATCTTCATGCGGCTCATAACATAGGCGTTGATGAACGACCCTACGAGAAATGCCACGAATGAGGCGAATGCAATGCGCGGGGCGAGGCCGAATATGGCGTGAAATCCGGCATCATTGTTCCAATAGGGTGCTGCTGGCAGCATGTCGGCAATGGCACCGAAGGCCACAAACAGGAAATTCATGGCGAAGCCGGCCCATATCAGAAGCCTTGCTTTGCGGTAGCCCCACACTTCGCACACACAATCGTTGATGATGTAGGAAACGGGGAATACAATCAAACCGCCGGTGATGCATACCGGGCCAATGGCTATCTGCTTTGTTTCAAGCACGTTTGCCGTGATGAGGCAAACGCAGAAGAGTATGCTGAAAAGCAGAAACAGCACACTCACGTTTCGTGTGTTTTTATTTTCCATTTCTTGTTTTTAAAGAGGTTTGACAAGCACTCTGAGTTGAAAAGTCTGCGCATGCCGTGAAAGGATGCACGCTTTTTCGGCTGCAAAGTTACACAAAATAGTTCACATGGCAATGCTTTTTGCATGCCGATTAAGCCTTTCTTCTGGTGTCGTTTCATGTGCGGTGCGTGCGTAGTGCATATGCTGCACGTGTGTGCACCATATGCCGTGCGCCGCCGTGACGGTGCTATTTTCTTGCGGTGAGTTTGTCGTTTGCCTGTTTTTTCTTAATTTTGCATGAGTAAGAAAAACTTCATGCAGATGGAAAGGAGGGCGCATTTATGACAATCGACAGTAATACGGGGCTTGTGCTTGAAGGTGGCGGCATGCGTGGCGTGTTTACAAGCGGCGTGCTCGATGCCTTTATGAAGCACGAATTGTATTTTCATTATGTCGTGGCTGTGTCGGCAGGAGCTTGCAACGGAATGTCGTATATGAGCCACCAGCCGCGCCGTGCACGCGTTTCAAACATCGACTATCTTGCCCGTTACGACTATATCGGACTCAGGCATCTCGTTACTCAGGGATGTATATTCGATACGAAACTGCTTTACGACAAGTTTCCCAACGAGTTTATTCCTTTCGATTTCGACACCTTTTTCAGCAATCCAGACACGTTTGAAATGGTAACTACCAACTGTCTCACTGGTCATGCCGAGTATTTGCAGGAGCGCAGCGACCGGCAGCGTGCGCTCGATGTGGTGCGTGCATCGAGCAGTCTGCCTTATGTCAGCAATATAGTGTGGGTTGACGGCGTGCCGATGCTCGACGGAGGCATCGTTGACAGCATTCCCGTGATGCGTGCCATGGAGACGGGGCACAGCAAGAATGTGGTGATACTCACGCGCAACCGTGGCTACCGCAGCACCGGGAACGACCATAAGCTTCCAACGTTTGTCTACCGCAAATATCCGCGTCTGCGCGTGTTGCTAAGCCGCCGTCTTGCAGCCTACAACCGTCAGCTCGAACTAGTTGAGCGGCTTGAAGCCTCGGGACAGATTGTTTGCATACGCCCCGAGCGCCCGATGGAGGTTACAAGGATGGAGAAAAATACCGAACGCCTTGAACGTCTTTACGAGGAGGGATTTGAGTTGGGCGAGAAATTCTGCGCACAATATTGGCCTCAGAAATGATGCGGTAGTCGGTTTCGGCAGTCGGGCTGATGCCCATCTCCTTGTAGACAAGGTTGCCGGGACCCACTTCGCGGCGGCATTTTTTCTTTGTTTCTGCAACGATGTCGTAGGGGGCGGGCATCGTTGAGGCCGCAATCCATTGTTTTCCGTAATACATGCTTATGCCACGGTTTACCCAGTAACCGCGATACACGGTGACATCGTTGAACGCATCCGACGGAATCTTCACCGTTAGCGGCGGCAGTATGGCCGTGGCCTCAGGTTGTGCGAGTATGCGCTCGCGCTGCGTCATCTCGCGGTCGAAGGTGGCCGCCGTTCCCTTGCGCATCATTCTGGCCGCCTTGCTGCTTGCCGATATTTTCAATATGGCCGACGACACGAGCAACACGGCAAACAACGGCAACGCCAATCGGCGGTAGGCCGACAAGCGATTGCGCATGATTGAGCATATTGCGAGTGCGTGGTTGCTGAGCATGCCGCCTTGGGCGCGGCGGTGTTGTATAGCTCCGGCAAAATAGAAGATGTTGAAGGCTATGAGCCAGCACATGTTATAGGTGTAGATGTTCTGCATGCGTCCAGGACCTTTTATGCCGAGGGCGTAGCACACGGGAAAGACAAACACAAAATAAAGGCACATCGATGCCAGCAGAACCAGCCACGGATGGCAGAAGGCGAAACGGCTGCGTCGCGCCATTTTTGCAAGTGTTGGCGTTATGGCGGCAAAGAGCAGCAACATTATTGGGTTGATGCTTTTCGTGATGAATGCCGTGCCTTTGCCTATGGCCATGAATGCTGCCGTTACGGGATTTACGGAGTGCGGTTCGGCAATGCGGCGGAACTCGTTGCCGGGGGCAAGCACACTTGGGAGGAAAGCCAGGCAATAGACAATGAAAACAACCATAAAAAGGCGCGGTATGCGCTTGCCTTGCAGCCGCATTGCGGCCATGGTGAAAAGCATGATGGTGGGTATGGCAAGTCCGGTGGAGAAATTGCCGCCAGCAAGAAATATTGTCAAGGGAAGGGCAGCCACGGCTGTCAGCGTGTGTTTTATGCCGTGGGTGGTGGCATTAGTGGCAAGAACGGCGGCGAGAATGAGCATTACTGCATAGTAGAATGTGTAGTAAACAGCACCGTTGAACCAGTAGAACGCGTCGTAAAAGGATGCGATAAATTGTATGCTGAGCATCGTCACGACGGTTGTTACCAATAAAGCCTCGGATGTGCGGGCTTTTATTATGCGGCGCATTATGGTCATGCCGAATATGTAGGATGCCGCGATGTATGAACCGATGAGAATGAATGGGGTGAGCCAGTAATGCCCGAATGCACCCGGTTGCAGAGCCATGGTGAAACAGGCCGTGTAGGTGCCTTGCCAATTGCGGTACATGTTGGCGGCTACATCAAATGCCGCTTTTATAACGGCAACAAGCGAATGCGTGTGAAGCCATGTCTGGTGGGTGGATGCGGCAAACACATAATCGTCGGCCATGGGGTGCAGATAGTGGCTCATTGCGAGCAGGGGAATTAGTGAGAGAGCGAGTGCCGCCACTGCGAGCACTGCCATGTGTTTTGTGATTTTGTTGTTCATCATTCCATATATTATTCACTCATGTAATGAGGATGTTACCTGAAAATTGTTTCCTGAAACAGTTAATTATTATTAAAGAATAGTTGTTGTTGACGTGAAAAGCAAGCACGCACACCTGGCAGAGCACTCTCTGCCTGGGGGTGTGTGCTATTTTTAAGTAGTGAAGTATTGTCGTTGATTGTTGTTGTGGTTGAGAAGGTGCGGCTATTGCGCCGCTTTCTTCTCACAGGCGAACTTGCCGTTGTGGTCAACGGTGTATGTTTCGCCGGTCATGCCGTTTCTCACCAATGCACGGAACTGGTTGGGTGTGGCCTCCAATTCTATGTTGCTGCCCTTGGGCAGCGATGCATAGTCGGCAGCGGTGAGGCCGAGGTCGTCGAGCGTACAGGCAAATTTGCCGTCTTTGGAGCGCTTGTCGAGCTGGGTATAAAACATGGCCCACAGCATGTTGTAGGCATCCATGTCGTAGGGGCAGGCAAATTCGTCAGTGCCGTTGCCCACGGTTTTTCCCGAGAACTGCACGAAACCCCATTGATTTGGCATGTGCATGTCAACCTTTCCTGTGGGCGACCATACCCAGTTCTCCTCCGGTCCGCCTTTTTTCAGCCATTCCACGCGTGAGAAATTAAGCCTCCATGTGTTGCCGGTTTTGAGCGGATTGTTGAAATTTGTTGTTATTGCTTTATGCGGAATGGCCATTTCCACCGTCCACGAACGGTCTTTGTCGTTGTGCTTGTTGAGTGTGCCGTCGTGCGAAACTGCGAGGCGAAGCCCCGGACAGTCCCACTGCACGTGGAAGCTTCCACCCGAATGGTAGGCACGGTCGAGCATCAGGTCGAACACCACTCCGCGTGCATTGTTTTCTATTTCGAAATAGTTTTGTCCGTCGCCATCGGGGTCGATGAACACTTCGAAGTCGTTGTCGTGGTAGATAATGGTGTCGCGCTGCGTGAGATTGGCCGTGATGTCGGGCTCTTCGAGCACGGCTGCAATATACAGATAGTCGTCGTCCCAAAGCATGCGTGCCTTGGTGTCGTATTTAGGAGTGGGAAATCCTTCGCCACTTATGTCTACAAACGATTCCGTCGGTGCTGCTTTTGCCCATGCCTTTTCGTTGAGTTTGCCATCTATTTTCATTTTTTCAGTGGTGCGGTAGCACACATAATGGCGCGGAGTGGTGAGTTGCCGTGAGTATTTCTCGAGCAGACTTGTCTGCGCGTTGGCGCTTGCCATCGTCGTGGCAGCGATTAAAATGGTGGACAGTGTTTTCTTGTTCATTTCAGTATTGATTGTGGTTTGGGTTGTAGGGATGATCCTGCGCTATCGGCAGCAGGTGAGTATTGTGTAGTTGCGCTATTGATTGTTTTTGGGAGTTGTTATTTCTCGAGCAGGTCGGGGCGCAGCCGTTGGGTGCGTTCCATGGCCTGTTCCATTTCCCAAGCCTTTATTTTCGCTTCGTTTCCGCTCAACAGAATGTCGGGCACACGCCAACCTTTGTAGTCGGCAGGGCGTGTGTAGATTGGAGCCGAGAGCATATCGTCCTGGAAACAGTCGCTCAGTGCGCTCTGTTCGTCGCCTATCACGCCCGGCACGATGCGCACAATGGCATCGGCCATTATTGCCGCAGCAAGCTCGCCACCGGTGAGCACATAGTCGCCCACGCTTATCTCGCGTGTTATGAGGTGGTCGCGCACACGCTGGTCGATGCCCTTGTAGTGGCCGCAGAGTATTATGAGGTTGCCTTTGAGCGACAAATCGTTGGCTATGTGCTGGTCAAACTTTTCGCCGTCGGGCGATGTGTATATCACTTCGTCGTAGTCACGCTCGGCTTTCAGAGCCGTTATGCAGCGGTCGATGGGTTCGCACTGCATCACCATGCCGGCGAATCCGCCGTAAGGATAGTCGTCAACGCGCCGCCATTTGTCGGTGGAATAGTCGCGCAGGTTGTGCAGGTGTATCTCGGCCAAACCTTTCTTTTGGGCTCTGGCGAGTATCGACTCGTTGACGAAGCCTTCAAGCATTTCGGGTAAAACGGTAATAATATCTATTCTCATAGCTGCAAATTTAGCTAAAAAAAGCCATATTGGTAGTGTTTTCTTGCGGAAAATGCAAGTTTGCCATTGTTGTGGTGCCTCATTGCGGTTGCTTGGTTTCGGTATCGACACCAAGTCCGAAGAGGGCGAAATCGCCCTTGAGAGGGTCGTCGGGAAATATCTCGAGCATGGTTTGGGTGAGTTTTCGTGCTGCCGACATCGAAGCGGTGCGGGTGTGTAGAAGCCCCAGTGCCACCGACTCTTGCACCACATGAGTGTCGAGTGGCATGACAAGTGTGCGCTTGTCGATAATGTCGGCCCACAATCCGAGGTCGACAGGCGAACCGTCGCGCACCATCCATCTTAGAAACATGCACACGCGCTTGCATGCCGATGTGGTGTTGCGCGGCACAAGCGACGTTGCGCCGTTGGCTGCAAAGTGACGGCAAATGGCCCCAATGGCTTCGGGCGCATTGGCGGCATTATGGCGCACGAATGCTTTCAGACTTCCATGCTCGTGCATGAGCAGACTGTATGCGTCGAGCATGGCGTGTAGGTCGCGGCAGGTGTTGAGCCGGTAGTAGCACTCATCGGTGTCGGGAATGATGTCGCGATATTGTCTTTGCGCTATCCATTGGTGCATTTGTCCGTGCGACTGTTGGCTGAGAAAATTTATTTTAGGGAAAAATTGCTTGCGCGAACCATAGCTCAAGCATGAAGCCACAAATGCTGTGGCCTCGCGGTTATCGTCGCCTTGCACTTCGTGCATGAAGCGGCTTGGGTCGGAGAGCAGGAAATCGGGGGTTTCATACCGTTTTGCCAGCTCTGTTATCTTGTCTTTTGTCTTTTTGTCCATGTTCTTTGTCGTGTCTCAACTGTGTCTTTCTTGCTGGCATGAGATAAGGTCGTTGTTGGCGAAAGGGCAAAAAAAAAGCGACAGCCTTCACAGGCGACCGCTTCAAATCTTCAATAGGTATTAGCCTTTTCTTTAAGGTAAAAAGATTGTTTTCAGGATAACTGACGCAAAGATATTGTTTTTTTTATATTCGGCAAAACATTTAAACATCTTTTTTTGAAAAAATGTTCTGTGTGCCCCCACAATTCGTTTTTAGTGTAAGCAAGCGGACTGAAAATCGGCATTTGGCGGCTTTTTCACAAACAATTTGTTGTTTTTGGATTGCTTGCAGATTGTAGTTGGAAATGTTGTGAAATCGTTAACGCAAAAAATGTGCAGAGAAATGTGATTGCTTTATATATTATATAAGGTACGCGAGAATAATGTAAAATGTTGGGTTAAATAACTATGGCTTTTCAATTTCAATTACGAAGTAAAAACATAAGAGAAAGTTTTTTTGCCATGTTTGTTTTATTTTTACCAAAATAATAGGTAACTTTATCGGTGCAAACCTACAATATCAAAATAAGCAGAACCATTTGTTATAACTTAACAAAAAGTAGATAGATGAAACCAAACCGTATTGTGCTGACCTTATGGCTGTGTGTAGTGTCGCTTAATCTTTTTGCAGCGACACCGATAGACGGTCTGCTCGAACGCATAGACAAGGGCGCATCGAAAAAGATACTTACCGAAACGGTGAAATCGGATGTTGACTTTTTCGAATTATCCAACAAGAACGGCAAACCTTTCATACGCGGCAATAACTACGTGAGCATTGCTTCGGGCATAAATTGGTACCTTAAATATAATGTAGGGGTGCATCTCGCATGGAACTCCATGCAAGCTTCGTTGCCGGCAACGCTTCCGCTTGTAAAGAGTGCGGAACGGCATGAAACTGACATAAAATATCGTTACTACCTGAACTACTGCACACATTCCTACTCAATGGCGTTCTGGGACTGGAAACGTTGGGAGCGTGAACTCGACTGGATGGCTCTGCACGGCATAAATCTATGCCTTGACATCGTGGGCACCGATGTGGTGTGGCGCAATGTTCTGCTGAAACTCGGTTATTCGAAAGACGAGATAAATGCCTTCATCGCTGGTCCGGCGTTTCAGGCATGGTGGCTTATGAACAATCTTGAAGGGTGGGGCGGACCAAACTCGGACAACTGGTATAGGCAACGCGAGCAACTTCAGAAGAAAATCATAAGGCGCATGAAGGAATACGGCATCAATGTTTGTCTGCCGGGCTATTCGGGAATGGTGCCGCATGATGCCAAACAACGCCTTTCGCTCGATGTGGCCGACCCCGGAAAATGGAACAACTACAAGCGGCCTGCCTTTCTACTGCCCACCGACAAACGCTTCGCCGAAATAGCATCCTTGTATTACAAAGAGCAACAACGGCTCTACGGCAAGGCCGATTTTTATAGCATGGATCCCTTCCATGAGGGTGGAAATACACGCAGCGTTGACCTGCGGGCTGCCGGAAATGCAATAATGAAGGCCATGAAAACGGCCAATCCCAACGCCGTTTGGGTGGTGCAGGCATGGGGTGATTGCCCTTATCCCGACATGATAAAAGGTTTGGACAACGGCGACATGCTTGTGCTTGACCTCTATTCGGAAAACCGTCCACAGTGGGGCGACCCGGAATTGACGTGGTTTCGTAAAGAAGGTTTCAACGGACATGACTGGGCTTACTGCATGCTTCTCAACTTCGGGGGCAATGTGGGGCTTTTCGGAAAGTTGCAACATGTGGTTGACGAATACTACAAAGCACGCCAAAGTGCTTTCGCTACGACGATGAAAGGTGTGGGTTTGACAATGGAAGGGATTGAAAACAACCCCGTAATGTATGAACTGGTGAGCGAACTGCCGTGGCGTAGGGACAAATTCGCATGGGAAAAATGGCTTCATGGCTATGTGGAGGCACGTTATGGCAACCTTGAAAACGCCAATGTGCACGACGCATGGATGCTGCTTGCCAAGTCGATATATGGGGCTCCGGCCCCACTTGTAGAGCAGGGTTGTCACGAGTCGGTGCTTTGTGCACGTCCGGCTCTTGACGTTTATCAGGTGTCAACATGGTCGGAAACGGAAGATTATTATAATCCCGACGACGTGATACGCGCCGCGCAGCTTATGGTTGAGGCTTCGCATGAGGTTGAGGCTAATGCCAATTTCAAATACGATCTTGTTGATATAACACGCCAGGCCATTGCCGAACAGGCACGGTATGTATACGCCGAAGTGGTGGCTGCCTACAAGGCAAAAGACAAAGTGATGTTTCTGCATGCCTCAAAGCGTTTCCTTGACATTCTGCTCCAGCAGGACACGCTTCTCTCGTCAATGCCCGATTTCATGGTGGGAAGCCGTCTGCGCGATGCTCGCAACCTCGGGATTAATGCTTCGGAAAGCGACCATTATGAATGGAATGCCCGTGTGCAGATAACAACTTGGGGCAACCGCGATGCAGCCGAGATCGGAAAACTGCGTGAGTATGCCCATAAAGAATGGAGTGGGGTGCTTGCCGACTATTACTATCCGCGTTGGAAGGCTTATTTCGATGCCCTCGCCGCAACGCTCGACGGCCAGTCTATGCGAAGTTTCGATTTCTATGCTATGGACGAGAAGTGGACTCTTCGGCACAACACTTACCCGTGTGAGCCGCAAGGCGACCCCGTGAAATTCGCACAGGCTTCATGGCTAAAGGTCTTTGGCAAGTGAGAAGAAATTCACATAACATATAATACTGACAATAATAACCAAAAAAACAATAAAAATGAAACCAAAGCGAATACTGATTCTATTGTTTGCTGCACTGCTCGCAGTGTCGGCATCGGCAAAAGCAAAGCACACGTTTGCCATAACCGGCGGCAACTTCGTCTACGACGGTAAGGCAATTCAGGTGCATTCGGGTGAGATGCACTACTCGCGAGTGCCTGCGCCTTACTGGCGTCACCGTCTTAAAATGATAAAGGCTATGGGCCTTAATGCGGTGACTACCTATGTGTTTTGGAACCACCACGAGGTTGCTCCCGGGAAATGGGACTGGACTACGGGCAACCGCAACATAGGCGAATTCTTGCAAACAGCGGCAGACGAGGGATTGATGGTTATTCTTCGTCCCGGTCCGTATGCGTGCGGAGAGTGGGAATATGGCGGTTATCCGTGGTGGCTTCACACCGTGAAAGGAATGGAAGTGCGCACCGACAACCAGCCGTTTCTTGATTCTTGCCGTACATACATCAACCAACTCGCGGCTCAGGTGAAGAAATTCCAGATAACAAAGGGCGGTCCGATGATTATGGTTCAGGCCGAAAACGAGTTCGGTTCCTATGTGAGCCAGCGCAAGGACATACCACTCGAAGTGCACAAAAAATACAGTGCAAAGATAAAGCAAATGCTTATTGAAGCAGGTTTTGACGTGCCTATGTTCACATCCGACGGTTCGTGGCTGTTTAAGGGAGGCACGATTGAAGGCGCGTTGCCCACGGCCAATGGCGAGGACGACATAAAACAACTGCGCAAAGTGGTGGATGAATATAACGGCGGCAAAGGTCCGTATATGGTGGCCGAGTTCTATCCGGGATGGCTTGACCACTGGAACGAACAGTTTGTAAAGGTTTCGGCTGACCATGTCGTGGCTCAGACAAAGAAATATCTTGACCAAGGCATACACTTCAACTACTATATGGTGCACGGAGGAACAAACTTCGGGTTTACTTCGGGAGCCAACTACAGCAACAGCCGCAACATACAACCCGACATTACAAGCTACGACTACGACGCACCTATAAGCGAGGCGGGTTGGGCAACTCCCAAATACGATGCCTTGCGCAACCTTATGAAGCAGTATGTGAAATATGATGTGCCGGCCGTTCCCGAACGTATTCCGGTGATAGAAATACCGCATATAAAGTTGTCCTCCACCGTAGGACTGTTCGATTTGTTGGAAAATGCGAAGCCGGTGGAATGCGATACACTTATGACATTTGAGGATATGCGTCAGGGACATGGCTACATGCTCTACCGCCGACATTTCAACCAGCCTATAAACGGTATGATGCATGTGCCGGGAATTGCCGACTTTGCGACGGTATATGTTAACGGCGACAAGGTGGGCACGCTCAACCGTCTTACAGGCAAGGATAGTTTGGAGGTGAATATTCCGTTCAACGCCACGCTCGACATCCTCGTTGAGAATATGGGACGCATCAACTACGGCGCACGCATAAACGACAACTGGAAGGGCATAACCAAACCTATAACGATAGGCGAACGTGAAATTACCGGCAGTTGGCAGATGTTCGGATTGCCAATGGATGCCATGCCAACCCAATCTGCATCGTCGGCTTGCGTGAAAGGACAGCCTACGCTGTATTTCGGAAGCTTCGAACTTGACAAGGTGGGCGACACTTTCCTCGACATGGAGAAATGGGGCAAGGGCATAGTGTTTGTAAACGGCGTGAATTTGGGACGTTACTGGAAGGTGGGCCCGCAACAGACGCTTTACTTACCGGGATGCTTCTTGAAAAAAGGCATTAACAATGTCGTTGTATTTGAACAACTTAACGATGAACCAAAGAGCGAATTGTCGGGAGTGGCCAACCCCGTGCTCGACAAACTCGTGAAGGAATAGAAGCTCAGTGACTGTAATTCTTGTAAACAAACGATGATGAAACAGCGACTCGACTCTCTTGACATACTGCGCGGATTGACAATAATACTCATGGTGTTGGCCAACAGTCCAGGCTCATGGAGCCACATGGCCGCTCCGTTGAGGCATTCGGCATGGAACGGACTCACGCTTACCGATGTGATATTCCCGTGTTTCATGTTCATAATGGGCATGACAACCTACATCTCGCTGCGTAAGTATGATTTCGTTCTATCGCTACGGTCGCTGATTAAAATCGTGCGCCGTGCAGCGGTTCTGTTCTTGCTCGGTCTTCTCATAAACTGGGCTGTGGCCGGATTCTCAGATTTGCAAGGAGTGCGAGTGCTTGGTGTTTTGCAGCGTTTCGCGATTTGTTATCTTGTGGTTTCGTTGCTGGGGCTGACTGTCGGAGTGCGCCGCATGGCTTATCTTGCCGCAGTTCTACTTGTGGTGTATGCCGTGGTGTTGCTCGCCTTCAACGGCTATGCCTACGAAGAAAGCAACATCCTCTCGGTAATCGACCGCGCTTGCCTTGGCAGAAACATGTATTCTGACGGTGGTATCGAACCCGAGGGCTTGCTCAGCACAGTGCCGAGCATAGCCCATGTGATTATAGGTTATTGCATGGGTAGCGTGGCATTGTCGGGCGGAAAACTCGCCGACCGTGTACTCAACATGGCACAGTGGGGCATAATGCTGCTGTTTGCTGGGTTGCTTGCCGACTGTTTCTTGCCGATGAACAAGAAAATATGGTCGCCATCGTTCGTGCTTGCCACATGCGGCATGTCGCTCCTCTCACTCGTATTGTTGGCCATAATGATCGATATTAAAGACATGAAGATGCCGCGCAAGGTATTCCTCGTGTTCGGCATCAATCCGCTGGCGTGCTATGTGTTTAGCCAACTGTTTTGTGTAGCTCTGCGCTTGTTGAAGGTGTCGGCGATATCCCTGCAAGACCATGCCTACTTTGCACTCGCATCGGCTTTCGGCGACAACGCATTCTCGTCGTTTGTGTCGGCCGTTGCCATAACTTTGGTCGTAGGAGTGTTTGGAGGAATTCTGTATGCAAGGCGGATTTACATAAAGATTTAACGACGATAAAAATGAAAAATGATTTGTGGGAGTAAAGGCACGCAGATGATGTGTTTTTGCTTCCACAAATTATTTTTAACACACAATATATTGCCCAATCGGATAATTTACTTAATTTTGTATTTGTAACAGTTGCTCATTGATAGCGAAGCATTGGTTTGTTAGATGTCGCAAATGCATCTCTTTTTTGTGCGATTTGTTACTTTCTTGCCCAAAGTAAGGGCGTTTAACATACAACTAAATAAATGATTATGGATTTGAAAATCGCAGTTTTGGCCGGCGATGGTATCGGACCGGAAATAATGGAGCAGGGCGTGAATGTAATGAATGCCGTTGCAGAGAAATACGGACATAAGGTTGTTTATAAAGAGGCGTTGTGCGGAGCACACGCAATAGATGAGGTAGGCGACCCGTTTCCCGATGAAACCTTTGAAGTGTGCAACTGGGCCGATGCTGTATTGTTTGCCGCTGTAGGCGATCCGAAATTCGACAACGACCCGACTGCAAAGGTTCGCCCCGAACAGGGACTGCTAGCTATGCGCAAAAAGTTGGGACTTTTTGCCAACATCCGACCGATACAGACCTTCAAGTGCCTTCTGCACAACTCGCCGTTAAAGGACGAACTGGTTGCAAATGCCGATTTTGTGTGCATACGCGAGTTGACTGGCGGCATGTATTTCGGCGAGAAATACCAAGACAACGACAAGGCTTACGACACCAATATATATTATCGTAACGAGATTGAGCGTATTCTGAAGGTGGGATTCGATTATGCGCGCCGCCGCAACAATCACCTGACGGTGGTTGACAAAGCCAATGTCTTGGCTTCATCGCGTTTGTGGAGACAGGTGGCCAAGGAGATGGAGCCGCAATATCCCGATGTAAATGTCGATTATATGTTTGTAGACAATGCCTCGATGCGCATGATTGCCGAGCCTACATTCTTCGATGTCATGGTGACAGAGAATACTTTCGGCGACATACTTACCGACGAGGGCAGCTGCATCTCCGGCTCAATGGGACTCCTGCCGTCGGCTTCCACAGGCACCGGCACACCGGTGTTTGAACCCGTGCATGGCTCGTGGCCGCAGGCAAAAGGCAAGAACATTGCCAATCCGCTTGCCCAGATACTTTCGGTTGCGATGCTGTTTGAATATTTCGGACTTCAAGAAGAGGGCAAACTCATACGTAAGGCGGTTGATGCCTCGCTCGATGCAAACGTGAGAACCCCTGAAATACAGGTTGAGAACGGTGCGAAGTATGGCACAAGGGAAGTAGGGGAATGGATTGCCGACTATATAAGAAAAGCATAGTTAAATCATCTTCGCACGGCATGAAACATGCGATGTTGTTCTTGTCGTTAGCATTTGCCGGCATGCCTGCAGTGGCGCAAGACCGCAATGCGTTGCGCGACAGTCTGTCGGCAGCTATGGACAACTTGGCTTATCATCCCGATTCTCTTGACTTACGCTTGAAAAAAGCGTCATGGAATGTGATGCTTGAGCAGTGGCAATATGCGAGAGACGAGTATGACTATGTGTTGAGGCGCGACCCAGACAACCTTGCCGCATTGTTTTTCCGTGCTTTTGTGAACGAAAAACAAAAGCGGTATAAGTTTGCAAAACTCGACTATGAGCATCTGCTGACAGTAGTACCGGGGCATTTTGAGGGCCGTCTTGGCCTTGCACTCCTTAATCAGCGCGACTGCCATTACACCGAGGCAATGGACCAAATAAACCAGCTCGTGTCGCAATTTCCCGACAGTGCGGTGGCTTATGCAGCGCGTGCAGGCATTGAGGTGGAACGCAAAATGTATGATGTGGCCGAGTTTGACTATGGCAAAGCCATTCAACTGAAGCCCGATGTGATTGACTATTGGTTGAACAGGGCCAATGTGCGGATTTTGATGAAACGCAAGAAAGAAGCCCGTGAAGACCTTGACAACATGGTTAAGCGTGGCGTTCCGCGTGCCAATCTTGTGGAATGGTATGCAAAATGCCGCTGAATGGATATAGATATTGTGATGGCCGACTTGGAGTATTTACTCCTCGTCGACCATCTTTCTTTTTATTTCCTCCTTTATGCGCCGCTCAATTTCATCGGGCGACGACTTTCCCGACACAAGTCCTTTCACCCACACGCACACAACAAACACTATGAAAGTGATGATGGCACTCGTTATCCATCTGAGCAATTCGTTGTCTACGTGTGTGTTGTTCATGGCAATTACGCCCGATACAGCCGGTATGGCAAACAATATCCAGTCGGCTCCGCTGTTCATCTTGTATTTTTCTCGTGCCTGCTGGTATTGGCGGTTTCTTGACAGTATGGCATCGCGGTGCTGTTGCCAATATTTTTCAAATTCGGTAGGTGTCATATTCTTGTTAGGTGGGTTCTGTAAATAGGCTTTTCTGTATTGCGGAATGCAACTTGTTATGCTGGTTTTGTTTGTTCGTGGTGGGACTTTTTTTACCCACCGGCTATATTTTTATCAAGTCGCTCATAACGGTGTCGCTTACGAACAACCCTTTTCTTGTGATTATTAAATGTTCGTTTTCTTCGCGCAACAATCCTGCTGCAACACTTGTCTTTGCATTGTCGAGGGCATATTTTCTGTAAACGTCTTTCATACTTGTGAGGTCGAGCCCCTCTCTCGTGCGCAATGCCGTGGTAACAAGGTCGTTGTAATGAATGTCGTCGTCAATGGCTTCAATTTCAAATGCGCATTCTTCCGTTTCAATGCCGTGTATATATTTTTCAATGTTTGCTACATTCCATTGGCGTGATTTCCGGTTGTATGAGTGTGCGGCTGCTCCAACGCCCAGGTAAGGCAAGTCTTTCCAGTAGCTGCTGTTGTGCCTCGACCTGAAACCTGGTTTTGCAAAATTGCTTATCTCGTAATGTTCATATCCGTTTGCCTCCAAAGTGTCTATAAGCGAAGCATACATAAGCAGACTCGCCTCTTCGTCTATTTGCTTGACAATCCCGTCGTGCAGCATCTTGTATAAAGGCGTTCCTTCCTCATACATTAATGAATAGGCCGAAATGTGCGGTATTCCGAAGTCTATGGCTTTGCATACATCCTCGTGGAAATCGGCCGGTGACTCGTCGGGGAAACCGAACATGAGGTCGATGCTTATGTTGTTTATGCCAGCATTGTGCAGAATCTTAATCGACCTCGGAATATCTGATGCCGTGTGCCGTCGCCGCAGAAACTTCAATCTCCTGTCGTCGAAGGTCTGCGCCCCCATGCTTATGCGGTTCACGCCACATCCGGCGAGCACTTCGGCCAAATCTTCGTTCATGTCGTCGGGGTTGATTTCGACCGTTGTTTCATTTGGCGAACATTCGAACTCAGTGTGTATCGTGCTGAATATCTTCTTGAAATCGTCGGCAGAAAGTTGCGAAGGCGTGCCGCCTCCTATATATATTGTGTCTACGTTGCATTTGCTCCCGTCGCATTCAAGGTTGTCCAAGTATGCTTTCCTAAGTTCCAACTCTTTGCAGACGGCTTCCACATAACGATTTTTCAAGTCGTGGCGTAACGTACTGTAAAAACCGCAATATATGCAACGGCTTGCACAGAACGGAATGTGTATGTAGATGCCGGAATTCATAGACGATTAATGGTGTAAGAGAAAATGTCGCAGCTGTTATAAAAACGCTATACAAAATTACTAATATGTTTTAAAAGTTAGGTTGTTTTTAATGATTTCTTTTGGCGTTATTTGAAAAATGCCTAACTTAGTAGGCACATTAAAGGCCCGACCTTTTCTGTGAAAAACAAGTATTACTAACTAAAAACAATATCAATATGAGGGTCTATCAAACAAATGAAATCAAAAACATTGCCTTGCTTGGCAGTGCGGGTTCCGGCAAGACAACCCTTGCCGAGTCAATGCTTTTTGGAAGCGGTATCATTAAACGCCGTGGAACAGTAGAGGCCAAGAACACGGTCAGCGACTATTTCCCGGTGGAACACGAGTATGGATATTCCGTATTTCCCACAGTATTCCATGTGGAATGGAACAACAAGAAACTTAATATAATTGATTGTCCGGGTTCTGACGACTTCATCGGTGGCGCAATAACAGCCCTCAACGTTACCGATCAGGCCGTTATTCTCATTAATGGCCAGTACGGACCGGAAGTAGGCACGCAAAACAACTTCAGATACACCGAGAAACTGAAGAAGCCTGTCATCTTCCTCGTCAACCAACTGGACTCCGACAAGTGCGATTTCGACAACGTAATGGCCAACATGAATGCCATTTATGGTTCGAAGTGCGTGCAGATTCAGTACCCGTTAAGCACGGGCAGCGGCTTCAACGCAATCATCGACGTGCTGCTGATGAAGATGTACACATGGAAACCTGAAGGTGGAATGCCTATAATCGAGGAAATTCCAGAAGAAGAAAAAGCCAAGGCAATGGAGTTGCACAAGTCTCTTGTAGAGGCCGCTGCCGAGAACGACGAGGCTCTTATGGAGAAATTCTTCGAGGAAGAAACCCTCAGCGAAGACGAAATGCGCGAAGGCATAAGAAAAGGTCTTGTCACAAGGTCGATGTTCCCGGTGTTCTGCGTGTGCGCAGGAAAAGACATGGGAGTGCGCAGGTTGATGGAATTCTTGGGCAACGTTGTGCCTTTCGTGAGCGACATGCCGAAACTGCACAACACCAGAGGCGAGGAAATCACAGCCGATGCAAACGGCCCGGAATCGGTTTATTTCTTCAAGACCGGACTGGAACCGCACATTGGTGAGGTGAGCTATTTCAAGGTAATGAGCGGAAGCGTAAAGCCAGGCGATGACCTTACAAATGCCGACCGTGGTTCAAAAGAACGCATCGGACAGATTTATGCATGCGCCGGAGCTAACAGAATAGGTGTCGATCAGCTTAATGCCGGCGACATAGGCTGCACCGTCAAACTGAAAGACGTGAAGACTGGCAACACTCTCAACGGCAAAGACTGCGAGTGGAGATTTGACTTTATAAGATATCCCAATCCTAAATTCTCGCGCGCCATTAAGGCCGAGAACGCCGCCGACACCGAAAAACTCATGGCAGCTCTGCTGCGTATGCACCAGGAAGACCCCACATGGCTCGTGGAACAGAGCAAGGAATTGAGACAGACTATCGTGCGCGGACAGGGAGAGTTCCATTTGCGCACATTGAAGTGGCGTTTGGAAAACAACGAGAAACTCTCTGTTAAGTTTGAACCAACACGCATACCCTATCGTGAGACAATCACAAAGATGTCGCGTGCCGAGTATCGCCACAAGAAACAGTCGGGTGGTGCAGGACAATTCGGCGAGGTGCACCTCATCATCGAACCGTATGCCGAGGGTATGCCCGACCCCACTTCATACAAGATAAACGGTCAGGAGTTCAAGATCAACGTGAAAGGCCGCGAGGAAATAAGTCTTGAATGGGGCGGAAAACTCGTGTTCATCAACTCGGTAGTTGGTGGAGCCATTGACGCACGCTTCATGCCTGCAATTCTGAAAGGCATCATGGACAGAATGGAACACGGCCCATTGACGGGAAGTTATGCACGCGATGTGCGCGTCATAGTATATGATGGCAAGATGCACCCCGTAGATTCAAACGAGCTCTCGTTCATGTTGGCTGCACGCAACGCATTCTCTGAGGCATTCAAAAACGCCGGTCCAAAGATTTTGGAACCGATATACGACCTCGAAGTGTATGTGCCCTCCGACTATATGGGCGACGTAATGAGCGACTTGCAGGGACGCCGTGCACTCATCATGGGTATGGACAGCGAAGCCGGATACCAGAAGTTGCAGGCAAAGATTCCGTTGAAAGAATTGAGCAACTACTCAATCTCGTTGAGCAGCCTTACTGGTGGACGCGCTTCGTTCACAACTAAGTTTGCAAGCTATGAGCTTGTGCCGAACGAACTCCAACAGAAACTGATTGAGGAACACGAGAGTGAGGCAGAGGATGAGTAGTCCGATGCTTTGACATAGAAAGATATTGCAACGTTAAGCCCCACAAACATGGTGTCTTGCTAAATAGACAACCGCGTTTGTGGGGCTTGTTGTTTTGGTGAGAATGGCATGCAAACAGTCGTAGACAAAAGCCTAAACGTAAAGTAGATAGTTATAAAACACTTAAATAATGTTACATAATGAATGATAAAAGCATCTTATTTCGCTTAAAACGAATATTTGGATTAACTTTGCACCGTGTTTTTCATGGTATTAGATTATTAAGGTTAAGAAAGCGTAGAATGTTGTGAAACAATCTACGCCTTTTTTGTTTTTATTTCGGAATAAAAGGAGATTCCGGATTTATGAAGATGACACGGGCTTTATAACAACCACGGTTCTTGCTGTGAGCATCGCTTTGTGTAAAGCAAACAAAATGCTCATTATATAGACAAGGGAGATGCAATATATGTGTCAACCGTATGCAATACGCTCGTAGACCATACGCAGAACACTCGTTCGGCGTATGCAGAAAGTCAGAACATAGTCATGTGCGTGTGGAAAACACACATTGCTTTACGCGCTACTGTGCCGAAAACGCAAATTGTGCACGCACTACACGGAATAATGTTGCGTTACTGCTGCTACGGCATGAATACTTTCCGGTGATACAACGCAATAAGCGACATATCGGGTTATTTCAGCCAATTCTCGGTTTTCCCGTCCCAGTTGTCGTCCCACACGTTGTTTTGGTAATTTGACATTGCACCGCTGGCATCACCTTTTCCGTTGCCATTCAATTCAAACGACACGCTTCCTGCCAATAACCAACAGGCATCGGCTCTTACAATTACGGCTTGGGGCGTTGTGTATTTTGATTTTCTATGTTCTTGCATATTAGGAATTTGTTGGTAGTTTGTGGCTTCGTTTATTTCACGACAAATTTTCTTCCGTTTTTAATGTAGACACCTTTTTGTGGAACATTGTTCAAGCGGATGCCGTTAAGGTTGAATATTGCGCCGGTGGTTTCTTCTTTGTCGGCGCTTATGTCTTTTATTGTTGTTTCGTCGGAATCAAGTGTTATTTTTGCGGCATTTGCTTCACTGGCGGGAACAATGAAATATGCACGCATGCCTTTCATCGTTGTGTTGGCAATAGGATTGAACAGTTGGGTGTCGGCAGTAAGGAACAACGACGTGCCGGTTTCTTCCTCAGAGAAGGTTTTCGGACTGTAAACACCTACAAACTTGTATGTCTCATTGCCCACTTCGATTGGTTGTGAGGCTGTGATAACAACGTCTTTAAACGTCGGGTTTTCAATGTCTTTTGTGGGCTTTACCAAGTATGGATGTCCGGCAACAATGCTTTGTGTGCTTTTGAAGTGCATGATGTTTCCTTCTTGTCGGTCGAATGTCTCTATTTCTCCAATTTCCGGTAGAAGATCTTTCGCGTTGTCAATGTTGAAAGGCACGCAAAACGTATTCCATTTCTCGGCAACAAGCGTGCGGCTTAATGCCACGTCAACAACATTTCCAATGTTTTCTTCTATTGTTTGGGCATTGTCAACAGCTTCGTCGAGTGATATACTTTTTACAGTGTAGCGTATTTTTATTTCGCTTATGCGGGCTATGTTGCCGCTCGTTATTGTGAAAGCCTTTGTGTTAGGAACTTCCAATTCGGCCACGAACCCGGTGCCGTTTGTCGCGTTTTCTTCTGAATTCTGGTCTTTTTGAGCCGTTGCTTTTAGGTTGCCCGAGTTGATTGTCAGCATTTTTGAGCTTGCAGAATTCGCTTCCTGATAATATTTTATGGTTACTTTATAGCCGTAGGTGGCTTTGTTGAATACGGGTGAAGTTATTGATGTTGAGCTTGCGACATACAACAGGGCGTTTATACGTTTAACCTTGTCGGTGGAAAATGTATATGAATTTCCGTCGTTGGCGATGAAGGCAAAAGATGTCTTTTGGGTTGTGTAGTTGTTTCCTTCGGGAATATTTTTGAAGGAGTTGATTTCCGACGAAAATATCAGTGCTTCGCTTTCATATACGATGTAGTATGATGCCGATGATTTTTCATAGTTGTCATTGCCGGTGAATTCGGCAATGATTTCGGTTTTTCCCAATTCATTGAAGGTTATATTGCCGTCGCCGTCAACGGTTGCAACATCTTCATTTGTGCTTTGGTAAGTTATCTCTCCTGCATCTGAGGGCAAAAGTACGGCTTTTTTATAGTTTGAAAAGTTGCTTTCCTTGCCTTTATACACGGTGAATGTTCTGCCGTCGGTGTTGTCGCCGAAGGTTATTACCGTCTTTGTCTTTTGCTTTTCCTTGTAGTTTATCGTGTAAGAAGCCGATGATGCGGAGTAAATATCGTCACCGGCAAATTCGGCTGTGATTGTAATCGTTCCGAATGTGTTGTCGTTGTTGAATGTAACAATTCCCGTGTTTTCGTCAATAGTAGCAACCGTTGGGTTGCTGCTCGTGTATTTCAGAACCGCATTCTCTATGGCGTTGTTGTCTGCATCTGTTACAGAGGCTTGTGGAGATACAAAGCTTTGTTCGTTGCCTTGCTCAATGTCGTATGATGCATTGCCTGCAAATGACGTGTAGGTGGTTTTGTGCGAATCGGTCAGTTTGTAGAGTTGAATTCTTCTATCGTCGTTGGTGAAAGAATTTGTATTGTAGCATGAAAATATTTCTGAGGTATTATTGTAACCAAGACATTTTTCATAAGTATTTGGTGATGTCTGTTTGGGAAAGTTTATGGTAGCATTTGCATCGGGCTCTATTTCTATTTTTGTTTTGCTCGCATTGCTCTTACTCCCAGTTGCAAGAAGATTCTTTTCGTAACTTGGCGAATTGTTGCACAAATATTTGTTATCATCAGTTGCCAAATAATAGCATTCGGCAGATGTGTCATATTCTATCGTAATTCTTTGGACCTTGTCGTTGGCAGTGGTTATCGTTTCGTTTTCGATGGTTATGGTTTCTTGGCCTCTGTTGTTCGTGTTTTGCGTGGTGCTCATAGCAACACTATGCGTCGTATTTACGACAATCACTACGTCGCCGTTGCTTAGTTCGTTGATTGATTTTACGAGTTTGAATGTTTGCTGTGTGCTTGCAACAGAAATCAAGTTGCACAAAGCTAAACACACAATTAGTAGTGTGTGCTTTCTTATTGCCTTAAATGTCATTGGGTGGTGGTAGTTTGTTGGTATTGGTAGAGAAGGATTTTCGGTGTTGAGAAATTGTTGATGGCGGATTCTTGATTTATGGTTTTGATGTCAAGAATCCGCACATCACAATTTGTCACTTTTATAAGTCTTCAAGACTTACGGCCTGTTCTTTCGGCTTTTTGTGGCTTTGGCTTTTCTCGTTTGATGAAGGCGTTTCCGTATTCTCGTTTACGGGGCGTTCAATGGGCGTACCTTCTTCGTCAAGAATTATTTCTTCTTCAATCGAAATGCTGTCATGGCGTGTAGTGTCGGCCTTGGCCTTTGAATAATAGCTTTGGCAGTTGTACATGGCCGAGGTGATGTCGGAGTCTTTCGGCTTTCCGAACTTTTCGTGATATTGTTTGAATGCCGGGTCTTTCAAAACCGCATTCAGGAAATATCCGCAAATGGGAAGGGCTGTTCGGCTGCCTTGTCCAAGAGCTCCGGTGCGGAAATGTATGCACCGGTATTCACCGCCTACCCATGCGCCGACAACAAGCTTCGGACTGACTCCCATGAACCAAGCGTCGGAGTGATTGTTTGATGTTCCGGTCTTGCCTCCCCAGTCGCAGTCTCTGAAATCGCCTACATAGCCATTGAGGCTTTGCGAGGTTCCTCCGGGTTCGCGCAAGCCTCCCATGAGAAGCTGCTGCATGAGGAACGCACTCTTATAGGGTATCACCTGCTCTTCGTTTCTTGGGTTGGAGTAAACCTCTTTGCCGTTTCTGTCGGTTATCTTTGTAACAAGATATGACTTGCAGTATTTTCCGTCGTTGGCCACGGTGCAATAAGCATTTGCAAGTTCGCGCAAGTTAACATCACTCGAACCCAATGCCAATGAGGGAGTTTCGTCAAGCGGACTTTCGATGCCCATTTTGTGGGCAGTCTCGATGATGCTTGCAATTCCCATTTCTTGTCCCAATATCACGGCAATGGAGTTTATGCTTCGGGCAAATGCTCCCTTGAGTGGAATGGAGTCGCCTGAGAATGAACCATTGGCGTTTGAAGGTGTCCAAGTCACTTCTTTCTTTTGTGCTTTGTCATACACCTGCATGCTGAAATATTGGTCGCGCCGTTTGTCGCATGGCGTTAAACCTTGGTTCATGGCTTCTGTGTAGACAAACAACTTGAATGTGGAACCGGGCTGGCGCATGGCTGTTACCTTGTCATATTTCCATGATTTGAAGTCGATGTCGCCCACCCAGGCTTTCACTGCACCGGTCTGCGGCTCCATGGCTATGAATGCGCAGTGCATGAAGTGCACCATATAGCGTATGGAGTCCATCGTGGACATCTCTTTTTCGATTGTACCTTTCTCATAATCAAACAGCTTTACCTTGTGCGGTTTGTTGAGATAATAGGTCACAGAGTCGGGATTGTTGGGAAATCTCGCTACAAGATTCTTGTATTCGGGCTGTCTTTGGGCTATCTTTTCTATGAACCCGGGTATTACTTGGTGGTTCTCGTCCTGCCAAGGTTCTTGGTTTGCCCAGTGGTTGTTGAAATTTCTCTGCACCTGCTTCATTTGCTTAATGGCGGCATCTTCGGCGTATTTCTGCAAGCGAGAGTCTAATGTCGTGTAGATTTTCAGTCCTGAGGTGTAAAGGTCGTACTTGTTGTCCTCGCACCATTTCTTCAATTCGTCGGAAACGGCATTACGGAAATACAGAGCCTTGCCGTCGTAGTTGCTTTCAACATTGTAGTTCAGCTTTATGGCTATTTGGCTAAGTGAGTCGTAGGCTTCGTGGGGCAGGTCGCCGTGCGACACCATGTTGCTCAATACTACATTTCTTCTTCGAATACTGTTCTTGGGATTGGATATTGGATTGTAGTAGGTGGTGGCTTTAAGCATACCTACAAGCACTGCGCTTTGCTCTATTGTCAAGTCGCGCGGGGTGGTGTTGAAATAGGTCTTGCTCGCTGTTTTAATGCCGAACGCATTCGAACCGAAGTCCACGGTGTTGGCATACATCGTCAATATTTCGTTCTTGTCGTGGGTTATTTCCAGTTTTGTGGCGATAATCCATTCCTTGCTTTTCATTATAAGCATGCGCACTCCGGGTATGTAGCCCAACAGACCGGTGCTGTAGTCGGTTCTTACCCTGAACATGTTTTTGGCCAATTGCTGGGTTATCGTAGAGGCTCCGCGGGCTCCATGATGCAACAATGCGTCCTTGGCGGCTCCTATAAGTCCGGGGAAATCGATGCCGTGGTGCTTGTAAAAACGCTCGTCCTCGGTATCGATGAGTGCCTTCCAGAAATTGGGATTGACATCGGTGTATTTTACTGGAGTGCGGTTCTCATTGAAGAATTTGCCGATGAGAACACCGTCGGCACTGTATATCTCTGAAGCTTCTTCGGTTTCAGGGTGCATGATGGTATAGAAACCGGGCGATTTGCCGAACAACCAAAGGAAATTGCAGTCTACCATTCCCAGATAGACGATAAAAGCGACAATGCAGGAAGCAATGCCTACGAGGGTTTTGGTGTACCATGCACGATTTTGGTATAAACCTTTATACCATTTCCAAAAAGCGCATATTTTCTTGATACACCAATTTAATATGTGTTTAACCTTGTTCATCTTCTAAGGATATTATAGGGTTTGAAGTATTATGTTCTTGCAATGTATGTGAAGAATGTATCTCTTTGTCGGAAACTGTCGGCATGTTTTATCTGAAACTGTCAGCATATTCCGTTATGCCTTCAATGTCGTTTGGCGAGAACCAGCGCGTTCTGTTGTCGCGTTTGAACCATGTCAATTGCTTGCGGCAGTATTTTCTTGTGTCTCCTTTTATTCTTTCTACAGCTTCTTCTAATGTTGTTTTTCCCTCAAAATATTCAAACAACTCTTTGTAGCCCACGGTATTCAGCGCATTAACTCCTTTTTTCGGGAATACTTTTCGGGCTTCCTCAATCATTCCGTTGGCAATCATTAGGTCAACCCTTCGGTTTATGCGGTCGTAGAGTTCTTCACGTTTCATGGTCAGTCCGATTTTAACCACATTGAAATCTCTGGGAGTTTTTGTCTTGTTCAAGAATGAAGAGTAGGGCTTGCCCGTCATGTGGCAGATTTCCAATGCATGTACTACGCGTCGCGGATTGTTCTTGTCAACAACGTTCCAATGGGCATAATCAAGCGTCTTAAGTTCATCGACAAGTTTTTGTAGGCCTTCCTTTTCCAGTCGGCATTTCATTACTTGTCTTGTTTCGGCATCTACTGTCGGTATGTCGTCAATCCCATCGCAGACCGCATCGATATACATCATGCTTCCTCCACACATTAGTGCGTTGTCATGGTCTTTGAAATGAGAGTCAAGCAACGAAATAACGTCCTTTTCATACAATGATGCACTATAATAATCGTCTATGTGGTGATTGCCGACGAAATAATGTTTCACCCTGCACAACAACTCCTTTGAAGGAGCTGCTGTGCCAATGGGTATTTCTGCGAATATTTGTCTTGAGTCGGCACTTATTATCGGCACGTTCAGATGTTCGGCAAGTAGTATGCTTGCATCAGTCTTTCCAATGCCGGTGGGACCGAGTATAACAAACAGGTTTTTCATCAAGAAGAGTCGTTTTTCCGGCCTGTTGCCGTGGCGAAAATCATCGGATTATGCCGCGCTTTGATGTCTCGACAAAATCAATGATATATTGTATTTCCTTTGTGATTTGCAGGTTTTTCTTGATTTCAAGAATACCTTCCGAAAGGACTCCTTTTGAATACAACAAGCGGTAGGCGTTGTGGATATGGTCGATGAGGCTGTTGGAAAAGCCGCGCCTTCTGAGTCCCACAAGATTGAGCCCTGCATATCTTATAGGTTCTTTTCCTGCGATGATGTATGGAGGTATGTCCTGACTGAAGCGGCTGCCACCTTGAATCATTACATATCCGCCAATGTGGCAGAATTGATGGCACAATACCGAAGCACTCACTATGGCATTGTCGTCAACAGTAACTTCTCCTGCAAATTTAGTGGAATTGCCTATTATAAGGCCGTTGCCCAATACGCAGTCGTGTGCAACGTGCATGTTTTCCATGAGCAAGTTGTTGCTTCCGACAACAGTCTTTCCTTTCGATGCAGTACCTTTTGAAACGGTTACGTTTTCTCTTATACTGTTGTTGTCGCCAATAATGCACAAAGTTTCCTCGCCCCGGTATTTCAAGTCCTGGGGCTTTGTCGATATGCTTGCGCCGGGAAATATCTCGTTGTTGTTGCCTATTCTAGCCCCTGAATTGATCGTTACGCTGTTTTGCATGACATTGCCGTTTCCAATTTCAACGTTTTTGTCGATGAAACAGAACGGGCCTATGATGTTGTCTTCACCGAGTTTTGCTTCCGGGTGTATGTAGGCTAATGGGCTTATTTGGTTCATACGAAATCTTATTTGTTCTTTACTATTTGGGCGGTAAATGTGGCTTCCGACACAACATGGTCGCCTACGAATACATATCCTTTCATCGAAGATACGCCATGTCTTACGGGGGCAAGCAAGTCTACCTTGAATATGAGTGTGTCGCCGGGGACTACTTTTTGCCTGAATTTCACATCATCGATTTTCATAAAGTAGGTTGACCAACGCTCGGGTTCTTCAAGTGTGTTCAGCACAAGCAGACCACCGCATTGTGCCATTGCTTCGATTTGCAGCACGCCAGGCATAACCGGTTCCTGCGGGAAATGGCCAACGAAGAACGGCTCGTTGCTCGTGATGTTCTTTATGCCTACGATGCTTGTCGCTCCAAGGGCTATCACTTTGTCAACCAACTGCATAGGATAACGATGTGGCAACAGTTCGCGGATGCGGATATTGTCCATAATCGGTGCTTCGTTGGGATCGTATATCGGAGCCTGAATTTCGTGCTTTCTGATTTCCCGGCGCATCAGTCTTGCAAACTTGTTGTTGATTGTATGTCCGGGGCGTGTGGCTATGATGCGGCCTTTAATAGGCTTGCCTATGAGAGCCATGTCGCCGATTATGTCAAGCAGTTTGTGTCTTGTGCATTCGTTCTCCCACACCAAAGGCTTGTGTTGCAGATAACCAAGTTCGGTGGCATCGCGGTGTTCAACTTTCAGCATGTCTGCCAATACGTCAAGACGTTCCTGCGATGTCTGCTTTTCATAGATGACTATGGCATTGTCCAAATCACCACCTTTTATAAGGTTTGCCTTCAACAGCGGTTCGATGTCGCGTACAAACACGAAAGTCCTGGCTTGGGCTATCTCGCTAGCGAAATCGGTCATATTGTCAAGTGTGGCGAATTGGCTGTTGATGAACTTAGAGTTGAAGGAGCACATTGCCGTCAAACTGAATTCTTCGTCGGGGAGAATTGTTATGCACGAACCGCTTTCCTCGTCCTTTACCTCTATTTTATGCCGTATGATATACCAGTCCTTTGGCGCGTTCTGTTCCTCAATACCAACTTCGTTGATTTTGTTTACATACATTATTGCGCTGCCGTCAAGGATAGGAAATTCGGGGCCGTTGACCTGTATGAGGCAGTTGTCTATCCCCATGGCATACAAGGCAGACAGTCCGTGCTCTACAGTTGACACGCGTATGTCGCCCTTGCCCAACACAGTACCGCGTTGGGTGTCTACTACATTCTCGGCTATGGCATCTATTATCGGCATATTGTCAAGATCGATGCGTTGTATCTTGTAGCCGGTATTCTCCGGTGCCGGATTGAATGTCACGGTAAGGCTTAATCCAGTGTGCAAGCCTTTCCCACACAGCGAAAAGCTGCCTTTCAATGACCTTTGCTTAAGCATATCTTTTGTTCTATTTGTTTTTCAGTTCTTCCAGTTCTTTCTTCATGGCGTTCAAGTCTTTGTACATATCCGGCAAACGGCGGAATATAGCTTGCGACTTGAAATAATTGCGCGGCGGCATTGGCGGAGTTCCAATTAATGTTTCGTTGCCTTTCAGGCTTCCCGGTACGCCCGACTGTGCGCCAAGGAATGTCTTGTCGCCGATGTGTATGTGTCCGGCAAGGCCCACCTGACCGCCGAACATACACCATGAGCCCACTTTTGTGCTTCCTGCCACTCCGACTTGTGCCGACATGACGGTGTTCTCGCCGACTTCAACATTGTGGCCTATCTGTATAAGGTTGTCCAACTTCACACCTTTCCTTATTATAGTGCTGCCCATTGTCGAGCGGTCGATGCAAGTGTTTGCGCCAATTTCCACGTTGTCTTCTATCGTTACGATGCCTATCTGCGGTATCTTGTCGTAGCCTTCAGCATTTGGCGCAAATCCAAAACCGTCGGCTCCGATCACCGATCCGGCATGGATTGTGACATTGTTGCCTAACTTACATCCCTGATAGATGGTGACGTTGGGGTATATGGTGCATCCATCGCCAATTTTTACATTGTCGCCAATTACCACATTTTGGTATATCTGGCAGTTGCTTCCAATGTTTGCCCCGTTGCCAATGCAGGCAAATGCCCCCACGAAACAGTCGTTCCCGACAGTTGCATCGTCGGCGATGTCGGCTTTGGGCGAAATGCCTTTCTTCTTGGGCTTGCTTGCTTCGTAAAGCTGCAAAAGCTTCGCTATGCTTTCGTATGCGTTTTTCACCCTTATTATTGTTGTTGAAACCTGACCTTCAAGTTCCAAGTCTTCATTGACAATGACAACGGATGATTTGGTATCGTAGATATAATGGGTGTATTTAGGGTTGGAGAGGAAGGACAAAGCACCTTCTGTCCCTTCTTCAATCTTGGCGAATGTGTGGACAGATGCCTGTGGATTTCCCTCCACTTTGCCGCCGATAAAGCTGGCTATTTGTTCGGCTGTGAACTCCATTTGTTGCAATCTTTATATGTTAATTTTGCAAAAATAAGAAATTATATTCAGAAACACAGATAAAATGCTATATATTTCTGGCACTGAAATCAAATTCCGTCCTTTTTCAATTCGGCATCCATCTGCTCGCTAAGTTCTTTTGCCTTTGCTGCTGCCACTTCTGCAAAGTCTTGTCCGTTGCTTGCATATATGATGCCGCGCGAACTGTTTACAAGCAGACCGCATTGGTCGTTCATTCCGTATTTGCACACTTCTTCGAGCGAACCACCCTGCGCGCCTACTCCGGGCACGAGCAGGAAATGTTCGGGGGCGATTTTGCGTATGTCCTCAAACATACGTCCTTGCGTTGCGCCTACCACATACATCATGTTGTCGCAGTCGCCCCATTCTTGCGATTTCCTCAGCACTTTTTCAAAAAGGCGGTTTCCATCCTTGTCTTCTGTGAACTGGAAATCCTGGCTTCCCTTGTTGCTCGTGAGTGCAAGCAGAACCACCCATTTGCCGTCATATCCCAAAAACGGGGTAACACTGTCTTCGCCCATGTATGGTGCAACGGTCAGTGCGTCGATGTCATACTCCTTGAAGAATGTAAGGGCATACATCTTGCTCGTGTTGCCAATGTCGCCGCGTTTGGCATCGGCTATTATGAAATGGTCGGGGTAGTTCTCCTTCAAATACTTAACTGTCTTGTCGAAGGCAATCATTCCCTTTAAGCCGTAGGCTTCGTAGAATGCCAAGTTGGGTTTGTAGGCCACGCAATACGGTGCGGTGGCATCTATAATGGCTTTGTTGAATGCGAATATCGCATCTTCACTTTCGTTCAGGAAACTCGGGATTTTGCTTGTGTCGGTGTCAAGACCTACACAAAGGAAAGTCCTCTTTGTTTTTATCTGGTTGAATAATTCTGTTCTGTTCATAATTTATAGTTCGGTTTCTTTCATTCGTTCTGCATTTTCTGCAACAGTAAGAGCGTCAATCATATCTTGTATGTTGCCGTCCATAAATCCCTGCAAGTCGTGTGTCGTGTAGCCAATGCGGTGGTCGGTCACGCGGCCCTGTGGGTAGTTGTAAGTGCGAATTTTTGCACTTCGGTCTCCAGTCGACACCAGTGTCTTTCTGCGGTTGGCTATGTCGTCGATGTATTTCTGGTGTTCTCTGTCATATATGAAGGTGCGCAGACGCGACAATGCCCGTTCCTTGTTCTTTGGCTGGTCGCGTGTTTCCGTACATTCAATGAGTATCTCTTCGGTTTCGCCCGTGTTGGGGTTCTTCCACGGATAACGCAGACGTACGCCCGATTCCACTTTGTTCACGTTCTGTCCGCCCGCGCCGCTGCTTCTGAATGTGTCCCATTTTATGTCGCCTTCGTTGATTTTCACCTCAAACTTGTCGGCTTCGGGCAGCACGGCAACGGTTGCTGCACTTGTGTGCATGCGTCCCTGTGTCTCGGTAGCCGGCACTCTCTGCACACGGTGCACTCCCGATTCGTATTTCAGCGTGCCGTAAACATTGTCGCCACTTACTGCGAAATCAATTTCCTTGTAGCCTCCCACGGCTCCGGGGCTTACACTTGTCACTGAAAGTGTCCAACCTTTTGTGTCACAGTATTTCTTGTACATGCTGAAAAGGTCGCCGGCAAACAGTGCAGCTTCGTCGCCGCCTGCACCGGCTCTTATTTCCATCTGCACGTTCTTTGCATCTTCCGGGTCTTTCGGTATCAGGGCAATCTTTATTTCTTCCTCTATGCCGGGCTGCAGCTGCTCGTTCAATGCAATCTCTTCTCTTGCCATTTCCCTCATGTCGGGGTCGCTCTCGCTTGCAAGTATGTCTTTTGCCTCTTTAATGGCATTGATGCATTTTATGTAGCGGTTGCGTGCGTCCATAATGTCGCTCAGGTCTTTGTATTCCTTTGTGAGCTTCACGAAACGCTGTTGGTCGGATATTACATCAGGGTCGGTGATGAGTGTAGACACTTCTTCGTAGCGGCTTTCGAGTCCTTCCAGCTTCTCCAGAATGTTGCTTTGTTCGGCCATCGGTATTGTCTATATATTATTAATGTGTGTCTATTAATATTCAAACTCTCCGTATTCCGACTTTATGAGCAGCGATTTCTTGCCTTCTTCTATATGGCCCACAATCTGTGCGTCGATGCCGAAGCTCTTGCTCGTTTCGATTACTTTCTCTGCGTGTTCCGGACTTACATACACTTCCATGCGGTGTCCCATGTTGAACACTTTGTACATTTCCTTCCAGTCGGTCTTGCTCTGTTCCTGAATAATCTTGAACAGTGGCGGAATGGCAAACATGTTGTCTTTCACCACGCGGCAGTTGTCGCCCACGAAATGCAGCACTTTTGTCTGTGCGCCACCCGTGCAGTGCACCATTCCGTGTATGTCGTGGCGCATAAGGTCGAGCAACTTCTTTATTACGGGTGCGTAGGTGCGTGTCGGCGAAAGCACGAGCTGGCCTGCATCCACGTCAAGACCGTCAATCTTGTCGGTCAGCTTGTAGCTACCGCTGTACACCAGTTCTTCGGGCACGGCGTGGTCGTAGCTCTCCGGATATTTCTCGGCGAGGTATTTTGCAAACACGTCGTGGCGTGCGCTTGTGAGGCCGTTGCTTCCCATTCCGCCGTTATAGGTCTTTTCATAGGTTGCCTTGCCGAACGATGCCATACCCACAATCACGTCGCCCGGACGAATGTTGGCGTTGTTAATCACATCCTCGCGCTTCATACGGCATGTCACTGTCGAGTCTACGATGATAGTGCGTGCAAGGTCGCCAACGTCGGCAGTCTCGCCTCCGGTTGCATATATGCCTATCCCCATGTCGCGCATGTTTGCGAGCAGTTCGTCGGTGCCGTTTATTATTGCCGAAATCACCACTCCCGGAACGAGCATTTTGTTGCGTCCGATGGTGCTCGACACGAGAATGTTGTCAACAGCGCCCACACACAGCAAGTCGTCGGTGTTCATCACGAGTGCATCCTGTGCCACTCCTTTCCATACACCGAGGTCGCCGGTTTCTTTCCAGTACATATACGCCAACGACGATTTTGTGCCTGCACCGTCGGCATGCATGATGTTGCAATACTCCGGGTCGCCGCCGAGAATGTCGGGGATAATCTTGCAGAATGCTTGTGGGAATATACCCTTGTCAATGTTCTTTATTGCGTTGTGCACGTCCTCTTTGGCTGCGCTTACACCACGCATCATGTATCTGTTTGAATTTTCCATATCAATGTTCTTTTTATTTCAGTTATTCGTCTTCGTTCCAAAATTCCCAACTCGAAAATGCTTGCAGAAGAAGCATTTCAAGCCCGTTTTTCGTGTTTGCGCCATACTTTGCTCCGCGCTTCATGAATGCGGTTTCGTCGGGGTTGTATATCAAGTCGTATAAAATGGTGTGGTTGTCCATTGCCTCATAAGGCAATTGCGGATAGGTCTCGGTATTGGGATACATGCCGAGAGGGGTGCAGTTTACAATCACGTTGTATTCTTTCACCGTTTCGGCCGTCACGTCGTCATAGGTTATGCACCCTTCTTTCTTGTTGCGGCTTACAAACAGTGTTTCAAGTCCCAGCGATTTCAAGCCGTAGTTTATTGCCTTCGATGCGCCCCCGGTGCCCAGTATCAATGCCTTTTTGTGTATTTTCTCGAGCATCGGCTCGATGCTGCGTGTGAAGCCGATGACATCGCTGTTGTAACCTTTCAGAAACACCTTGTTGCCTTCGTGCCTTATCTTTATCACGTTCACTGCCCCTATGGCACGGGCTTCGGGGCTGAGCGCATCGACATAGCTTATGACCTTTTGCTTGTACGGAATTGTGACGTTCAGACCGCGAAGCTCGGGATTGGCAGCCAAAACCTCGGTCAAGTCTTCGATTCTAGGTATTTCATAGTTTATGTAGCAGGCGTCAATGCCTTCGTTGGCAAATTTCTCGTTGAAATAGTTCACTGAGAATGAATGTCCCAATGGGTAGCCAATTAATCCGTACTTGTCCATAAGCTGTTAGAAATTAAGTTATTTTGTTGCAAAATACATTGTGCAGATGCCCAGCGTGTATCTTGTGAATTCTGCTTCCGAAAAACCTGCTTTCTTTAAAATCCCCACCATTTTCTCGCCTTGCGGAAAGGCTTCGATTGTGGCAGTGAGATATTGGTAGGCAGCTTTGTCGCCCGACAGGAGTTTTCCGTAGAACGGAAGGAATGTGTGAGAGTAAACCTTGAAAAGCTGCTTCATGGGGAAAGTCACCGGCGAAGTGAGCTCCACGATGCACAGATGTCCGCCGGGGCGCAGTATGCGGTGCATTTCGCGCAGGCCTTTGTCGAGGTCGGAAAAGTTGCGTATGCCGAACGCTGCCGTCACGGCATCGAATGTTCCGTCGCCGAACGACAGGTGCATGCAGTCTTCCTTGCAGAACGATATGGTTTTGTCGAGATGCTTTCTGCGCGCTTTCTCCTTTCCTATCTCAAGCATGTTGGTGCTTATGTCGGCCCCGACAATCTTTTGGGGCTTTATCATCTCGGCAGCCGATATTGCGAAATCGCCGGTTCCGGTTGCAATGTCGAGTATTGTTTGCGGACTGTATGCGGCAATTTTTTTCAAAGCCCTTTTTCTCCACATCCTGTCGATGTTCCATGACAGGTGGTGGTTAAGTTCGTCGTATGAATGGGCAATGTTGTCGAACATCCGTTCAACTTGCGTGCCTTTTTCTTCGTTCTCGTTATAGGGCTTGATTTGTTCTTGTCGATAAACCATATTGTTGGCGTTTTTCCGTGGGTCTGCGGTGTGTGGAGTAGGCGTGTCACCGCGTTTGATGCCCTCGCAGCGGGCTTTTCTTTAAATACGAAATATGCGCAATCGGTATATTCTTGTTTATACCGATCGCGCAATTTTTGAGGCAAACACTATTTGTGCGATGCGAGATAGTTGCTCACGTTGGCTTCTATTCGCTTTTCAATGTCGCCTTCTTCTATGGTTTTGTCGAATTTCTCGCCGGTTATGTGCTCATACAGTTCTATGTAGCGCTCGCTCACGCTGTTGGCATATTCGTCGGTGATTTCAGGCATCTTCTGGCCCGGCTCGTTCATGAAGTCGTGCTCAATGAGCCATTGTCTGAGGAACTCTTTCGACAACTGCTTCTGCGGAAGTCCCTTTTCCAATTTCTCCTCATAGCCGTCGGCATAGAAATAGCGGCTGCTGTCGGGTGTGTGAATCTCGTCGATGAGATACACCTTTCCGTCGCGCTTGCCGAATTCGTATTTTGTGTCAACCAGGATGAGTCCGCGTTGTGCTGCGATTTCCTGACCTCTCTTGAAAAGTTTGCGTGTGTAGTCCTCAACAATGGCGTAGTCTTCGGCACTTATAAGTCCCTGCTTTATTATCTCTTCTTTCGATATGTTGAGGTCGTGGCCTGAGTCGGCCTTTGTTGTCGGGGTTATGATGGGTTCGGGGAAACGTTCGTTTTCTCTCATGCCGTCGGGGAGTTTCACTCCGCACAGTTCGCGGCATCCGTCTTTGTATGCACGCCATGCCGACCCGGTGAGTATCGATCGGATAATCATCTCAACCCTGAAACCTTCGCATTTCAGGCCGAGCGTAACCATTGGGTCGGGAGTGGCCAGTTTCCAGTTCGGGCAAATGTCGCTCGTGGCATCAAGGAATTTAGCGGCAATCTGGTTCAGAACCTGTCCCTTGAAGGGAATGCCCTTGGGCAGAATTACGTCAAATGCCGATATTCTGTCGGTGGCAACCATTACGATGATGTCGTCGTTGATGTTGTAAACGTCACGCACCTTTCCGTGGTACAGGCTCTTTTGTCCTTCGAAATGAAACTCTGTGTTTGTAAGTGCTTTCATATTAATGTTTGTTTTTATTATGAAAATGTCTTTTCTTTGTGTGTTGTCCCGTTGGTTTCCCCGGTTGTGGAATGTTCCTTCCGGTCGTGGTCTTCAAAGGCATTCACTATCTTTGTTACAAGTTTGTGCCTTACGATGTCTTTCCCGTCGAGGTTTACAAACGAAATGCCCTCCACACCTTTCAGTATGCTTATGGCTTCAGGCAGTCCGCTTCGCTGACCTCTCGGAAGGTCAATCTGCGTCATGTCGCCGGTTATTATCATCTTTGTGTTCCAACCCATGCGTGTGAGAAACATCCTGATTTGTGCCGGGGTGGTGTTCTGCGCTTCGTCGAGTATCACCACTGCGTCGCTGAGGGTGCGGCCGCGCATGAAGGCGAGTGGAGCAATCTGTATGATGTTCTTCTCCAGGAGGTCTTGCAGCTTTACTGCCGGAAGCATGTCTTCGAGTGCGTCATACAGTGGTTGCAGATAGGGGTCGATTTTGTCTTTCATGTCGCCCGGCAGAAATCCGAGCTTCTCGCCAGCTTCAACGGCCGGGCGGCTGAGTATGATTTTGCGTATGGCTTTCTCCTTGAGAGCCTTCACAGCCAGTGCAATGCTAAGATATGTTTTTCCGGTGCCTGCCGGACCGGTGGCGAATATCATGTCGTCTTTCTGGAAAGCATCGACAAGCCGTTGCTGGTTTTCGCTCCGGCTCTTTATCGGGCGTCCTGAAATGTTGTACACTATCACCCCTTTCACGGCATCCGATTTCGGGCGTTTGCCTTTTATAATGTCGAGAATGTCCTCGTCGTTTATCGAGTTGTATTTTAGAATGTGGCATCTGATGGCTTCCATGTTTCTTTCGAAGATGCCCATTTCATCCTCGCCGCCAAATGCTTTTATCACGTTGTTTCTTGCAACGATGCGTAGTTTGGGATATAGCGACTTTATTATTTGCAGATGACAATTCCCGACTCCATAGAATGTTATGGGGTCGATGTCATCCAATATGATATGCTTTTCTGTCAAAATATTTTGGCCGTTGTTTTGCATGCAAAGTTAGTAAAATTACTTTATAGTAGCAAAGGATTAACGTTATTAAGTAGCTTTAAAGGTGTGTTGTGAAAAATCGGTGTGTTGTTATGCTGCTCTTGCTGCCGACAGCATTTGTACTCTTCGTGTTTCATTGACTTGCCTGAAACCGGGTGCCGCCATTCTTGCACGGCGAAAATGGCGCCGGTTTTGTGTTATTGCGTATGGTGTGCGTGTGTGCGCCTTATGGCACACGCCCGTGCACCATAAGCTGCACGAGCGTGTGTCAGATGCCTTTGTGTTGAAAACACAATCTGTGAAAAGTGCTGCAAAGGCTTTTTTATGCCTGGAAGGGGAACAGTAATGGCAGGGCGAAAATCATTACTATACCGATAATTATCTGCAAAGGAAGTCCTACTTTGAGATAATCGGAAAAGCGATATTGCCCGGCCTGCATCACAAGGGCGTTGGGTGGGGTGGAGAACGGCGATGCAAAACACATGCTCGCGCCCAAGGTTATTGCGAAAAGCAGGGGATAGGGACTTATGCCCATGTCTGTTGCCGACGACATTGCTATCGGTGCCATGAGCACGGCAGTTGCCGTGTTGCTTATGAAAAGGGTGAGCAACGAGGTAGTGAAATACAGACCTGCGAGTATGGCATACGGCCCCATGCTTCCGAGGTTGTCTACAATGGCGTGCGAAATGAGTGCCGATGCTCCGGTTTTTTCAAGTGCCACCGACATGGGGAGCATGGCGGCTATCAGCACTATGCTCTCCCAGTTTATCGTTTTATAGGCGGCTTCGACGTTGCGCAGGCAGCCCGTGAGCACCATTAATATGCCGGCAACAATCACGGCAGTAACTGGTGCTACCGGTATGAAGTCGAACACCATCATCGCAATCATAAGCAACATAATGCAGGCTGCAATCGGTGCCTTGTAGTCAACCGTCACTTTGGCGGCTTCCTCCAACGGTTGTCCGAGCACAACCCAGTTGTCGGCCTCGCTGCTCAGACGTCCTATGTTCTCCCATGTGCCCTGCACGAGGAGTATGTCGTTGGGCAGAAGCCTCATTTCGGGCAGTTCGTTGGTGATGTATTCGCCTCCTCTTCTTATGCCGATGACATTCACGTTGTATATGCCTCTGAACCCTGCGTCTTTCAGTAGGCAGTTTATGAGGCGCGAGTTGGGCATGAGCAGGATTTCGGCTATACCAATTTCATAGAATGCAAGTTTGTTGCCAGTGCCTCCGTTCGGGCCGTTTTTGCGCCGGGTGGGTTTGAGGGCATACTCGTTGGCAAACTTTTGCGCCTGTTTGCGGTCGCCGCTCAGATAGATGATGTCGTTTTCTTGAAGCGTCGTGCCGGGGCCTGCCATTTTTTGTTCCACGTTTCTTATTATGCCGTTTTGTTTCGTCTGCTCGTTGCGCACTTCAAGAACCGTGAGCCCGTAAAGGTTCTGTATGTCCATTTCGGCAAGGGTTTTGCCTACGGCAGCCGACTTCGGCGTTACATAATACACCGACAGTTGGTCGGCAAGACGATATTCTTCAACCAGCTCGTTGAGTGTCTTTCCGCGTTTTTTCTTTTTGCTTTTCTTCTCGCCGCTCGACAGAAACGCGCGGCTTAACGGCAACAACACTATGATGCCGACAACTATGCACACCATGCCTACGGGGAAAAACGAGAAAAACGACAGCGGCTCGTAGCCGGCTTCGGTAAGTACGTCTTGTATGACGAGGTTGGGGGGAGTTCCTATCAGGGTGAGCATTCCGCCCATACTGCTTGCAAATGCAAGCGGCATTAGGAATTTGCCGGGGTTGGTGTTGGCTTTCGATGCGAGGCTCACCACTATCGGCATCATCAGAGCCACCGTGCCGGTGTTGCTCACAAAGGCACCGATGAAGGCCGTGACAACCATGAGCAGAATGAAAAGTCTTGTTTCGTTGGCTCCTGCGAGCGACATTATCTTGCCGCTTATCATCTTTGCAAGTCCGGTGTGGAAAATGGCTCCTCCTACCACGAAAAGCCCTACCATCATGATTACTACCGAGTTTGAAAAACCCGACAGGGCTTCTTGGGGCGTAAGCACACCGGTGAGCAGCAGGCAGGCGAGCGCACATAGCGCAACAAGGTCTGACCTTACCTTGCCCACCGCGAAGAATATTGCAGAAACAGCAAGAATAATTAGGGTTATAATCATTTTGAGAAAATTTGGTTTATACAAATTTACGCATTTTCCGGCGAATTGTGTCCGGCGTGTTGTCTCTTTTACTATCATTTAACTAAATGTGCAGAAGATAATAGGTAAAGTTCTGCCATAGTGTGGCTTGCCATGCTTGCCAGTGTGTGCATTACCGGCTGGTTGTGGGTTTTGTAACATTATCGTAATATGTGTTTAAACTCCGTGTAACAGTCAGGGCTTAACTTTGCGGCCGAAATTACATAACAATAATATATTAAAGCTGAATGGAAATAATTTATTTGTGTATTGTCGTCTTCCTGCTATGTCTTGCAGTATTCGACTTGTTTGTCGGTGTCAGCAATGATGCCGTCAATTTCTTGAATAGTGCCATAGGCGCTAAGGTAGCCAAGTTCCGCACCGTAATGATTGTGGCATCGGTGGGTGTCGCCTTCGGAGCGGTTATGTCGTCGGGCATGATGGATGTCGCAAGGCATGGCATCATGCAGCCATCCAACTATTCGTTCAACGAGGTGATGACGATATTCCTTGCCGTCATGGTGACAGATGTCATCGTGTTGGACATGTTCAACACTTTGGGCATGCCTACATCCACCACAGTGTCTCTCGTGTTTGAGCTTCTCGGCGGAACGTTTGTCATCGCTACAATAAAGATGATTGCCGACAACGGGTTGGGCTACGGCGACTGTCTCAACACCGACAAGGCCTTGAGCGTGATTGTGGCAATCTTCGTGAGCGTGGCGGTGGCATTCGTCTTCGGTACGTTGGTGCAGTGGATTTCGCGCGTGGTGTTCACGTTCAACTACAAGAAACATTCCCGTTACAGCATTGCTCTCTTTGGTGGCATCGCTTTCACGGCTCTTGCCTATTTCATCTTCATTCAGGGTCTGTTCAAGTCGCCTCATCTCGATGCTGGCATTCGCGATTGGGTGCAGAACAACACGCAGATTGTTCTCTGCGCCACATTCGTTGTTTCGACAATAATAATGGAAATTCTCCATTTGTTGCATGTTAATGTCTTCAAGTTTGTAGTGCTCATGGGCACGTTCGGTTTGGCTATGGCTTTCGCCGGCAACGACTTGGTGAACTTCATTGGTGTGCCTCTTGCCGGTCTCGACTCATATAACGATTACATGGCCAATGCCAACGGCGCTGCTCCGGGAGAGTTTATGATGAACTCGTTGCAGGGCAGTGCACAGACTCCTCCTTACTATCTGTTTGCCGCAGGCGTGGTGATGATTATTGCAATGGCAACGTCTAAGAAAGCACGCAACGTGATAAAGACAAGCGTTGACCTTTCGCGTCAGGACGAAGGCGACGAGATGTTCGGTTCGAGCCGTGTGGCACGCAGCATGGTGCGTTTCACTCAGGATGCCAACGATGTGGTGTCGCGCTATGTTCCGCGTGGCATCTCGAAATGGGTTGACACACGTTTCAACAAAAACGAGGTGGAACTTGCCGATGGTGCTGCCTTCGACGTGGTGCGTGCAGCCGTAAACCTTGTGCTCGCCTCGATGCTCATCACAATTGGTACCAACTACAAGCTTCCGCTGTCAACAACCTATGTAACATTCATGGTGGCAATGGGTTCGAGCCTTGCCGACCGTGCCTGGAGCCGTGAGAGTGCAGTGTTCCGTGTTACCGGAGTGATAAGCGTAATCGGCGGATGGTTTATCACCGCCGGCGTGGCCTTCATTGCCTGTGCTGTTGTGTGCTTGATTATGCTCTACGGAGGCATCATTGCCAAGGTGTTGTTCATGGCTCTCGTGGTGTTCCTGCTCATACGCAGCAACCGCCAGTATGCAAAGAAGTCGCAGACTGCCGAGAAGAGCGACGTGTTCAGACTTATGATGCGCACTCGTGACCCGGAAATCGTGTGGGACTTGCTGCTCAAACACGTGGGACGCACACAGAGCTTTGTCACAAAGTTTGTGCTCGACAATTTCAACAATATAATTGACGGACTTGAAAACGAGAAGCCCAAGGCTTTGCGCCGTTGCCAGAACGACTTGAAGGGAGAGCAGGAACTGCTTAAGAAATTCCGCCGTCAGGAATTGCTCGCACTCCGCCGCGTTCCCTCTGAAATAGCCATTGAGCGCAACACATGGTTCCATTTGGGCATAAACTCTTCTGAGCAGTTCATCTATTGCTTGCTCCGCATGCTTGACCCGATAAAGGAACATGTTGACAACAACTTCAATCCGCTGCCCAAGGCCTACATCGAGGAGTTCGCACCGATACGCAGTGTGATTAACGACTTGATGAAACAAACCGAGACTATGATTTCAACGGCTCAGTTTGACAACTACCGCGAGATTCTTGCAGTTGCCGACGAGTGCAAGGATGAGCTTTCGGTGGTGCGCAAACGTCACATCGATCGCATACAGGAAAGCCATGACAACAGTCGTCTGCAGGTGTCGCTCGTTTATCTTAACATCTTGCAGGAGAGCCAGCAGCTGCTCAGCAATATGCGCCACCAACTGCGTGCAGCCAAAAAGTTTATGGAGAACTGATAGACTTCAGATATTGATACAATTTAAAAGTCCCGTCACTGGCAATTGTCAGTGGCGGGACTTTTGCTGATGTCGGCCCGTTGTCGGTGTGGAAGGAACCGAACTTGAACGTTGAAAACAGTTGTTCTGTGGCCGAGATTAATGTGTGCCTTCGGCAATTCTCTGCGCTTCTGCGCGTGCAGGTTTGCCCGTTTCGGTAAGAGGAAGCCGGTCGATATGTATGAAATGGCGTGGCTGTTGAAATCGGGACAGGTGCTCTTTGCAAATGGCTTTCACCTTTTCAATGTCATCAGAGGTAGTGAGCATTACCACAGTCTCGCCGTATTTCTCGTCTTTCTTCTTTGTTATCATAAACGGGAAAGGCATTGCTTCGTGCAGAGCCGTTTCTATTTCTTCAATCTGTAATTTTATTCCTCCGCTGCAAATCACGTTGTCTGCACGTCCGATTATGCGGAAATGTTTCCCGTCGGGGGCAATTTCGGCAATGTCGTTTGTGGTGATTGCCGACTCGCAAACGAGTGGGGCGTTGACCATGAGGCGGCCGTCGGCAGTCAACGACACGTCCACGTTGTCGAAAGGTGTGTACCATTCGCTTGCCTCGTCGCCGCTTACACGCCGCAGCGCAATGTGCGACAAGGTTTCGGTCATGCCGTATGTGCTCCAGATTGCATTTGGAAATGACCGAAGTTCGTTTTCAAGGTTCTTGTCAATGGCCCCGCCGCCGATAATTACATGTTTTGTTTTCTTGAAGATTTCGCGTTCGGAGGCTACTTGAAGCGTGGCATATACCTGCATGGGAACCATTGCTGCAAAGACGGGCGGTTCTTCTAATCCGCGCAAGGGGTGGCTGCTCGGGTCAACGGCAATGAGCCGCAGACGGCCAACTATTGAGCGTACAACCATCATCTTGCCCGCAATATAGTCTAACGGCATGCACAACAGTGCCGTGTCGCCCTCTTTAAGGTGCAGAAAATCGCAAGTGTTTTTTGCACTGGCCTCCATTCTTTTCTTCTCAACCCATAGTGGTTTTGGCTTTCCGGTTGAACCGCTTGTGTGCACAAGTAGCCTTGGCGTGGCATCGTGCCATTGCTTGTAGAATTCTTGCAGTGTCATTGTCTTGTGTGTGAATGTTGCGTCATTCGGCTTTTCCGGGCGTGAACCATAGCCGGTTGCCGCGCAAGGCGATGGGAAATTCGATGTTGTCTGTGAACAACATCCCCGTTCCCAGTCCTTGTGGCATCTTGATGTCGGGGCCGTAAGTGTGCGCTGCAAAATGTGCAATGGCATTTAGTCCGACGTTGCTTTCGAGCGCACTTGTCATCCACGAACCAATGTCGCGTTGTCTGGCTTTGGCTATCCATTCGGCCGATCCTTTCATACCGCCATGCAACGAGGGCTTTAAAATTATATATGCAGGGCGTATCGTGTCGAGCAAGTCGTCTTTCATCGCGGGCAGGTTCACTCCGATCAGTTCCTCGTCGAGGGCAATCGGTATCGGCGAAGAGGCGCAAAGTGCGGCCATCTCATGCCATTGGTGTTGCTTTATCGGTTGCTCAATGGAGTGGATGTCGTAGCGTGCAAGACGGTCAAGGCGCTCCATCGCGTTTTGTGGAGCGAAGCCTCCGTTGGCATCAAGGCGCAGTTCGATGTCGTTCTTGCTGAAACGGCTGCGTATACACTTCACCAATTCTAGTTCTTTTTCAAAATCTATGGCACCGATTTTCAGCTTTATGCACTTGAAACCGTCTTCTATCTTTCGTTCAAGACGTTGCGACATCTCGTCGAATGAGCCCATCCAGACAAGCCCGTTTGTAGGTATTCCTTCCTCACCGCGCCCGAATGGTGTGTCTTCCAAGCAGAGATTTCCGCATTCCAAATGCCGTATTGCCGTTTCAATGCCGAACATTATTGAAGGATATGGGCGCAACATCTCGTAGTTTATCAGCCCGGTGGCCTCTATAATGCCGCAAATCGAGTTGAGCGTATGCTCGTATTCCGGGCGGAAATCGCAACTGAGGTCGGGCAGGGGAGCGCATTCGCCTATTCCTTTTCTTCCCGGGTATTCGTCAGACGTAATCTCCACAAACCAACTTTTACGTGTTGTGTAGACTCCGCGTGAAGTTCCTGCAGGCTGCTTGAAATGGAACGTTCTCGGTTTTACGCTTATTTTGTATTTCATCTGAAACGAAATCTTTATGGAAGTTTGGGATATTTCTTGAAATCGGGCTTGCGCTTTTCAAGGAAAGCCTTGCCGCCTTCCTGTGCTTCATCGAGGAAATAGTAAAGCATTGTGGCATCGCCTGCAAGTTCCTGAATGCCTGCCTGTCCGTCAAGTTCCGCATTCAACCCTGCCTTTATCATGCGCAATGCCAACGGACTGCGTTCCATCATGGTTTGTGCCCACTCCACACAGGTGTCCTCCAACTTGTCGAATGGCACAACGGCATTAACCATTCCCATTTGTTCGGCTTCTTTCGCGCTGTATTGGCGGCACATGAACCAAATTTCACGGGCTTTCTTTTGTCCTACAATTCGGGCGAGATAGCTTGCGCCGAAACCTGCGTCGAAAGATCCGACTTTGGGTCCTGTCTGACCGAAAATGGCATTGTCGCTTGCGATTGTAAGGTCGCATACGAGGTGAAGCACATGGCCTCCGCCTATCGCATAGCCGTTTACCATGGCGATGACAGGCTTTGGCAACGACCTTATCTGGCGTTGCACGTCGAGCACATTGAGGCGTGGCACTCCGTCGTCGCCTAAATATCCGCCACGGCCTTTTACATGCATGTCGCCTCCCGAACAAAAGGCTTTGTCGCCGGCACCGGTAAGTATTACCACGCCTATGCGTTGCGCTTCACGGCACCATGCGAAAGCCTGTGACATTTCCCAAGTGGTGCGAGGGGTAAAGGCATTGCGGTAGCGCGGGCGGTTGATTGTTATGCGTGCAATTCCGTCGTATTCGTCGAATAGGATTTCCTTGAAATCGAAATCCGTTATCTTTATCCATTCTCTTTTTTCCATATTCTGTTGTGGTGTTTTGTTTCTGAGTTATTCTAACGTTTGCATTATGCGTGCCAAGTGTTCTTTTGTCTGCCGATAGTATTCGGCCATGGCTTCGGCATCGTCTTCGGCGTTGGTCATCACTTCAAGAAGCATCGGGCGTGTGGCTTCTCTTGTGAGTAGCGTGACAATGCCGCACTGCATTTCCTGTGTGTTGCTTGCTTTTATGTAGCCTATATCGTTTTGCGAGCAAATGCCCTCGGCAGTGGTATTGTGCGTAGCAGCTATCAATTCGTCGGCGGCAGGACTCTCTTCGATACCCGGCACTTGACGGAATATTCCGCCGCCGCCATTGTTTAGCATTATAATGCGCAGGTTGCCGCCGGTGTGTCTGTTCCAAAGTGCATTTTGATCGTAGAAGAAACTTAGGTCTCCTATGATGCATACGGTCATCTCATCGGTAGCCATAGAGAAGCCGGTAGCGGTTGACAGACTTCCTTCAATGCCGTTCACACCACGGTTGCACCATACATAATGTGCTGAATATATGCATGAAAGGCGTATGGCGGTACTGTTGGCGTAATGCACGTTTATGTTGAAATCGAGGTCGTCGAGTTGTTCTTCGAAATATTTCACTGCCGACATTTGCGAATATCTCGGCTCATAATTCTCAGATACAGTTGCTGCTGCCTGCAAAAGACGGTTCCATTTGCCGAAGAACGATTGCCGTAAAGCAAGTCTTTCTTGTGCTTCTATGCCTGTTTCTGCGCCGTGTTCGCCAATGTTCAGGTTGCAAAGCTCTGTCAATATCAACTCTATAGATTTCCAGTCAGGACATTGTATTATGTCGGTTAGCGACATTGTAGGGTCGGAAAAAGCATCGGCACTAAGCGTGAGAATGCAAGTGTCGCATTTAGCCTGACGCAGAAAACGGCGCGTGGCCTTGCTTACGACAGTGCCACCTATATATATAATAAGGTCGGGCAGATATTCCTCACTTTCGCCGACAGCCTTTACAGCTTCGTCGAAATGTATGGTTGTATAGCATTCGTTGGCAAGTGGTTCGCAGAAGGTGACATAATTGTTCTGCAATGTCTTCATTGTTTGTGCTCCGATTGCACCTTTTGGAATTTGTCCGAAGACGAACAACGGGCGGTTGGCGGCAGATATTTTCTCGCGAAATTCATCGGGCAAGTACGGGAGTACGGGTAGTTTTGTCGTTTTTATTACCCTTTCTTTAAGAAGTTCTGATGTTGTGAAGCCAAACAAAGGTTCGCTGATTGGCACATTTATGTGCACGGGTGCACATTCACCTCGTGTTGCGCATGATATGGCTTCGTTGACAAGACGGTTGCAAAACCATGCCGTTTCGTCGTCAATGGGTTCTGGCAGAGTGACCGACTTTGCCGTGAATTTCTCCAAACATCCCGATTGTCTTATTGTCTGACCGTCGAGTTGGTCAATCCATTGCACTGGCCTGTCGGCTGAAATTATTATGATCGGCACATGCTGATAGTAGGCTTCGGCCACAGCGGGGGCTGTGTTGAGCAAGGCAGACCCCGAGGTTACGCACACGACAACAGGTTGCTTTGTAGCCAAGGCGATGCCCAAGGCGACAAATCCTGCCGTGCGCTCATCGGTAACAGAATGACATTTTATGATGCCGGTTTCATTAAAGTCGTGTGCTATGGGTGCGTTACGGCTGCCGGGACACACTATTGCGTTGGTGATGTCCCTTTCTAAAAGAATAGAAGTGAGTATGTTTACGTTTTGTTTGTTGCAGAACATTGTGCTTGTTTTATAGTGCAGTTAATGTTTCGGGATCTGAATCGGCGAACAACGGAATGTCTGTCTGCGTGTTGCTGACACTTCTCAGCACCGACATCATCGTTTCCATTTTTGCCTCAGTCTCCTCCCATTCGGCTTGTTCACTGCTTTCTTCCAGTAAACCGCCACCTGCATACAATTCATATCTGCATCCGCTTATCTTCATACATCTCAATGAAACGAACAGTTCGGTGGCAGAATCTTGGTCTATAATGCCTGAAAAGCCGCTGTAATATAGTCTGTTTGCCGACTCGTTGTCGGTTATGAACTTCATGGTTTCGGCCATAGGAATACCGCAAACGGCAGGGGTAGGGTGGAGCGTTTCGGCTATATCGTAAATGCCGGAGACAGTGCTGGTGCAGAAACTTATGTCACTTCTCAAGTGCAACAGACTGCCTGCTTGGGTGGTGTATGGGCCGTTCACAGCAATTTCTTCGGTGTGTTGCTTTATGCAGTCGGTTATATATTCTTCAACATAATGTTGTTCGGCCCGGTTCTTCTCGCTCCACAATGGCACGTCAGCACCTCTCATTGTCCCGGCGAGTGCCATCGTGCTGTATTTGCTGCCCTTGCCACTGATGAATTTCTCGGGTGTTGCTATCAGCCATGTGCCGCTTTTCTCGGATGAGAACAACGACACGAACATGCCGGGATATAAAAGGCAGGCTTGTGCAAACAATGCTTCCGGATCGATTGGGGTGTCGGAATATACCGTGGAACGGCGTGCCAACACTATTTTCTTGAATGTCTTGTCGGCGAGTTTTGCATGGAATTTCCTGAAATCTGCGCCATAACAATCCCGGTCGGCTTCACTGTGTTCTCTATACAGGTTCACTTTCTGTTCTTTCGGCAATGCCATGAGCGGCAGCTTCTCCCATTTTGCAGGGATAATGAGCAAAGGTGATGTTTCCGACACGGTAAATGGGGCTATGATATATCCGCTTCGGCCGTGAGTTTGTGATAGTGACTGGAATTCTTCCGGTTCGTCATGCAGCGTGTTGCGCATGATGGTTTCTTCGTTGGGAAGTTTGAATACGACTTCGCTCATTTCTTGCTTTTGTTGAGGATGAAGTTTGTCACGTCAACGGCCGAAATCAGTTCTCCCTTGTTGTTGGCAATCTCTATGTGCCACACATGCAGAGTTTTGCCTTTGTGTATGACGCGTGCGGTGGCTGTTACACAATCACCTTCAAGCACGGCTTTTACATGGTTGGCACTCACGTTTATGCCCACGCAGATTTTGTCGGGGCATAATGCCATCGACCCTACGCCTGCAAGGTTCTCGGCAAGAGCCAATGTTGCTCCGCCGCTGAGAAATCCGAAGGTCTGACGGTTGCGTTCGTCGACTTTCATGCGGGCCTGACAAGTGTCGGGGTCGGGGGTTGACAAGAACTCCATGCCAAGGGTTTTCGACAGTCCGTCGTGCTTTAGTCCTATTGTTTTAACTCTTTCTATGTCCATGTTGGTTGTTTCTTTTTCTTTCGTAGTCTTGTTGCATTTACAGCAACGGGCTTAAATGCTTTCACGGTAGAAGTCGAGCATTTCGGCTATTTCATCGTTTGTTGCGGTTTGGTTGATGCTGACTTCTCCAATGTCAGACAATAATGTGAAGTTTATTCTGCCAGAGTCGTTCTTCTTGTCATGCGTCATCAGCTCGATAATGCTGTCGTAATCGCTGCATTCAATGTTCATCTTTCCATAGTTTTCTTTTATGAAACTAACGGTTTGCCGCATCTTTTCTGTGGGGAACGATTTCTTGGTTGCGCTCAGATACAATTCGCCTATTATGCCATAGGCCACGGCATAACCGTGCAGAATGGGCTTCTGCCGTCTTAGGGCAAGCGACTCAAAAGCGTGTCCCAATGTGTGTCCGAAGTTAAGTGCTTTTCTCGCGCCGTTTTCATGCGGGTCGCTTTCCACCACTTTCTCCTTTACGGCGATTGATGCGGCAACCATTTCTTGCAGAACTGCAAGGTCGGGATTGTCCAAATCGTAGTTGACGAGTGATGCCCACATGCTTCTGTCGCTTATCAAACCGTGTTTCAGCATCTCGGCATAGCCCGACTTTATGTTCATAAGGTCGAGTGTTTTCAGAAAGCGCGTGTCTATAATTACCGCCTTGCTGTTGTTGAAAACGCCGATTTCATTCTTCAGTCCGTTGAAGTTTATACCAGTCTTGCCTCCTACCGATGCATCTACCATTGCAAGCAGAGTTGTTGGTATGTTTATGAAATCGATGCCGCGCTTGAATGTTGAGGCTGCAAAACCTCCGAGGTCGGTCACCATTCCGCCTCCGAGGTTTATCAGACAAGAATGTCTTGTCGCTCCGTTCTGTCCCAGTGCGCTCCATACTTTGGCCAGCGAGTCGATGTTCTTCTGCTCGTCAGAAACACCTATTGTTATGATTACTGCGTTTGCAAGACAATGGCAGTTGTCCAGTAAAGGGTAGCATTTGGCTTTTGTTGTGTCGTCGGTCAATACGAATACTTTGTCATGCTCACATTTATTAATGGAATCCTGCAACTCCTTTTCCAGGTCGTTTGAAATGATGATGTTCTGTTTCATAATATTGTCTTGTTCTCCGTGGGGCGTAATCTGCCGTTTGTTGCATTGCCGTTGTTATGTATTGGTATCGTGCAAAGAGCGTGAAAATGTCGCTTTTGTGCGAAACGATGCTTTCCTGGCAATTTCATTTCAATGCAAAAGTAGGCAAAATAGGGTAAAAAACACAATGTTTACAAAGAAAAAATCATGCCAAGCCGCAACGGCTTTGCCCTCAGTGTAGTGTCGTGAATAAAAAAACAAAGGCATCAAACACCGCCAGATGTTTAATGCCTTTGTCTTTGTTGTTGTGTAAGCCGTTGCTCTTATTCGTATCTTATAGCCTCTATTGGGTCGAGTCTTGCAGCTTTCTTTGCCGGATACCATCCGAAGAATACTCCGGTAAACGTACATACCGCGAAGCTCATGATAATGCTCCAAGGCTGTATGAATATTGGCCAATGGGCTATAAGTTTCACCGCATACGACGAACCTACGCCTATGGCTACTCCTATAAGACCGCCGGTGACACTGAGTAGGATTGCCTCGATGAGGAATTGGCTCAGAATGTCGATGCCGCGTGCTCCGACACTCATGCGCAAACCGATTTCGCGTGTGCGTTCGGTCACGCTCACATACATGATGTTCATAATGCCGATACCGCCCACGATGAGCGAAATGCCTGCAACACAGCCCAGAAGAATGGTCATCATGTCGGTGGTTGAATTCATCATGCTTGCCAACTCTTCCTGCGATCGTATGTTGAAGTCGTCGTCATCGGCGTCCTGAGTGTCGGTGGCGTCCTTCAGCTTGTGGTTGCGCCGCAGCACGCTCGTTATTTCCTCAATGGCCTTGTCGGTAAGGTCTTCGGTTATGGCCGAGCATGTTATGCCGCCAAGGTAGGTCTGGGCGAGGATGCGCTTCATCACCGTAGTGTATGGAGCAAGCACAAGGTCGTCCTGGTCCATACCCATTGAGTTGTAGCCTTTTTTCTTCAATACACCGATAACACGGAACGGGATGGAGTTGAAACGCACCACTTTGCCCACAGGGTCGGAACCGTCGGGAAAGAGATTGTCAACTACTGTCTGTCCGAGTATGCACACTTTTGCGCTCGACTTGATGTCGGCATCGGTAAACATCTCGCCCTCGTCAACCGAAAGCTGGCGTATTTCGAGATAATCCTGGTTTACGCCGTAGATTGACGACGGGGTGTTGTTGTTGCCGTAAATCCATTGTCCGCTGCTATTTACCGTAGGGCTTATGCCTTTTATGTAGTTGCACTCGTCTTTAAGGGTGTTGTAGTCGGTGAGTTTCAATGTCTCCATCGACGATGCATCCTGCCTTACACCGCCCGGGCCACGGTCGGCACCCGGACTTATCATTATCATATTCGAACCCATTTCGGCAATGTTGGCCTGTATGCTTTTCTTCGAACCTTGACCTATGGCAAGCATCGTGATGACCGAAGCCACACCGATGATGATGCCGAGGGCCGTCAGAAACGAACGCATCTTGTTGGCTGCAATCGCCCTTATGGCTATCTTAAACAAATTGCTGTAATTCATTTGGTTGCCTCATTGTTTTAGTATGTTGTTACTCATAGCGTCTTTGCCGACGCTTTTGCTGCATGCTTTTGCGCACATCATTCGTCGGAGTTCACCGGCAATGCTGCCAGTCCGTCTTCGGCAGAAAGGATGTTCGTGTTATACTCGTCGGATATAACATGTCCGTCGCGCAACATGATGTTGCGCGAAGAGTAGTTAGCAATGTCGGGATTGTGCGTTACGAATATTATTGTGCGTCCTGCTGCATGCAGTTTTTGAAACAGAATGAGTATTTCAAACGACGTGCGTGTGTCAAGATTACCCGTAGCCTCGTCGGCGAGAATCACTGCGGGGTCGTTCACAAGGGCTCTTGCGATGGCCACGCGCTGCATCTGTCCACCCGACATCTGGTTTGACTTGTGATACAGACGGCTGCCCAGTCCCACTGCTTCAAGCGCCTTGATGGCACGGTCCTGACGCTCTTTCGCGCTTACGGCCGAATTATACATCAGCGGCAACTCCACGTTTTCAACGCTCGTTGTCTTGGGCAACAGGTTGTAGTTCTGGAATATGAAGCCAATCTTGCGGTTGCGCAGCACCGCCCGTTGCGACTTCGACATCTTGCGCACCGACACTCCATCGAGGTAGTATTCGCCGCTGCTTGGCGTGTCGAGGCAGCCGAGCTGGTTGAGTAGGGTTGACTTTCCCGAACCCGATTTGCCCATGATGGTCACAAACTCGCCCTCGTATATCTTGAATGAAACTCCGCGCAAAGCGTGCACTTTCTCGTCGCCAACGAGAAAGTCGCGCTTAACATTGTCGAGTTCTATTACGACTTTTTTCTCGTCCATTTCATTCCTCCTTTACTTTTTCTTGTTTTTTCCGGGAGGGCCTGGCGAGAACGGACTTGTTTCACCTTCTTCCTGTGTCTGGACCTCGGCAGTTGCTTCCACGACGCTAAGTCCGGTTATAACTTTCGTGCCCGAATTCACACCGCTCAATATCTGCGCGTTGGTGCCGTCGGTCATTCCGATGTTCACCTTGTGGGCCACGATCGAGTTGCCTTCTATTGTCCAAACTTTGTTCTTGGCGTTGCTTATGTCAACGATTTTCATCTTTCCGACAGTTTCTTTTGTCGGTGTGTAGCGCAAAGCCTTCGATGGAACAGCCAAAACACCCTTGCGTTCGGCGGTGTATATCGTTACGTTGGCCGTAAGTCCGGGTTTCAGTTTCAGGTCGCTATTGGGTGCTGAGATAACCACTTCGTAAGTCACCACGTTGTTGGTTGTCGTGGCTTCCTGTCTCACCTGTGTCACTGTTCCCTCGAAAACGTCGTCGGGGTAGGCATCGACGGTGAACGAAACACGCTCGCCTTTGCGCACGTCGCCTATGTCGGCTTCGTCAACATCGGCCACAACCTGCATGTTGGTAAGGTCTTTTGCAATGGTGAACAGTTCAGGAGTAGAGAAGCTGGCGGCCACTGTCTGTCCTTCCTCAACCGATTTCGACAGCACGATGCCGTCAATGGGCGATGTGATGGTGGCATAGCCAAGGTTTGTCTGGGCGCGCTGCACTTCCTCGCGAGCCGATGCTGCCTGCTCCTTTGCCTGCTTGTAGGTGAGTTGGGCGTTCTCGTAGTCGTCGGCGCTCACGAGTCCTTTGTTGTAGAGTGTGGTGTAACGCTGGAAATTTGCTTTCTGATAGTTGAGTTGGCTTTCTGCGCTTGTGAGTGTTGCCTTTGCGGTGTTGAGCTGGCTCGTGAGGTTGGTCTTGTCGAGTTCGGCTATCACCTGGCCCTTTTTCACCTCGCTGTTGTAGTCAACATACAGTTTGCTGACAATACCGCTTACCTGCGTACCCACAGTCACCGATGTCACAGGCTCTATTGTTCCTGTGGCCGTGATGCTGTTCTGGATGTTTGCAGGGGCCACCGATGCCGTCTCAAACGAAATCTTTGCTTCCTCTTTGCCGCTGGAGAATTTCCACACGGCCGCAATGGCAACGACAGCCACCACGGCAGTTATCGTCCATTTCTTGTTTAATTTTTTCATCTCTCTCTAATTTGTTTTCTATTTTTTCGTAATCTTTTTCCTCAGTAGAAAATGCTATGCAAGAATCATTCTATTTCAGTTCACCCGTTTCATAGAAGTTGAGCATGTTGATGTTGAGAATTGTAAGATATTTGCTCTGCAACTCGTTTTGCTGGGCTTTGAGCAGGTTGTTCTTGCCGGTCATAAGTTCCACGATGTTCTTTAACCCTTGCTTGAACTGCTCTGACAACAGGTCGTAGCTTGCCTGCGCGCTCTCTGTCGACACGCGGGCGGCCTTGAACTTGTTCTGGTTGGTAACGGCCTGCAGCCAGTAGTTCTCAACGGTGGAGTAGAGCGTTGTTTGCTTGTCCTGCAAGTCGAGCAGATAGTTCTGCTTTTGTATCATGGCCTTGTTCACGGCCGTTTTTGTTTGGCGGTTGTCGAATATTGGTATGCTCACCGACACGCCTGCACCAATGTTGAAATTGTTTTTCATCTGGTCGCCCCACGCTTTTTGGCTCATGGAGTTGGTAGATGTGGTCAAACCGGCATTGAGGCTAACAGTGGGCATGTGTCCGGCCTTGGCGATTTTCATGTTGAGCTCGCTGCTCTCAACGCCGAGCTTGGCATTCTTAATCTCGGGGCGTTGCTCGAGTGTGGCTGCATACACGTCGTTGAGGGCGGGAATGAGCTGCAGAGCCATGTCGTCGGTAGTTGTGGGAATGGTTACGTCGAATTCTTCGTCGTCGGCAATTTGCAGCAGCTGCTTCAACTGTCTTTTGTAGTTGCGCAGATTGCTTTCTGCCTCCACAATATTATATTCGTCCTGCGCCCGTTGGGCTGTGAGCTGCGCCAAGTCGGCCTTGCTCATCTTGCCCACCTTGAGCATGGTTTCACCGCGCTCCTCGTTGGTTTTGCTTGTCTTGTAGCTTTCGCGGCTTACGTTTATGGCATCGTTTGAGTAAAGTATTTGCACATACAGTTGTGCTATTTGTTCAAGCACGTTGTTGGCCGTGGTGGCAGAGTCGAGCCGTGCCTGCTCGGCAGTAATTTTGTTGAGCTTTATAGTGTTGGTGTTGCGGTTGCCGTTCCAAACAGTCCAGTTGCCGCTCACGCTGTAAGAACCGTTGTAGTATGCCTTGTCTATGCTCGACTGCACATAACCGTCAGACACTGTTGCGCGTCCGCGTTCGGGCCATGGGTTGTAGGTCACGTTCTGTGATGTTGAGAAACTGAGCGAGGGCAAGAGGGCTGCTTGGCTCTGCTTCACGTCTTCGATAGCGGAATATTCCTGCAATTTCGCCTTTTTGAGTGTGATGTTGTTGGTGAGGGCGTAGTCAACACAGTCTTTGAGCGACCATTGTCTTGCCGCGCATTCTCCCAAGGGCAACATAAAAAACAGCCCCGCGAGGCAAGTTATCCCATTTGTTTTCATATTTTTATTTTTTGTTTAACGTTAGGTGTTACAACTGTTGCGTTTTACAACGTATCTGACGCGTCATGCGTGTTTGCGCATGTATGTGCTTGTCCCGTTTTGCAAATTAGATACGAAAAAGCATGGAAAGGTTTATTTGGTCGTGCCGATATTAACAAAAGTTTTGAAAAATGAACGATTGTTTATGTCAAATGGGGCATTTGCAGCACCGCAAGCATGTGCTTCTTTTTGCAAGAAGGCATCTGCGCGGCGTGTGTGCTGCGTGTGGATTGCGTGTGTGCATCGTCTGCTGCACGCTCGTGTTCCGTATGGTGTACATGGGCTGAAAAGTGTTGTTTTTGCATGTTTTTAGCGTAAATGGTATGGGATTGGGGCTTTTGTTGCCTTGAAAAGAAGATAAAGTTGTTGGTAATAAAACTAATTGGTTTACAGATAAATGTATGTTTTAATGGGTTATTTGGTTTTCTTTATTTTTGCGATTTTAAAGAAAAAGTCATCAAAAAATTTGGCTGTGTTTCAGAAAAAGCGTACCTTTGCAACCGCATTTCAGAAAATGCTGAATACGACTGAATGTATTAAGCGTCCTTAGCTCAGTTGGTAGAGCAACTGACTCTTAATCAGTGGGTCTAGGGTTCGAGCCCCTAAGGACGCACAGAAGAGGAAACTTCACCGAAGTTTCCTCTTTTTCGTTATATATGTGTCGGTTGGCGCAAATATCCGTTAAAGCTTTGTTACAACAATTTTTTTTGACTATATTTGCAAGTCAAAAACTGTTTCGCGGCGTTAGGGCGCAATGCCTTTTTATGACTTGCGGGCGGTTGATTTGCAATTAAACGAAAAAGTGATATGCAACCTATATTTATTGCAGGCCCATGTGTCATTGAGTCGCAGGATCTGCTTGACACAGTTGCCGAACGACTCGTTGAAATAAACCGTCGTCTTGGCGTTGACATAATATTCAAGTCTTCGTTCGACAAGGCTAACCGCACTTCATTGAAATCGTTCCGTGGTCCGGGACTTGACAAAGGTTTGCAGATGCTCTCCGACATAAAGTCGCGATATGGCCTGCGTGTGCTTACCGACATACATGAGAGCTGGCAGGCAAAGGCTGTCGGTGAAGTGGTGGATGTGATACAGATTCCGGCGTTCTTGTGCCGTCAGACCGACTTGCTCGTTGAGGCTGCAAAGACAGGACGCGTGGTTAACATAAAGAAAGCGCAGTTTTTGAGCGGCAATGACATGGCCTATCCCGTGGAAAAGGCTCTCAATGCAGGAGCCAAAGAGGTGTGGCTCACCGAGAGGGGCAATATGTATGGCTACAACAATCTGGTGGTCGATTTCCGCAACATCCCTGATATGCTGTCGATAGTGCCTCGTGTGGTGATGGACTGCACGCATAGTGTGCAGCGTCCCGGTGGTGGTGGCGGATGCACCTCGGGCGACCGCCGCTTTGTGCCGGCAATGGCAATGGCGGCAAAGGCGTTCGGCGCAACGGGCTATTTCTTTGAGGTTCACCCCGATCCCGACAATGCTTTGAGCGACGGCCCTAACATGTTGCAACTCGACGACCTTGAAAGCTTGGTCAAAACATTGAACAGTTGATGCGATGGACGGAAAATACTTGGAAAAAATGAAGCATGTGCGCGAGTATGCGGCACAATGCATAAAAGACGAGGCAAAGGCTCTTGTTGACCTTGTGCCACAATTGGACGAGAACTTCGACAAGTCGGTTGAGCTAATAATAAATTGCCGTGGAAAGGTGATAGTTACCGGTGTGGGCAAGAGCGGGCACATTGGTGCGAAGATAGCCGCAACATTGTCGAGCACGGGCACGCCTTCGTTTTTCATAAACCCGCTCGACGTTTACCACGGCGATTTGGGAGTTATGACACACGACGATGTGGTGCTGGCAATAAGCAACTCTGGACAAACCGACGAGTTGTTGCGGTTTATTCCCATGGTGTTGCACATGAACATCCCGATTATAGGCATGAGCGGAAATCCCGATTCGCTTCTTGCCAAGTATTCCACGGCTCACCTTAATATTAAGGTGGCAAAGGAGGCTTGCCCATTGAATCTTGCCCCGACGAGCAGCACTACTGCCACGCTTGCCATGGGCGATGCGCTTGCCGTGGCTTTAATGGAGGTGCGCGATTTCAAACCCAACGATTTTGCGCAGTTCCATCCCGGCGGCGAGCTTGGCAAACGCCTTCTCACGACTGCCGCAGATGTGATGCGCACCGAAGACTTGCCCATCGTTCCGAAGACGATGAACCTGGGCGAGGCCATAATCCTCGTAAGCAAAGGCAAATTGGGACTTGGCGTGGCTCTTGAAGAGGGCCGCGTCATAGGTTTGATAACCGATGGCGACATTCGCAGGGCAATGGAAAAGTGGCAGGAGAAATTCTTCGACAAGACCGTGGCCGACATTATGACTACCACGCCGAAGATGGTTCTGCCCACCGCAAGGATAAGCGAGATACAGAAAATAATGAACCGCTACAAGATACACACGGTGTTGGTTGTTGACGAGGAGTGCCGCTTGAAAGGTATTGTTGACCATTACAGTTGTATGCTTTAACATGGCAAATATGAAATTGCGAAGTTTCATTGTATTGTTTTTGTCGTGTATTGCATTTCAAGGTCACTCTATAACGAGCGACTCGCTAATTGTCAGGCAACTTAAAGATGAGGGCATTAGGTTCTCACACAACAACAGTGTAGTGCTGCTTATGAACGGTCAGGAGAAATTCGACGACATGTTCAAGGCCATACGTCAGGCCCGTAGCAGTGTGCATCTGGAGTATTTCAATTTCCGCAACGACTCGATAGCCCATATTCTTTTCGGGTTGTTGGCCGAAAAGGCAGCCGAGGGCGTTGAGGTGAGGGCTCTTTTCGACAGTTTCGGCAATGAGTCGAACAACCGTCCGTTGAGGAAGGTGCATCTCGATTCAATCAGAAAGTCGGGAGTGGAAATTTATGAGTTCGACAAGATACGTTTTCCTTGGCTTAACCATGTGTTTCACCGCGACCACAGGAAAATTGTGGTCATCGACGGTGAAGTGGCCTATACGGGCGGAATGAACGTTGCCGACTATTACATTAACGGCACCCAGCAAGTGGGCGAGTGGCGAGACATGCACTGCCGCATTGAAGGTGACGAGGTGAACAGTTTGCAGGCAATATTCCTGCGTATATGGAACAAAACTACACGGCAGAATGTAAGCGGCAGCAAGTATTACAGACCGTATGGAAATGCCAGCCATTTCACTGGATTGAAAGCCGACAGTTGTGCCTCTGCAGGCAAAAAGACAATAGGTATTGTCAATCGCGAACCGCTGGTTTCAAACAAGATAATACGCACTTTTTATGTCGATGCCATTAACGACGCTGCCGACAGTATAAAAATAGTGAACCCCTATCTCACGCTGAACCGAAAGCTGAAGAAGGCTTTGCGCAATGCTGTGAAACGCGGTGTGAAGGTGGAGGTAATGGTGTCGGCACACAGTGACATTCCGCTCACGCCCGACTGCGTGTTTTATAATGTGCATAAGCTTATGAAGCATGGCGTTGACGTGTATATATACAAGCCTGGGTTTCACCACACAAAAGTGATAATGGTTGACGGAAAGTTCTGCACGGTGGGCAGTGCCAACCTCAATTCGCGCAGTTTGCGCTTTGACTATGAGGAGAATGCCGTGATTGTTGACCGTTGCACTACAAAGCAGCTTGACGCGATGTTTGATGCCGACAAGAAGGAAAGCTTCAAACTCACGCCGCAGACATGGGATGAGTTTCGCACGCCTTGGCAGAAATTCGTCGGTTGGTTTGCACATTTGCTCGCACCGGTCTTGTAAAAAAAATATTGGTGTCCGGTAAAAACTTTGCAACCATCAAGTCCCGTAGGGACGACAGATTATAGCGCAGGGGCTTGCCCCTGCGTTTATTGTTTCCAACAAATTTGCCCCTGTAGGGGGCGCATAATTCATTGACAGGTTGAAATATGCGCCCCCTACAGGGGCAAAATAATGTGTCACTGTGAGAGATAG